>CALXGY010000025.1 GCA_944387955.1 uncultured Faecalibacterium sp. | reverse complement strand
TGCTTGTTTGTGCAGTTGCCAGACCGCACTTCTATTTTAGCAAAGGGAGTTTTTATTGTCTTCATGATCGGCAGAAGCCTTCTTTTGAACCACTCGCCCAGCGAGTGGTTTTCTTCATACAAAAAGCGCCGTTCCCCCGAAAGGGAACGGCGCGAAAAACACTGGAACCGCAAATTACTTGCTACGGCCAAAACGCTTGTTGAAGCGCTCGACACGTCCGCCGGTATCGACCAGCTTCTGCTTGCCCGTGTAGAAGGGATGGCACTTGGAGCAAACTTCGACGTGGATCTCAGGCTTGGTGGAACGAGTCTTGATGACATTGCCGCACGCGCAGGTGATGGTGCAGTCAACGTAGTTCGGATGGATACCCTGTTTCATTCTTTTCACCTCATTTCTGGTTCTGACGTATTGGGGCCATATTCAATGTATGTGCCCATCACAACCTTCAATTTCGGCTACCCCGTCGAGCGGCCTTGGAAACGATTGCTGTAATAGTATAGCACGTTTTCAGAAAAAAGCAAGGGCTAAAATGGCTCGTTCACACTTTTTTGGCTGATTCTTTTATACCGGTTGGTCGCGCATCCCTTTAGCCGATGCGCTGTTTTTTATCCAGCCGCATCTTATCGGCGATCATGGCGATGAATTCTGAATTTGTAGGCTTGCCCCGCAGATTGTGGATGGTGTAGCCAAAATAGCTGTTCAGCGTATCCACATCGCCGCGGTCCCAGGCCACCTCGATGGCGTGGCGGATGGCCCGCTCCACCCGGCTGGCGGTGGTGCCGTTCTTCTTTGCGATCTCGGGGTAAAGCCGTTTTGTCACGGCGTTGATGTACTCCGGGTCATTCATGGTCAAAAGGATGGCATCCCGCAAAAACTGATATCCTTTGATGTGGGCCGGCACCCCGATTTGATGCAGGATCTCGGTGACGGTCAGCTCGTCGCTGTCCACGCTGGTGTGAACAATGTGCCGGTCCTGCCCGGCAGCCACCTTGAGCACCCGGCCCGCCAGAACGTTCTCGTCAAAGGGTTTGACAAAGTAGTAGGCAAACCCCTCTTCCAGCAGCTCCTGCACCATCTCTTCACTCTGGAAGGCGCCGGTGACAAAAAAGGTGGTATGCCGCTCCCCGGCCGCGTTGTACCGCTGCTTGACCGCCAGTGCATCCAGACCGGGCATAAAGGCGTCCAGCAGCACCACCTGCGGACGCACCGAGAGCATTTTCTGAAGGACCTTGGTGCCATCTTTTTCTACGACGGTGACATCTATTCCTTTCTGCTCCAGCGCCTCGCGGCAGAGTGCAGTGATTTCCGGGCCTGTATCCGACATCAAAAATTTGATCTTGTCCATCGTTGTATCCTCCAATGTGTGCGGTTCCCTTAACACATTGGATTTTACCATATTTTGCCAACCACTTCAACAGCAAAAATTGCTATATTTTGGAAATTATGGTCAACAACGCTTTTTTATTTAGGATGCGTCGGACTGTCCAGAAACCAATTTTTACGCTTCGTCCTCCTGCGGATTTTCCAGCATCGCCAGGAATTCCGCCTCGGTCAGCACCGGAATGCCCAGCGCCTGAGCCTTGGTCAGCTTGGAGCCAGCCGCCGCCCCTGCCAGCACATAGGAGGTCTTTTTGGACACCGAGCCACTGGCTTTGCCCCCGTTTTGGGCGATCAGGGCCTCGGCCTCGCTGCGGGAAAGGGTTTCCAGCGTGCCGGTCACCACGATGGTCTTTCCTGCCAGCCGGTCGGTCTTGGGCTGGCCGGTCCAGCGCATATTGACCCCCTGCTCCGCCAGGCGGCGAATCAGATCCCGGGTGCCCTCCTTCTGAAAAAACTCCACCACGCTCTGGGCCATAATGCCGCCGAAGCCGTCGATGGCGCTGATCTGGGCGATGTCTGCCTGCTGCACCGCTTCCATGCTGCCAAAGTGCTCGGCCAGCAGAGCCGCCGCCTTGTCTCCGATGTTGCGGATGCCCAAACCAAACAGCAGCTTATCCAGATTGTTCTGTTTGGAATGCTCCAGCGCCCGCAGCAGGTTGTCGGCGCTTTTTTCCTTGAATTTGTCCAGGGTCAGCAGCTGCTCCCGGGTAAGGGTGTAGAGATCCGCCGCCGAATGGATGAGCCCGCGCTCCACCAGCTGGGTGGCCACCGCCGTTCCCAGGCCGTCGATATCCATTGCATCCCGGGATGCAAAATGAATGATGTTGCGCAAGGCTTGGGCCGGACACTCGGGGTTGATGCAGCGCAGTGCAGCTTCCAGGCGGGGTTTCTTGTCCCCGGATTCGCCTTCGGCAGGCAGTTCTCCCAGATGCACCACCGGGGCGCCGCAGGAGGGACACACAGAGGGCATCCGATAGGGTTCCGCGCCTTCCTGATGCGCGGTGACTGCGATGACCTCCGGGATGATGTCCCCGGCCTTGCGTACCTGGATGGTATCGCCCAGGCAAAGACCCAGCTGCCGGATAAAGTCCTCGTTGTGCAGTGTTGCCCGGGCCACCGTTGTACCCGCCAGGGTCACCGGCTCAAAACAGGCTGTGGGGGTCAGCACGCCGGTACGGCCCACTGCCACTTCGATGTTCAGAAGCTTTGTCTCCTTGACCTCGGGCGGATATTTGAAGGCAATGGCCCAGCGCGGGAACTTGTTGGTGGAGCCCATCTGCTCCCGCTGGGCAAAATCGTTCACCTTAATGACCGCGCCGTCCATATCAAAATCCAGCCCGGCGCGCCCCTGGCCGATCTGCTCGATCTCGGTGATGGCGTCCTCGATATCCCGCACCACATGGTAGCGGGGGGAAACCGGCAGTCCCAGGCTCTTGAGATAATCCAGGCTCTGGGCGTGGGAAGAAAGGGTCGCTCCTCTCAGCTGCTGGACATTGAACACAAAGATGGACAGCCCCCGGGAACCTGTGATCTTTGCATCCTTCTGGCGCAGCGAACCGGCGGCCGCGTTGCGCGGATTCTTGAAGGGAGCCAGGCCCTGCACCTCCTGCTCCGCGCAGAGCTTTTCAGAGGCTGCGTGGGGCATATACACCTCGCCCCGGACTTCCAGAAATTCCGGCGCATTCTTGAGCTTTTTGGGAATCGCCTTGATGGCCCGGACATTTGCGGTGACATCCTCTCCCACTACGCCGTCGCCCCGGGTGGAGGCCCGTACCAGCTCCCCGTTCTCATATTCGAGACTGCAGGAAAGACCGTCGATCTTGATCTCCACCACATATTCCGGGTCGATGCCGGCGTCCCGCACCCGGCGGTCGAAATCCCTCAGTTCCTCATAGCTGAACGCATCCAGCAGGCTCTCCATCTTGATCGCATGGGTCACCTTGGGAAAACGCCCGCTGGGCGTGCCTGCTACTTTTTGCGTGGGCGAGGAATCAGTAATCAGTTCCGGGTACTGCTGTTCCAGTTCCCGCAGTTCCCGGGTCAGGGCGTCGTACTCAAAATCCTCGAGTTCCGGAGCATCCTGATCGTAGTAAAGACGGTTGTTGTATTCAATCTGAGCGCGCAGCTGCTGCACACGCTGTTTTGCCTGTTCCAGTTCCAAACTCATTCTCTCCTCATCTGCCCGCAGAAAGCGGGCCCTCTGTATTCTGTCTTTTGTTGTAATGCCGGACCGGGTCCAACGCCGTTATTGTACCACAAAGATGTGTATAAATCGAGGCGTGCATTCATTCAGAAACATGAAAAAGACGGCGGAATCCGAACCAATCGGATTCCGCCGTCCCAAAACCTGTTTATGTTTAAATCGAAATGGTGTTGCAGACGTCCAGCAGAACCGGGTCCAGAGACTTGGTCATCTCCAGAGCTTCATCCACCGGATAATCCACCAGCTTTTCGCCCTTCATGCCCACGATGCGGTTGTATTTGCCCTGCTCCAGCAGGCAGACTGCATGGTAGCCCATGGCCGAAGCATTGACACGGTCCCGCAGAGTGGGAGAACCGCCGCGCTGCACATGGCCCAGAATGGTGGCACGGGAATCAATGCCGGTGCGGGCCTGGATCTCGTTGGCGATCTCCTGAGCATGGCCGACGCCCTCCGCCACGATGACGATGAAGTGGTTCTTGCCGGTGCGGTGGGTGGCTTCGATCTTGTCGATAACATCCCGCTGCAGGTCAAACTCCATCTCCGGCAGCAGCACTGCGGTTGCGCCCGAAGCGATAGCAACGTTCAAAGCAATGTATCCCGCATTGCGGCCCATGACCTCTACCACGCTGCAGCGGTCATGACTCTGAGAGGTATCCCGCAGCTTGTCGATCATCTGCAGAGCGGTGTTCATGGCCGTATCGTAGCCGATGGTGTACTCGGTGCAGGAAATATCGTTGTCAATGGTGCCGGGCAGGCCGACCATCGGAATGCCGCGGTGCGCCAGCTGACGAGCGCCGCGATAAGAGCCGTCGCCGCCGATGACCACCAGAGCATCAATGCCCAGTTCACGGCACTTGGCTGCGCCCTTGTCCTGACCTTCCTTGGTCTTGAACTCCAGGCAGCGTGCGGTATACAAAATGGTACCGCCCGCCTGGATGATGTTGGACACGCTGCGCAGGTTCATCTCAAAGCACTCGCCGTTGAGCAGACCATTGTAACCGCGCTGGATTCCGATCATCCGGAAGCCCTTATTCAGGCCGGTGCGCACGACTGCGCGCACTGCCGCATTCATGCCGGGGGCGTCGCCGCCGCTGGTAAGCACACCAATGGTCTTAATTTGTTTTTCCATAGAGAATCCCTCCATTGCTCCTGTTGTCGTTCTTCCCTGTTTGTTTTTTGTGGATCTAACCCTTTACCTTCCATTCAAAATAGTCTACTTGGCTATTTCTGCTGCATTATAGTATACCATATTCCACAGAATTTGAAAACAGCTTACCACTGCCGATTCGCTCACGGAGATGTTATTTTGTTGCAACATTCCCTGGTCCAAGAAGCCTTTCCAGCTCCTGCAGCAGCAGCGGATGCATCCTGGCATACAGCCGCCGGGGCACAGCCAGCTTCTTTTTTACATCCTGCAGATAGAGGATCACCGGGGTATCGCCATCGAATATTTCCAGCAGGTTGATGACCTTGTCGTATTCGGCACAGCTGCGGGAAGCAAGCCGGATGTACAGCCGTTCTTTCTGCTGCGCCGGGTCCGGATGGTAGCTGTTGTGGGTGCGGGCCGGGTCATACCGGTCCACCGGCAGGATGGAATCCGCAGTCAGTTTGGGCGGTTCATCCTCCCGCACCGAAAGGCGGCCCTCAATGACCACCACCGCATTTTCTTTCAAAGCGTCCCGGAAATTATCCAGCACCCGCGGGAATACGATGACCTCCATGGTGCCGGTCAGGTCCTCCACGCTGGTAAAGGCCATCATGCTGTTGGACTTGGTGGTCATCATCCGGTTTTTGACAATGGTACAGACGATCCGCACATGGCTGCCATCCAGTCCGGCGGCGTCCTCGCCGGTGAGCGCCTTGATGGAATGGGTTGCAAACTGGGCGGACTGCCCGCGGTAGGCGTCCAGCGGGTGGCCGGACAGGTATAGACCGCTGACCTCCTTTTCCTGCTGGAGCAGTTCACTCTTTGTGTATTCGGGCAGAAGCTTGATCTCGTAGCGGTCGGCCGAAGGCTGTGCGCTGCTGCCCTGCATCACCGAGAACAGATCCAGCTGTCCCTCCAGATTGCGGCGGGCGTTGTTCTCAACGCTCTTTAAGATGCCTTCCACCGCTTCCACCAGGCTATGGCGGTTTGTTTCCGGCATGCAGTCGAACGCTCCTGCCTTGATGAGGCATTCCACCGCGCGGCGGTTGAGTTCGCTGCCATGCATCCGCTTGCAGAAATCGTACAGACTGGTGTAGGGGCCCTGCTGCCGCTGGGCCACCACATTTTCAATGAGGTTGCGCCCCACATTTTTGACCGCATTGAGTCCGAACCGGATCTGACCGCGGTCGTCCACCGTAAAGCCGCCGCCCGAGAGAGTGATATCCGGCGGCAGGACCTTGATGCCCCGGCGGGCGCACTCCCCCGAATACTCAATGACCTTATCGGTATTATCCAGAACGCTGGTCAGCAGAGCAGCCATAAATTCAGAGGGATAGTGGCATTTGAGATAAGCCGTCTGGTAAGCTACATAGGCATAACAGGCCGCATGGCTCTTGTTGAAGGCGTAGGAAGCAAAGCTGGACATCTCGTCGTAAATCTCGTTTGCCACCGACTCGGGAATGCCGTTGGCCACACAGCCCGGGCACTCATGACCCGGCTGGGTGGAGCCATGGATGAAGTTGGTTCGCTCTGCCTCCATGACCGCGTGCTTTTTCTTGCTCATGGCCCGGCGCACATTGTCTGCCTGGCCGAAGGAGAAGCCCGCCAGTTCCCGGAATATCTGCATGACCTGTTCCTGATAGACGATGCAGCCGTTGGTCACGTCCAGAATGTGGGCCAGCTGCGGGGTCTTGTAGCGGATCTTGTCCGGCTCATGGCGGTTGCGCAGATAGGTGGGGATGGAATCCATGGGACCAGGGCGGTAAAGGCTGATGAGCGCGATAACATCTTCCAGGTTTTGAGGCTGCAGCCCCACCAGCACCTGCTTCATGCCCGAGGATTCCAGCTGAAAAACGCCCTCGGTGGCCCCCTGGCCCAGCATCGCATAGGTGGCCGGGTCGTCGTAGTTCAGCTTCTCGATGGAAAAATCCGGTTCCCGGCGGCGGACCGCGTTTTCGGCATCCCGGATGACCGTCAAGGTACGCAGGCCGAGGAAGTCCATCTTCAAAAGGCCCAGTTCCTCGATCTCGGTCATGTTGAACTGGGTCACCGGCAGGCCGTCGTTGGTCGCCAGCGGCAGATAGTGGTCGGTGGCCTCGGGAGTGATGACCACGCCCGCCGCATGGGTGGAGGCGTGACGGGGCATCCCTTCCACTTTAATAGCAGTGTCGATGAGCTCGGTGACCTGGGGGTCGGATTCATACATCCGCCGCAGCTCGCTGGAGACCTCCAGCGCCCGCTTCAAGGTCATCTTCAGCTCCATGGGCACCAGCTTTGCCACCACGTCCACGCTCTGGTAGGGCATGCCCATGACCCGGCCCACGTCCCGGATGGCATTGCGGGCCGCCATGGTGCCGAAGGTGACGATCTGGGCCACATGGTCAGCGCCGTATTTGCGGTTGACGTAGTCGATGACCTCCTGCCGCCGCTCGTAGCAGAAGTCCACGTCAAAATCCGGCATGCTGACCCGCTCGGGGTTCAAAAACCGCTCGAAGATCAGGTTGTAGCGGATGGGGTCGATGTCGGTGATGCCGACGCAGTAGGCCGCGATGCTGCCCGCGCCGGAACCGCGTCCCGGCCCCACCGGGATGCCCTGGCTCTTGGCGTAATTGATGTAGTCGTAGACAATGAGGTAGTAGTTTGTATACCCCATCGACTGGATGACCCCGATCTCATATTTCAGGCGCTCACAGTTTTCCTTCGGCACCTGAGGGCCGTAGCGGCGCTCCAGCCCCTCCCAGCAGAGCTTTTCAAAGTAGACCTGGTTGTCCATCCCGCCGGGAGCTTTGTAGTATGGGATCTTGGTGTGACCGAAATCAAAGTCAAAATTGCACTGTTCTGCAATGCGGGCGGTATTGGCACAGGCCTCCGGCACCATCGAGAACAGATCATACATTTCCTCGGTGGACTTGACGTAAAACTCATCGGTCTGGAATTCCATCTTGTCCGCGTCCTGGATGGTCTTGCCGGTCTGGATGCAGAGCAGAATGGCCTGCATCTTGGCATCCTCCCTGCGCAGATAATGGGCGTCGTTGGTGGCTGCCATGGGGATGCCGGTTTCCCGGGCCAGCTTGATGAGCTGAGGAAGGACGATTTGGTCCTCTTCCAAGCCGTGGTCCTGAAGCTCGATGTAGTAGTTCTCCGGCCCGAACAGATCCCGATACCACAGGGCAATGGACTTTGCCCGCTCATAGTCTCCGGCCAAAAGCGCCTGGGGGATCTCGCCTGCAAGGCAGGCCGACAGGCAGACAAGGCCCTCGTGGTGCTGCTCCAGTAGCTGCTTGTCCACCCGCGGACGGGAGTAAAAGCCCTCAATGAAGGCACTGGAGACCATGCGAATGAGATTTTTATAGCCGGTCTCATTCTTGCACAGCAGGATCAGATGGTGGTTGCCGTCAATCCGGTTGACCTTATCAAACCGGGTCCGGGTGGCCACATAGACCTCGCACCCAATGATCGGCTTTATACCGGCCTTTTTCGCCGCCTTGTAAAACTGAACGCAGCCGTACATGACCCCGTGGTCGGTGCAGGCCACTGCGGTCTGGCCGCACTCCTTGACCCGGTCCATCAACTGATCGATCCGGCAGGCACCGTCCAGAAGGCTGTATTCGGTGTGCAGATGCAGATGGACGAATGGACGCTCCGCAGATGCTTCAGCCGCGGTGAGCGGGCTGTTCTGTGCAGTCTCCTTCATTGCATGCCTCCTCCCTCTTTTGTTTTAACTGGGCGGCAGCCGCCTCCAGCTTTTTCATCCGGTTGGAAAGTCCGGATTTGCTCAGCGCCGGTTCAAAGCAGCCGCACAGTGCCGACAGCGATAAATCCGGGTATTCCAGCCGCTTTGCCGCCGCCTGGCGCAGCGGTTCAGGCAGTGAATCCAATGCATTCTCCTGCTGCAGGTAGCGGATGGCCAGCAGAGTCTGGGCGTTTGCCTTCGCCATCTTGCTGAGATTCGCCGTCTCGCAGTTGGTGTGACGATTGACTCGGTTGCGGACTGATTTTACCGCCTTCTGCCGCTGGATCTGAGCGGCCGCTTCTTCCGCTCCCATAAAAGCCAGCAGCGCCTCGACCTGGTCGCTGGTCTTGATGTAAATCACATTGACCGCCCGTCGCCGGGTACGCCGGGGCGCAAATTCATGCTCTGCCAGCAGCGCCTCAAAGTCCCGGGCAAGATTGGTGCGGGGGGTGAGAAACTCCAGGTTATACTCCTTTTGGGGATCGGTGACCGTACCGCTGCACAGAAAAGCTGCGCCGATGTATCCGCTCAGGCAGCCCCGGCAGCGCAGCAGAGCCGGGTCGATCTGGATGCTGGTCTCATTGCCGGTGGTGCCGAACAGCGCATGCATCCGTTCCACCTGCTCCGGTTCCCGGATGGAAAATTCATATAGAATCCCGCTGGGACGCTGCTTTTCCACCACGGTGCCCTCCACGCCGCAGCAGGCAAACATCTGCTGAGCATACTGGGCGGTGTGCTGCTGTTCGGTCTGGAGCACCAGGCCTTTTGTATCAAAATATTTTGCAAAACATGCGATACCATAACAGACCGCCCGCACGCAGCACGCCTTAACGGTGCTGCGCCGGGCGATCTCCTCGCGCGCCTGGGAAGCAAAGCTCATGCCTCGTTCCTCTTTCTATGTTTCTTTTTCTGCGGAAAATCGGTTCACCGGGATGCATCCCGATGCTGAACGCCCGGTGTATACCCCTGCTGCCGACAAAATTCCGCAATCATGCGGGCGAAGGTGATGGAGCGATGTTTCCCTCCGGTACAGCCCACCGCGATGGTCAGCTGGCTTTTCCCCTCCTTTACATAGAGGGGCAGCGCATACTGCAACAGATGCTCAATGCGCCGCAGCAGCTCCTGGGAGGATTCAAAGCCCATGACATAATCCACGACCTCCTGATCCAAGCCGGTCTTGTGTTTGAGATGAGGCTGATAAAACGGATTGGGCAGGCAGCGCACATCCAGCACCAGATCTGCTTCCTGGGGCAGACCGAACTTAAAACCAAAGCTCATGACCGTGATCATCATAGCCGCCTTGGCGCCGCCCTCCCGCAGAAACAGATTGCAGATCCGCTCCTTGTGCTGGGAGGTGGACAGAAGGCTGGTGTCGATGGTGTAATCTGCCCGCAGCTCCAGCGGGCGGAGAATCTTTCGCTCCCGCTTCAGTGCTTCGGTGGTGGAAACGCCAATGGCAATGCTGATGGGATGACGCCGGCGGGTCTCTTTGTAGCGGCGCTGGAGGACGTCGTCCGAAGCGTTGAGAAAAAGGATCTTATAGGGGACGCCTTCCTGATCCAGATCGTGCAGCGCCGTTTCGATCTCCTCTGCCGAATGGCAGCCCCGCACGTCCATCGAAACAGCGACCTTATCCAGCTGCGTATCACCTGCTTTGGAAAACGCTATAATCCGGGGCAAAAGCCCTGCCGGGATATTATCCATACAAAAATAGCCGATGTCTTCCAGCGCGTTCATGCTTACCGACTTACCCGAGCCGGACAGCCCGCTTACGATCAGCAGTTCCATACCTTTTCCCCCTCCGTCTTTTTCACTTCCTCGCCCATGGTCTTCAATCTCTTACGACCCGGATCTCTTTTTCCAGCTCATAGCCGGTTTTCTCCCGGACGATCTGGGCCACCTGGCGGCAGAGCTCCAGCACATCCGCACAGGTTGCTCCTCCCAGGTTCACCACAAATCCGCAGTGTTTTTCGCTGATGGCTGCGCCGCCGCAGCGATATCCCCGCAAACCGCATTGATCAATCAATGCACCGGCAAATGCTCCGGCAGGGCGTTTGAAGGTACTTCCCGCGCTGGGCTTATCCAGCGGCTGCTTTTCCTTCCGGCGGTTCATCAGCTCCTCCATCTGGGCGCGGATCTCCTCTTTATCCCCCGGCTGGAGCTGAAACTCCGCTGAAAGGATGCATCCGCCGTTTTTCTCAAAGATGCTGTGCCGGTATCCCAGTTCCAGCTGCTCCGCGGGAGCACAAACGATCTGCCCTTCTGCGGTGAGATAGCGCACCGAGACCAGCACATCCTTGATTTCTCCTCCATAGGCGCCTGCGTTCATATAAACCGCACCGCCCACCGTTCCAGGGATGCCATAGGCAAATTCCAGCCCGGTCAGCCCCGCGCGCAATGCCTCGCTGCACAAAGCGCTGAGGCGGATGCCTGCACCCGCTGCAAGGCGGCCGTCCCGGCAGTCGATCCCGCCTTCCATCGCGGTGAGATCGATCATTGCGCCGGAGTAGCCTTCATCCGCAAAAAGAATGTTGCTGCCGTTGCCCAGCAAATAATAAGGTACGCCCATCTGTTTGCACAGCTCAATTCCGCTGCACAGCTGGGATTCGTTTTTCGGCTGGAGCAGCAGCGCCGCCGGGCCGCCGATCCGGAAGGTGCAGTGGGCGGACAGAGGTTCCTGTTCCTTATAAGGAATGCCCGCTTGTTCCAGCTGCTGTTTGAGTTGCAAAAGTTCCAAAAATGTCCACGCTCCTTTAGTCCAGCGTATCTTCCAGCCCCAGACGGATCAGCAGTTCCTTTGCCGCGTTGTAGCCCATGGATTTCTGACGGTTGTTGATGGCTGCCGTCTCCAGCACCACCGCAAGATTGCGTCCCGGAGAAACAGGGATGGCAGTGCTGGGGATGCTGACCCCCAGAATATCGGTGGTTTCGGTCTCAAGGCCGGTGCGCTGATAATTCTTGGTGGGGTCCCAGGCTTCCAGTTCCACCACCATGTTGACCTCCTGCTTGATCTTGACCGCACCGACGCCATACACACGGGCAACATTTATGATGCCCACACCCCGCAGCTCGATAAAGTGACGGATATTCTCAGGCGCTGTACCCATGATGCGGCGGCTGGAGACCCGGCGCAGCTCCACAGCATCATCCGCCACCAGGCGATGGCCCCGCTTGACCAACTCGATGGCCAGCTCGCTCTTGCCAATGCCGCTGTCCCCCAGAATCAGGATGCCGACACCATATACCTCTACCAGCACACCATGGCGGGTAATGCGGGGTGCAAGCTCCATGTTGAGCAGATCAATCAAAGTTCCCATCAGGGTGCAGGTGGTCTCTTCCGAGCGCAGCAAAGCCACCTCATATTTTTCCGCAAGTTTCAGCATCTCCGGCAGAGGGCCGATCTCATTGCTGCGGGAGATGATGACGGCCGGCGGCTTCTGACAGAACAGCTGATCCAGCGCCTCGTACCGCTTCTCCGGGCTCAGACCGGACAGGAAATTGATCTCCGCCAGACCCAAAATCTGCAGCCGGAGCTTGTCAAAGTAGTCGTAATACCCAGCCAGGAATAGACCAGGACGGTTGACCTCGGCGATCTCCACCTGGATCTTTTCCAGCGGGCGGGGCGCGCAGACGATTTCCAGCCGGACCTGGTTGGTCAATTCTTTCAGCGAAACGGCAAAAGTGCCCATATCTTTTTCCTCCTGTAGGTTCCTTGCCTGCCCTGTCGGCGCGGCAGGCATATACGCTCATTGTTGTTATTATAATAGAATTTTAACAGGAATACAATTCCCTTCAAAATTTTTGAAGTACTGTACCCGGTTTCCCATTTTATATATGTGTGTATCGATTGTATTCTCCGGGAAAAAGCCGTATACTATCCTAGATGGAGTCCGCTTTATCGGATTTGCCCTCACCGGCAAACTCCGGTCCCCGCTTGAACTATTTGTTTTACATGAATTTTACATTCTTCTGATTTCGGATTTTACATACACTCCCTATACTAGAAACGACGGAAAAATCTTTGTAAAACGTAGTAAAATGGAAGAGAGGAACCATTATGACCGTCTTCGATCTATTTTCTCTTTTTGGAGGCCTGGCTCTGTTCTTGTTCGGCATGGACATCATGGGCAAAGCGCTGGAAAAACAGGCCGGCGGACGGCTGCAGAAGCTGCTGGCCCGTCTGACCGACAACCCTCTGAAAGGATTCGCTCTGGGCTTTGTGGTCACCGCCATCATCCAGAGCTCCAGTGCCACCACCGTCATGGTGGTCGGCTTCGTCAACAGCGGCATCATGGAGCTGCACCAGGCCATCGGCATCATCATGGGCAGCAACGTGGGCACCACCGTTACCAGCTGGATTCTGAGTCTGGCAGGTCTTGAAGGCGAAAGCTTTTTCATCCAGCTGCTCAAGCCTACCTCCTTCAGCCCCCTGCTGGCCTTCATCGGCATCATTCTCTATATGTGCAAGAGCGAGCGCAAGCAGGGCGTGGGCACCATCTTCATCGGTTTTTCCATTCTGATGACCGGCATGTCCGCCATGTCTTCCGCTGTGTCTCCGCTGCAGGATGAGCCCTGGTTCACTCAAATCTTCCTGCGTTTTTCCAACCCCATCCTGGGCGTACTGGTGGGCGCTGTGCTCACCGCCATCATCCAGAGTTCCAGCGCCAGCGTAGGCATTCTGCAGGCGCTGAGCGCCACCGGTGTGATTTCCTTCGGCAGTGCGATTCCCATCATCATGGGCCAGAACATCGGCACCTGCGTGACCGCGCTGATCTCTTCGGTGGGCGCTAACAAAAACGCCCGCCGCGCCGCCATGGTTCACCTGTACTTCAACATCATCGGCGTCATCATTTTCCTGACCGGTTTCTATAGCCTGAACGCAGTGTTCCACTTCTCCTTTGTAAACGAGGTCATCGAGCCCTGGAGCATCGCCGTAGTGCACTCGGTTTTTAACCTGACCACCACTCTGATTCTTCTCCCCTTTGCAAACTTCCTGGAAAAGCTGGCCATTCTCACCATTCCCGAGGGCCACTCCGAGGAAAAGTTCGAACTGCTGGATGAGCGTCTGCTGAATACGCCCGCCGTCGCTGTGGAGCGTGCCCGCGCCACCACTTCGGACATGGCCGAGCTGGCCCGCACCAGCGTACTGCAGGCAATGAGCCTGACCCATACCTGGGATGAAGCACTGGCCCGCAAGGTCAGCGAACAGGAAAAACAGATCGACAAATACGAGGATGCGCTGGGCACCTACCTGGTCAAGCTGTCCAGCCGCGAGATGAGCCACGAGGACAGCCAGAAGGTCAACACCCTGCTGCACACCATCAGCGACTTCGAGCGCATCAGCGATCACTCCATCAGTCTTGCAGCCTCCGCCCGTGAGATTCACGAGAAGGAGATCTCCTTCTCCAAGGATGCACAGGAAGAGCTTCAGGTGCTGGAGGATGCGGTGCAGGATCTTCTGAACCGTACCACCGATGCCTTCCGCCGGGGTGATCTGCATCTGGCCGGAAAGGTGGAGCCGATGAAATCGGTGGTCAATGAGCTGGTCCGTGCCATCAAGGCGCGGCACATCGCCCGTCTGCAGGCCGGAAGCTGCTCCATTGCCTACGGCTTTGTGCTGGATGACCTGCTGACCGACTATGCGCGCATCTGCGACCACTGCAGCAATGTGGCAGTCGCTCAGATCGAGGTGGCTCAGGACAGTTTTGACACCCATGCTTACCTCAACGATCTGCGCCATGGAGATTCCTCCGCAGAGGAGAGCCAGGCTTTCCGCCGCCGGCTGGATCGTTATCGCGCCCGCTATCCTTTCCCTGCCGAAATGGAGGAAAAATAAGCTATGATCTATATCATCGAGGATGATACCGCGATCCGTGAGCTGGAACAGTATGCGCTGCAGTCCAGCGGCTACGAAGTGACCTCTTTCGACTGCTCCAAGCCCTTCTGGCAGGCGATGCAGTCGGAGGTTCCGGAGCTCATCATTCTGGATGTAATGCTGCCCGGAGAGGATGGCTTTTCCATCCTCAAAAAGCTGCGCAGCTCCCCCGCCCTGCGGCAGGTGCCGGTCATTATGGTCACCGCCAAATCCAGCGAGCTGGACACAGTGCGGGGTCTGGACTGCGGCGCAGATGACTATATTGCAAAGCCTTTTGGCATTATGGAGTTTTTGAGCCGGGTGCGGGCCGCCCTGCGGCGGTTTGCGCCCAAAGAACAGTCCGACCTGCTCACCTTCCATGAAATTCGCATGGACGATGCCCGGCACAGTGTGACGGTACACGGAACTCCGGTGGACCTGACCTACAAGGAATACCGGCTGCTGCGGCTGCTGCTGGAGCATGCAAATCTTGTGGTCACCCGGGAGGTGATCCTGCAGGCGGTGTGGGGCACCGATATTCCGGTGGAAAGCCGTACCATGGATATGCATATCCGCACCCTGCGCAAAAAGCTGGGTACTGCCGGAAGCTACATCTGTACGGTACGCAAAGTGGGCTATAAGCTGACCGAATCCGAGTCCGAGGAGGGCGGCGAGGAATGAAAATCAGCAGCATGGAAGAAAAGATCGGCCGACGGCTGTTTCTGATGGGTGTTTTGGGGCTGACCTGTACGGCGATCCTCTGCATTCTGGTATTCCATAAAGCCTTTAACAAACAGGTCTGGAGTTCCCTGGAACGTCAGGCGGCGCTGGCAGCAGCGGCCTATGCCGATTCTCCTGAGGCACTGGATGCTCTGGCTTCTGAGGATATCCGGGTAACCCTGATCGCACCGGACGGAAGCGTCCTGTATGAAAATGCGACCTCCCAGCCGCTGGAAAACCATTTGAGCCGTCCCGAGATCCAGCAGGCTCTGGCCGAGGGCGAGGGCCGCGCCAAGCGGGACTCCCAGACTTTGGGGTATCAAACCTGCTATTATGCGCTGAAGCTTTCGGATGGAAGCATCCTGCGCTGTGCATCCGATGCAGAAACCTTGTGGGCTATCTACGATGAAGCCCTGCCTGCCATTCTGCTGAGCTGCCTTTTGATGATGGCCTTTGCAGCGCTGTCGGCAGGAGTTCTGACCCGGCGGCTGGTCCAGCCGGTTCTAAAGATGGCGGACGATCTGGAGCACATCCAGGAACATATCCCCTACCGTGAATTCGTGCCCTTTGCCCAGGCCATCCATGCAGATTACACCCTGCGGAAAAACAATGAAAAGATGCGTCAGGAGTTTACCGCCAACGTCAGCCATGAGCTGAAAACCCCGCTGACCAGCATCTCCGGATACGCCGAACTCATCGAGACAGGCATTGCAAAGCCGGAGGATATCCAGCAGTTCGGCGCAAAAATCCACAATGAGGCCAGCCGGATGATCCGTCTGGTGAATGACATTCTGGAGCTTTCCCACTTGGACAACATGAACGGGGAAGAAAGTATTCCCTCTATGGAGACCATTGATCTTCTGGATCTGGCCCGGGAATGCACCGATCGGCTGAAGGTCAACGCCCGCCGGGCGTATGTATCCCTCACCTTTTTGGGTGAGAGCGCGTCGGTTCTGGGCAACCGGAGCCTGCTGGAAGAACTGTGCCAGAACCTGTGCGACAACGCCATCCGGTACAATCGTCCGGGAGGCACTGTACAGCTGATCACCGCATGCGGGCGGGACGGACGCTCCACCCTCACGGTGAAGGATACCGGCATCGGCATTCCGAGAGAATCCCAGAGCAGTGTATTTGAACGCTTCTATCGGGTGGATAAGAGCCGTAGCAAGGCCACCGGAGGCACCGGGCTGGGCCTGGCCATCGTCAAGCATATTGCCCGCATCCACAATGCTTCCATTCATCTGGAAAGCGAAGTGGGTCAGGGAACCACCATTACCGTGAGCTTTGAAACCGCTCATTGACCTAGAAAAAGGACATAAACCGAACGTCTGCCTGCAGCTGCGGGCAGGCGTTTTTTTGCGGCTGGAGCATTTCTTCCACCCCGTTTCTCAGGGCAGAAAATCCGCCCAGGCCCAGCGGGTCCAGGCCCTGGGCCCACCATTGCTGCAGCGATTCTATGCACAGCTGTTCCAGCCATTCAGCCTCCTCTGAGCCGGGGGAAGGACCTGTTTCATCCAGCGTCTGGCAGTCCAGCCGCAGCACAAACCCTCCTGCCCCATCCGGTTCCACCGAGCGGATGCAGCGTCGGATTTCCAGTGCAGCGCCGTCTTTCCAAAGCCGTCCGCCGTTTTTTCTCCCGCTCAGCAGATGATAAAGGGTTGTCTGCCGGGCATCCCACAGAGAAGACCCGGCCGGGCCGACAAACCAGCCTTCCTGCGCGATCTGGGGGCCGGTCTCCTCAAGGCGGAGCAGCGGCAGCAGCAGACCGTTGGTCAGATTCTTTTCATAGAGGCGGGGCGACATCTCCTGCGCGGCCTTGATCTGATCCAGCAGCTTGGACAGTTCCCCATCTTCTTCGGTCCATTCCGAGAGCTCGGAACAGGTAAAATCACATGCTTCCACAAAGGCTGCCGTCCGTCCGCAGGAGCGGTCCAAAATCAGTTGCTCGGCTTCGGCCAGGGTTTGCCAGCTGCTGCCCGGGAGCAGCAAGAGATAATCGCACAGCCGGTAATTGGCGGTTTGCGGCAAAACCGACTGCACATTCACCAGCCCCTGTTCCAGCGAAGAGGCTTCCACCGCTGCAAACCGGATCTCTGCCGCAGCTTCGGAGGAGTCGGTGGCGGCCTCCGGCGCCTGGTAGAGCAGACCTACCGTCCACCCCTGGGGGCCTGGCTCCAGCAGAAGAGCCCGAACCATGCTTTTTTGGGCGTTGTCGGTTCGGAAGAAAAGCAGACAGAAGAGGGTGAGCAGCGACGCGGCAATGATTTTCTGCTTTTTCATGCCCGGTTCTCCCCTTTCGCAGTTTTTCCTGCCAGACACTTATCAAAAATTCGCCGCATCATACAGACCAGAAAGCAGATTCGGAAGAGGGCTGCCGCCAGCCAGACCAAAATCAGCAGCGCATCCATCCGGGAAAAGCTGCCCAGCGACCAGGCCCGCAGAAGCTCGAGGCCGCTGTACCCTGTACTGCGCTGCCGCCCCAGTACAAGTTCCACCGCCAGAGCATAGAGGGCCTGCGCGCCAAAGCTCCAGAGGGGCAGCAGCGCGCCGCTGCTCTGCCGACGTTCCGAACACAGCAGCGGCAGCGCGAAGTATTCCGGCCGCAGCTCCAGAACCGGCAGACCCTCCTGCAGCAGGCCGGGCGCGGAAGGACTGTACATCCGCTGCCACTGCATCTGGCTGCTGAGACCCAAAAGGCAGCCCACCGCCGCCAATCCGAAAAGCCACCACAACACCCGGGCGGTGTGGTTCAGGGCCTGGGGCCGCTGCCCCCAGCAGACCAGGAGCAGGATCGGCAGCACTCCCACCAGCGCGTTGGAGGAAAACTGCTGGCGGCAGACCATCTGAGCCTGGCCGACGGTCCAAAAGAGCTCCGCGCCGAACCATGCAAGGAACCCCAGCCCCACCCATCGGGACCACCAGCTGTTTCCTTCAAACAGTCCGTAATGGCGCGCCAACGCTCCCGCCAGCGCCCCGGACAAAGCCAGCAGCACAGCACAGGGCAGCCCCAGAAGGAGCATCCCCCGTAATGACTCCTGCCCTCCATAGATGGAAAAACTGCGGGCCAGCGCAGCAGCCACCAGCCCCAGGCCCAGGGTGGAAACGGCGTAATGATCGGTTTGCTGCACCCTTATTCCCTCCTCTGCCAGATATTGAAAATGCTGCGGGAAAGCTGCCGGTAATCCCGCCGGAAAATCCCGTCCGCCGCAGGCGGGCTGCTGGGAAACGGATGAGGGTCAAGGTATGGCACCCCCAGCACCGATACATCGGACAGGCTGAACAAAAACAGCAGAAAAAACGCCGCCAGTCCCACCGGTCCCGCCAGACCTGCCGCCAGAATCACCGCCAAACGAAGCAAGGTGGCCGCCTCATAGAGAGAGGGGGTCACAAAAAGGGCGACCGAGGTAATGCTGGCCACCAGGATCACCGGCGTACCCATGAGCCCTGCCGCCACCGCTGCGTCTCCGATGATGAGAGCTCCCACCAGACTGACCGAATGGCCCAGGGACTGAGGCATCCGAAGGCCCGCTTCCCGAATGACCTCCAGCATCAGAATGACCATGACCATCTCGGCAAAAAGGGGCAGCGGCGTGCCCTGTTCGGCTGCTTCGATTTTATAGAGCAGCTGCGGCGGGATCAGCTCGGGGAGATAGATCGCCGTACAGACAAAAACTCCGGGCAAAAAAATGGACAGATAAAAGGAAAAATATTTGAGAAGGCGGATAAAGGAAGAAAAAATTGCCGCCGTGCCGTAATCGTCCAGACACTCAAAGTTTTCGGAAAAAAGAGCGGGCAGAACCATTGCCGAAGGGCTGCCGTTGACCAGAATGAGTATTTTCCCCTCGCAAATTTTTGCGGCGGCCACCGCCGAACGCTCGGTGTAGCTGACCGGAGCAAAAAGCCGCAGCCGTGCGGGCGCCAGCCAGGGCACAAAATAGCTTGAATCCAGCAGCAGTTCCGGCTGCGCCTGCTCCAGAGCACGGCGAACCCGGCCCAGCATCTTTTCATCCACCTTGTCCCGGCAGTAGCACAGCGCATATTCGGTGCCCATGGCAGTTTTTGCCTGGGCTACTTCCTGCACAAAGGTATCGGTACGGATCAGACGCCGCAAAAGGCTCAGGTTGACCCGCAAAAGATCGGTAAATCCTTCCCGCGAGCCCCGGATATTTCCCTCTCCGGAGGGCTCATTGACCGAGCGGAACTTGAGCCCCTGCACCGGGAATGAAATGCCGGTGGAGCACCCCTCCAACAGCAGCACCGCCATACCGGCCGTGATGCAGCGGATCAGATCCTGCATGGTTTTTACAGGTGCGCTGGAGGCAGGCAGGTCGGTGCGCCCCATCAGATGATCGTAGACCTGCTGTCCTGTGGGCGCCTGCTGCCCTGGTTCCAGGGGCGGAGTTTCCCGGTTCGCTGCATCCAGCAGCAAGGACCAGAGGGATTCGAGGCTGGCCATCCCGTCAAAAAGCAGGATGGCCGCCGGGCAGCGGTAGATCCTGACCCGCTTTGCATAATAATCTGCGGAACTGCCAAACATGGTATCGAGTTCCGTAAGATTCTGTTCCAGCTGCTGTGCCAGCTGCTGCATCTTGCAACACCATCCTTTACAAGGCAGTATGCCCTGCAAAGGGCGGTTCCATTCGGCCGGGAGCCGGACAAACAAAAAGGGGGCCATTTTTTGAAACTGCTGATCTTCCGCACGGTGGTCATCTATCTGTGCGTTCTTTTTGCCATGCGCCTGATGGGCAAGCGTCAGCTGGGAGAGCTGCAGCCGGAGGAGCTGGTATCCACGATTCTGATCTCGAATCTGGCTTCCATCTCCATCGAATCCGAAGAGGTTCCCATTACAGCCAGTCTCATTCCGCTGTTTTTGATCGCGGTTCTGGAACTGCTGGGGTCGATGCTGAGCTTTTACAGCCAGCGTTTTTACAGCCTGCTGTCCGGCCGGCCCAAGACCGTGATCCTGGACGGGGTCATCGACCAAGCCGCCCTGCGCTCGCTGCGGCTGACTATCTCGGACCTCATGGAGGCGCTGCGGGGCAAGGACGTATTTGACCCGAGGCAGGTCTCCTATGCAGTGGTGGAGACCAACGGAAGTCTTTCGGTGGCGCTGCGGACAGAACATCAGCCTCCGACTTTAGCGGAACTGGGAATGAAGGTCCAGCAGGCCCAGGCCACAGTTCCCTTTATACTGGACGGCCAAATCCTGGAGGACAACCTCCGCTGGTGCGGCAAGGACCTGGCCTGGCTGGAACGCACCGCCGAGGCCAATACCCTGCTGCCGGAGGAGATCCTGCTGCTCATTGGAAACGATACCGAGGATTATTTTCTGATGAAAAAAGAGAAGCATCCGGGAAAGGAGGGGTAAAATGCGGCGAATCTATGCATGCCTTGCGATCCTGACCGTCATTGTACTGCTGGCTGCCTTCAGCACAGCACGGGTGCATCGGTTCACCGAGGAGATGAACCAGACTGTGGAACAGGCCGAGCAGGCTTTGGAACAAAACGATTACCCCGCCGCACTGCAGGCCATGGAAGAGGGTGCACAGCTGTGCGAAGAGATGCACCGGCAGATGATGATGGTGCTGCGCACCGAGGATTTTCTGGAACTGGAGTCAAACCTCCGGGCCGCTGCCGGATACCTGGAACAGGACGCCCGGGAAGAAGCCGCCGGCGAGCTGCGCCGGGCCTCTGTGCAGCTGGAAAACCTTGACCGGCTGGCTCATCGCTGGCTATAAAAAAGCGACGGCCGCGCCCAGTAGTTTCGGGCGCGGCCGTCGCTGCGTTTTTGGATGGAAGAATCAGTCCTTGCGGTCTCCCATCAATTTTTTGATCTCGGTAAAGAAGCTTTCCACATCCGCAAACTGGCGGTAGACCGAAGCAAAGCGCACATAGGCCACCTCGTCGATCTTCTTGAGCTCCTGCATGGTCAGCTCGCCGATGCGGACGCTGCTGACCTCCTGATCGCAGGAGGTCATGAGCTCCCGCTCGATGTTGTCCGCTGCACGCTCCAGCATATGGTAGCTCACCGGGCGCTTCTCACAGGAGCGGACCATGCCGTTGAGCAGCTTCTGACGGTCAAAGACCTCACGGGAGCCATCCTTTTTGATGACCATCAGCGGCAGGGTCTCCACCACCTCATAGGTAGTGAACCGCTTGCGGCAGCTCAGGCACTCCCGGCGGCGGCGAATCCGCTCGCCGTCTTCGGTGGGGCGGGAATCAATGACCTTGGAATCTTCCGCGCCGCAATAGGGGCATTTCATAAAAAGGTTCCTCCCTTTTGATCTTCCGGACGGGAGCCGGAATTTTTAAACGAATGCTTGCTTGCCGGGGGCTCTCCCCTGTTTTAGCCTTTTGCCTTGGGCTTGGCAGAGCCGGAACGGCGCTCGCTCCAGACCAGCCAGGCCGAAGTGGAGACGCACAGCGAAGTGTATACGCCGCTGATCATGCCGGTCATCAGCGGGAAGGCAAAGGTGAAGATGCTGTCCAGGCCATAGAGCTTGGCCACTACGCACATCACTGCCAGAGCCACAACGGTGGTCACGGTGGTGACGATGGTCCGGCGGGCGGACTGATTCAGAGAGAGATTGACCAAGTCAGCAAAGGGAGTCTTTTTGCCCATGAGGCGGCGGTTCTCCCGGATGCGGTCGTAGACCACAACGGTATCGTTGATGGAATAGCCCAGGATCGTGAGCATGGCGGCGATGAAGTTGCCGTCCAGTGCCACCCGCAGCACAACAAAGGTGCCGAACACCACCATCAGGTCATTGAGCAGGGCCAGAATGGCCATAGCTCCGCCGGTCAGACCGCCGATGTTCTTAAAGCGCAGCGCGATATAGATAAGGATCAGCAGCAGCGCGGCAGCCACCGCCACCAGGCTCTTCTGCAGGAACTTGGAGCCCATGGTAGCGCTGACGTTGCTCAGCGAGAGCTGAGCAAACTGGTTGTCGGGGTACTGCTCTTCCAGATTTGCCAGCAGCGTTTCCACCTGCTCGGTGGTCACAGTGGAGCTGCCGGGCATCGAGATCTTGACCGTAGCTTCGCCGGTGGCCACATTCTCGCCGGTCTGAAGGGTCAGGCCGGTGGAGCCCAGCGCCTCCTCCGCAGTCTTCTGCACAGCGGAGAGATCCAGGGTATTCTCATACCGCAGGGTGAGCATCGCGCCGCCGGTAAATTCGGTGTCCAGACGAACGCCGAAAACCACCGCAAAGATCAGGATCAGCGCCATCAGACCGGAAGAGAAGGCCAGGAATTTCTTGCGCTGGCCCACAAAGTCCCGGGCCTTGAGGGTCGGGGCGGGCTTGCAATCCTTGGTACCGCCGTACAGCCAGGGATTGCGCAGTGCCGGAATGGCGGCTGCGCCCCGGATCATAACACGAGTAGCAAAGATACCAAACACGAAGTTCAGCAGCACGCCGGTCAGCAAGGTATAGCCGAAAGCGTAGATGGTGCCGGCGGTAGAAGGTCCGAAGGCAAAGAAGATGGGGGTCAGCAGTTTGGCAAAGAAGCCGTCGGTGGGACCAAAAGCGCCCATCAGCACCGCCGCCACAATGACGATGGTCACGTTGCCGTCGATGATGGGGGTCAGGCCCCGGGCAAAGCCGCTCTTGAGGGCGCCCTCCAGGGATTTGCCGCTGCGCAGCTCTTCCTTGATGCGCTCGGCGGTGATGACGTTTGCATCCACGCCCATGCCGATGGCCAGGATGATACCGGCAATGCCCGGCAGCGTGAGGGTGAAGCTCTCAAACACCGGGAAGTAGCCGGAGACAAACGCCAGAGTGGCCGCCACCTGTCCTGCCAGTGCAATGCAGGCCAGCAGACCCGGCAGACGGTAGAGGGAGGTCATGATGACCAGAATCAGCGCAAAGGCGATGACGCCTGCATAGACCATGGCCTCGAGGCTGTTCTCGCCCAGGCTGGGGCTGATGGTGGAGTAGCTGTCCACGGTCAGCGCAAAGGGCAGCGAGCCGGAGTTGATCTGACGGGCCATCCGGACTACGTCCTCCTGGGTGAAGGGGTTGGCTGCCGAGCTGGTAATAACCGCCATGCCGTCGGTAATGGCTGCATTGACCGAAGCGACACTGATGTTCTCGTCGTCCAGCCAGATGCCGATGGAGCCGCCTTCCTCATACAGACGGGTGGTAGCTTCGCCAAAGGCCGCCTTGCCCTCGTCGGTAAACTCCAGCACCACATAGTACTCCGAAGAGCCGCCGCTGGTCACCGGCCCGTACTGAGCGGCGGCCGATTTGACCATACCGCCGTCCAAAATCAGCTCGCCATCCGCTGCGCTTCCCTCCCGGAAGGTCAGATAGGCGGTGGTGCCGATCTCCTGAATGGCTGCTTCGGGGTCAAAATCGGTCTCGCCGGACTGCCAGGGGAACTCCAGGATCAGCCGGTCATCGTTGTAATCGACATAGAGTTCATAATCGGTAATATTCAGTGCCACCAGGCGGTTCTCGATGACCAGCTGCACTGCGTCCAGCTGCTCGTCGGTGGCATCGTAGCCGTCCGATGCAGCGAATGTGACGTTGACGCCGCCCTTGATGTCCACGCCAAAGCGGATGTCCTTTGCGCCTTTGATATAGGTGGTTGTCACATCACCGTAACGGACAGAGACACCGAAAAACGCCGTGTACACAAAGACCGCGATGAGCAGTACTGCGGCAACCAAATGCCAGACCTTGCCTCTTGTTTTCATAAAAACGGGAACCTCCTAGCAGATAGAACAACAAACCTCTCTGCGGGCATAGGCCGCGCAGAGAGATCTTTGCATGGTCAGGTGCGCTTTAGAGAAGAGTTTCTCAGCGCATATTCTTCAGCAGCATTTCCACCGTGGCCAAACGGGCGCAGAGGGTCAGCAGCTGTGCGGCAGTGCCCAGTTCATCCAGCGTGGGATAGGTGGGCGCAATGCGCAGATGGCTGTCCTTCGGGTCCAAACCATAGGGATAGGCCGCACCTGCACCGGTCAGGGTGACGCCGGCGTCCTTGCACAGCTGCACAGTCCGCTTGGCGCAGCCCTCCATCAGATACAGGCTGATGAAGTAACCGCCCTTGGGGTCGGTCCAGCGGGCGATGTTGCCGCAGGGAGCCAGCTGCTCGGCAAAGGTCTGCTTGACCAGGTTGAACTTGGGCTCCAGGATGGCGCGGTGCTTGCGCATGTGGGCCAGGACGCCCTCCTTGTTGCGCAGATACTGCACATGACGCAGCTGATTCATCTTGTCGAAGCTGATAATCATGGGCATCATGTTCTTCAGGATGTAGCGGATGTTCCGCTCGCTGGCGGCCAGAGCCGCCACACCTGCGCCGGGATAGGTGATCTTGCTGGTGGAGCAGAAGGTCAGAGGACGCTCGGGATTGCCGGCCTTCTGGCACTCGTAGAGCAGCACCGGGATCTCGATCTGCTCGTCGGTAAGATGATGGACCACATAGGCGTTGTCCCAGATGATCTTGAAATCGGGAGCAGCGGTCTTCATGCGGGCCAGACGGCGGACCGTCTCGGCCGAGTAGCAGTATCCGTCGGGGTTGGAGTAGACCGGCACACACCACATGCCCTTGATGCTGTCGTCCTTCTTGACCAGCTCTTCCACCATATCCATGTCCGGGCCGTCCTCGGTCATGGGGATATTGATCATCTGGAAGCCGAAGTACTCAGTGATCCGGAAATGACGGTCATAGCCGGGCACCGGGCAGAGGAACTTGAGGGCATTGTAGTGCCGCCAGGGGCGGGGGGAATCCACAAAGCCCTGACGCCAGCCCAGGTCGATAAGGTAGTACATCAGCTGCAGAGAAGAGTTGCCGCCGACGATCACCTCGTCCATATCGGCCCCCAGCAGCTCGGCAAAGAAGCGGCGCGCCTCCGGCATGCCTTCCAGCACGCCATAGTTGCGGGCGTCAAAACCGTTCTCTCCGATGTAGTTGTCCATCTTCAGCATTTCCTTGGACAGGTCCAGCTGCTCGGTGCAGGGCTTGCCGCGGTCCATGCTCAGATTCAGACCCATATTCTTGTAGGTCTGGTACTGTACCCGCAGCTCACGCTGCTCGGCATCCAGTTCTTCCCGGGTCATTGCAAGATAATCAGCCATCTTGATACACTCCTTTACAATACTTCCGAATACCCAATCTATCCTAATTTCCGACGCTCCCCGCCTGCATTCCCCTGCCAGAGAAAACACATACCCGATCAAAACGGAGTTGGCAGCATCAGACCTCATTATTATAGTACACTTTGCACACAGAAACAAGAATTTTGTTGTAAAAAAAGCCCCATCAGAAGCAAATTTGCTTCCGACGGGGCCTTCCCTGTCAGGACAGGGAGAGTTGATTCTTATAGCGCTTGCGCACTGCGCCGTATTCGATGTGCGCTTCGCCCCCCTCGACGGTATCTTCGTCGATGGTGACCCGGACGATGGTAGCGTCGGTAGGCACCTCGTACATGATGGGCAGAAGCAGGCCTTCCATCACGCTGCGCAGACCGCGGGCTCCGCTGTTGCGCTCGATGGTCTTGCGTGCAATGGCACGCAGTGCCTCATCGGTGAAATTCAGCTCCACATTGTCCATGCCCAGCAGTGCCTTGTACTGCTTGACCAGGCTGTTGCGGGGCTCCTTGAGCACCCGGACCAGCGCGTCCTCATCCAGCGCATCCAGCACTGTGATCACGGGCAGACGGCCGATCAGCTCGGGAATCAGGCCAAACTTGACCAGGTCGTGAGGCTCCACCTTGCGCAGCAGAGCTTTCTTGGCTTCACTGGAGTTATCCTTCAGATTGCTGCCGAAGCCCAGGGCCGAATTGTCGGTCCGGCGCTGAATATAGCGGTCCAGGCCGTCAAAGGCACCGCCGCAGATGAACAGGATGTTGGTGGTGTCGATCTGGATAAACTCCTGCTGGGGATGCTTGCGGCCGCCCTGGGGCGGGACATTGCTCACGGTGCCTTCCAGGATCTTCAGCAGCGCCTGCTGTACGCCCTCGCCGCCCACATCCCGGGTGATGGAGGGGTTCTCGCTCTTGCGGGTGATCTTGTCGATCTCATCAATGTAGATGATGCCGATCTGGGCGCGCTGGATGTCGAAATCCGCAGCCTGGATGAGCTTGAGCAGGATGTTTTCCACATCCTCGCCCACATAGCCCGCCTCGGTGAGGGTGGTGGCATCCGCAATCGCAAAGGGAACGCCCAGCATCTTGGCCAGCGTCTGAGCCAGCAGGGTCTTGCCTACGCCGGAAGGACCCAGCAGGAGCACATTGGACTTCTGCAGTTCCACATCCGCGCCCTTGCCGCTGAGGATGCGCTTGTAGTGATTGTACACCGACACCGACAGGACCTTTTTGGCTTCCTCCTGCCCGATGACGTACTGATCCAGACCCGCCTTGATCTCAGCGGGAGTCATCACATTGACCGAAAGGCTGTCCGCAGTCTGGACCCGGCCGCGGGCACCGGCGGCACCGGCGCGGTTCGGGCGGTTTGCACCCGAACGCTCCGGCCGGTCGGACAGCAGATCGTGACACAGGTCGATGCACTCGCTGCAGATGTTGACGCCGGGGCCGATGATCATCCGCTCCACTTCGTCCTGGTGCTTGCCGCAGAAGCTGCAGACCAGATCTTTTTCGTTTTTATCTCTGCCGGAATTGTTGTTCGCCATAGCCGTTTTCCTTTTTATTGGTTGATCAGCGGCGGATGATCACATCATCCACCAGACCATATTCCTTGGCCTGCTGGGCCGTCATGAAGTTGTCGCGCTCGGTGTCCTGCTGCACGCGCTCCATCGGCTGGCCGGTGTACTCGCTGAGCAGGCGGTTGATCTTCTCACGGGTCGCCACGATGTGATCCGCATGGATCTTGATGTCGGTGGCCTGGCCGGAAAGTCCGCCGCCGCGGCCGCCCGAAATCAGGGGCTGGTGGATCATGATCTCGGCGTTGGGCAGCGCGAACCGCTTGCCCTTGGTGCCGCTGGCCAGCAGAAAAGCACCCATGGATGCCGCCATGCCCATGCAGATGGTGGACACATCGCACTTGATATACTGCATGGTGTCATGGATCGCCATACCGGCGCTGATGGAACCGCCGGGGCTGTTGATATACAGGCTGATGTCCTTATCCGGGTCCTGCCCTTCCAGGTACAGCAGCTGGGCCACCACCAGGCTGGCCGAGGTATCGTTCACATCCTCGCTGAGCACGATGATGCGGTCATTCAGCAGACGGGAAAAAATGTCGTACGAGCGCTCGCCGTGCGCCGACTGTTCTACAACATAAGGAACAAAACTCATGTGGTTCGCCTCCCAATCAAAAAATCATTGGTTCAGGTACTTTTGCAAAATTGACCGATGCGGCCTTCAAAACCGCCGCATCGGTCAACTTTAAACAACATCTGCCTGCCGGGCAGCGCGCCGCATTGCGCCCGGTTGCGCGATCAATAATTTACTCTGCGCTGCCCTCGGTCTTCTCCTCGGCAGCCTTTTCCACGACATTGGCATGGCTCTTGATGAAGTCGATGGCCTTGTTGATGGCCAGATCCTTCTTCAGATCCTCCAGGTTGACCAGCTCGCGGACCTTAGCCTCTTCCATCTTGTACTGATCGGCGATGCGCTTGATCTCAGCGTCCACATCCTCCTCGGAAGCGACGATGTTCTCAGCAGCGGCAACAGCCTCCAGAGCCAGACGGATCTTGACCTGCTTCTCAGCCTGGGGCATGAAGGAAGCGCGGAACTGCTCCACGGTCTGGCCCATATACTTCAGGTACTGGTCCAGGCTCAGGCCCTGCTGCTCCACACGGAAAGCGAAGTCGTTGACCATCTCGTCCATGCGGGTATCGTACATAGCCTGGGGGATCTCAGCCTCCATGCCGGCGATGACCTGGTCCACCAGAGCGTTCTCCACAGCCAGATCGTCCTGCTTGTCCAGCTGCTCCTGGTTGGCCTTGCGGATGGACTCCTTGAACTCCTCCAGGGTGTCGTACTCGGAGCAGTCCTTGGCCAGCTCGTCATCCAGAGCGGGCAGCTCCTTGTACTTGACCTCGTGCAGCTTGATCTTGAAGACGGCGGGCTTGCCGGCCAGCTCGGCGGCCTGGTACTCCTCGGGGAAGGTGACGTTGACGTCAAACTCCTCGCCCGCGGCGTGGCCCACGACCTGATCCTCAAAGCCGGGGATGAAGCTGCCGCTGCCCAGGGTCAGCTGGTAGTGCTCAGCCTTGCCGCCCTCGAAGGCGACGCCATCCTGGAAGCCCTCGAAGTCGATGTCCACGATGTCGCCGTTCTCAGCGGCGCCCTCGCGGGTCAGCTCACGGGCGTTGCGCTCCTGCACACGCTTGAGCTCAGCCTCGACAGTGGACTCCTCCACAGTATGGACCGTCTTTTCCACGGTCAAACCAGAATATGCGCCGATCTTGACCTCGGGCTTGACGGGGACCTTGACGGTCAGCACGACGCCCTCGGTCTCGCTGGCGGACTCCACGGTGACCTCGGGACGGCCCACGACCTCGACGCCTGCTGCGGCGGCAGCGGCCTCGAACTCAGCCGGGAAGAGGTTGTTGATGGCATCATAGGTAAAGACATCTGCGCCGTACATCTTCTCGATCAGAGAACGGGGAGCCTTGCCCTTGCGGAAGCCCTGGACAGGATACTTCTTGCCCTGAGTCTTAAAGACCTTCTCGACCTCGGTCTTGAAAGCCTCAGCCTCGATGGAGAACTGCAGCTCAGCCATGCTCTTTTCGAGCTTTTCACACTTAATGAGATTCATTTTCGATTTTCCTCCGCTCAAAGAATTTACTGCCGGCAGCCTTTGTCTTTCCTGCCCTGCAGCTACGCGGGCGTCCTGGCCGCGCTGGTATTTGCAGCTTGTCCGGCGCCTGTGCGTGTTCTGGGGTGCAACAATCGCGTCAGCGTTTATTATAACACGCCCTGTAACCAATTACCAGATATTTTTTTACTTTTTGGGATTTTGTTTATCCATTCGGGCCGCTCACAGGGTGATTTTATAGGGGCAGAAGCGCAGCCCGTCCGCACTGATCAGTTTGTATTGAATGCCGTCCACCTCTCCCTGCACCGCAAAGCGGATGGCGTTGCCGTGCAGGTGGCCGTAAAAGCAGCGCTTGACCCCATACTCCTTTAAGGTGGCCACCACCTCGGGAGCACTGGCGTTGGTGTAGACCGGCGGGTAGTGCAGAAAGACCAGCTTCTCCAGCCCGGGTTCGGCGGCGTCCAGACTCATGCGCAGACGGCCGATCTCCCGGTTCATGACCTTTTCATCGTGGGGCTCGTCCGGGTCGAACAGCCAGCTGCGGGTCCCGCAGATGGCCACCCCCTCCACTGTATAGGAGTTGTTGTGCAGCAGCTCCAGTGAGTGAAAGCCCTGAGCACGGAAATACTCCTTCATTTTATTGGCGGTGGTCCACCAATAGTCGTGGTTGCCTTTGAGGATCAGTTTCCGGCCCGGCAGGCTCTCCAGAAAAGCGAAATCCGCGCGGGTATCGGTCAGGCGCATGGCCCAGCTGATGTCCCCTGCCAGAACCACCGTGTCCTCCGGCCGGATCAGATTGCGCCAGTTGCGTTCCAGCCTCTGAAGATAGCCGTCCCACCCCGGGAAAACATCCATCGGTTTGGAAGAGCCCAGCGACAGATGCGGATCGCCAAGAACAAAAAGCGCCATCCTGTTCTCCTATCCAGCTTGTTATTCTTCTCCCAGCGCCACCTGGGCGATCTGGGCCGGGTCGATGATGGTGCTGAAGCGTTCCGGTTTGGACGCGAGTGCAGCGAGACTTGCCGGTGCGGTACGGCCGGTGAGCTGCTCCAGCGCATGCATTGCCTCGAAATCGTTCTCCGGAACCTGAGCTCCCAGAGCAGCCAGCACGCTGCAGGGGAACTTGAAGGGCGATGCGGTGGAAAGCACCACCATCGGCACGCCGGGGCGCTGCTGCTTGCCCGCCACATGGAAGGCAACGGCGGTGTGGGTGTCGCAGAGGTAGCCGTCCTGCTCATAGCGGGCGCGGATCTCCTGAGCGACCTCTTCCTCCTCCACCCAGCCGCAGGAGAAGGTCTCCTGAATGGCGGCCAGAGTCTCGGGCCGGACGGTATAGCGGCCGGTGCGGTTCAGCTGGTTCATCAGGTCTGCCACCTCGGCATCGCTGCCGGTGACATGCCAGAGCAGCCGCTCGAGATTGGAGGAGACCAGAATGTCCATGCTGGGAGAAGTGGTCTTATAGAAGGTGCGGTCGGCGGTGTAGCTGCCGGTTTCGAGGAAGTCGGTCAGCACGTTGTTGCGGTTGGAGGCGCAGACCAGACGGCCTACCGGCAGGCCCATGCGCTTGGCATAGTAGCCGGCCAGGATATCGCCGAAGTTGCCGGTGGGCACGCAGAAATCCACCTCATCCCCGAACTTTACCTTGCCCGCCTGCATCAGCTGGGCATAAGCGGCAAAGTAGTAGACGATCTGGGGCACCAAACGTCCCCAGTTGATGGAGTTGGCGCTGGACAGGCAGGTGTTCCGCTGGGCCAGCTTTGCGGCGATCTCAGGATCTGCAAAAACCTTCTTTACGCCGGTCTGTGCGTCGTCGAAGTTGCCGCGCACCGCGTAGACCGACACGTTCTCCCCTTCCTGGGTGGCCATCTGCAGGCGCTGGATCTCACTGGTGCCGCCGGTGGGGTCGAACACAGCGATTTCCCCCCCGGGGATGTCGTGATAGCCGTCCAGCGCGGCCTTGCCGGTGTCGCCGCTGGTAGCCACCAGGATCAGGGTCTTTTCGGTCCGGTTCAGATTGCGCTTGGCCTCCACCAGCAGCTTCGGCATCAGCTGCAAAGCGTAGTCCTTAAAGGCACAGGTGGGGCCGTGCCAGAGCTCCAGCGCGTAGACTCCCTCCGACACCGGAGCCAGATAACCGGCCTTGCCGCCGAAGGCAGCGCCGTAGGTTTTGTCCGCCGCCTGTGCCAGGAAGGCGGGGTCGTAGTCGGTAAGGTACTCTTTCAGGATCGCAGCGGCCATGGCCGGATAATCCAGCCCGCAGACCGCCTGCACATCCACCTGGGGGAAGCTCTCGGGAACAAACAGGCCGCCCTCTTTGGACAGGCCCTGGACGATTGCCTGCGAGGCGGACACCCGCAGAGCGGCATCTCTTGTGCTGAAAAACTGCATTGTCATCGCTCCTTTTCGCCTTGATTACCCGGCCGATGAGCGGCGGGTCACTTTCCCATCCGGCATTCCCCCGCAGTCAGTCGCAGGAAAATGCGTCTTTTATAATATGTACCATCCAGCGGCCGGTGTCAAGAGGCATCACCTCTGCTACATCGAACCGCACAGGCGGGTCCTCTTTGCCCAGTACCTGGAGATACCGCTGGGCCGCAAGGATCAGGCGGCGCTGTTTTGCCTGGTTGACCGCAGCTGCCGGCGGAGCAAAAGCCCCGGAGCTGCGGGTTTTGACCTCACAGAAAACCAGCTCCCCTTCCGGGCTCATCAGAACCAGATCCAGCTCCCCGAAACGGGTGCGGTAATTGTGGGCCAGCAGAAAATATCCCCGCTGCAGATAGTAGCGGGCCGCCGCGCCCTCTCCCCTGCGGCCGGTCTCAGCGCGATCCATCCTTGCCCGGTTCCGTCGAATAACCCAGCTTTTTCAAAAAGCTCCGGCGGTAAAAGGGCTGAATGCCATACTGAGCGATCTTTTCATAGTGGAGTTTGGTGGGATAGCCCTTGTGCTGGGCCAGCAGATACTCAGGATACTGGCGGTCCAGCTCCATCATATACCGATCCCGGCTGACCTTGGCCAGGATGGAGGCCGCGCCGATGCTGGCGCTGGTGGCATCCCCCTTCACCACCGCCCGGGCAGGCAGGGCCAGCTTTTCCGGGCAGCGGTTGCCGTCGATCAGCACAAGGTTCGGGGAGATCTCCAGGCTTTCCACCGCCTGGCACATCCCGCCCATGGTGGCGGCCAGGATGTTGTCCCGGTCGATGATCTCCGGCCCTACAAAGATGATGCTGTAAGCCAGAGCCTTCTCGCAGATTTCTTCAAAAAGGGCTTCCCGCTTTTTTTCGGTGAGCTTTTTGGAATCGTTGATGCCGTACACCGGGTTTTCGGGGTCCAGAATGCAGGCGGCAACGCAGACCGGGCCGCACAGAGGGCCCCGGCCCGCCTCATCCACTCCGGCAAAACAGCCGTATTCCTGCCGGACCGCCGCGTCATACTCGTAGAGCGGGCGGGAGATCTCTTCATCTGAGCGGCGTTTGGGCATCAGTCTTCCTCCTGTTCAAAATCGTCCCGGTCTTCCCGCTGGGGCGGACGCTCCAGCGAGATGCGGCCCCACTTGCAGGCTCGGAACTCATCCACCAGCATGATGGCACAGCGCTCGGTGTTGACTTCGCCGCCCCGCACCAGCAGCCCCCGCTTGCGGCCGATGGTCTCCAGCAGCTCGAAGGGAGGCAGCAGCAGGTCGGAGGGTTCCAGCTTGTACCGCTGGGCCACCAGCTCGGGATAGTTGCGGCGCACCTCGTCCAAGAGGTTCATGGCCAGCTCTTCGACGTCCAGGAGGTCGTCCTTGATGGAGCCGATGAAGGCCAGATTGGAAGCGACGGTGCGGGAATCAAACTTTTTCCAGAGCACGCCCGGCATGTCCAGCAGGTCATACCGCTCGGTGGAAACCCACCGTTTGCCCTCGGTGACGCCGGGGCGGTCGGCTGCTTTGGCCCGGGCAGAGCCCGCAAAGGTATTGATAAAGGTGGACTTGCCCACATTGGGGATGCCGCAGAGCATGATCTGGGTCTTGGCCCCGCCCATGCCCCGGACCTGACGGCGGGCCAGCAGGTCGGCCAGCTCTTTTTCAATGGCAGCCCGCACCGCAGCCGTGCCGCCGCGGCTCTTGGCGCTGATGGCCACACAGCCTGCGTCCGCTGCGCGGATGTAGCGAATCCATTCCTCGGTCACCGCCGGGTCGGCCAGGTCCGCTTTGTTCAAGGCATAGAGCTTGGGTTTGCGGGCGGTGATCCGCTCGATCTCCGGGTTGAGGCTGGACAGCGGGATCCGGGCATCCAGCAGCACTAAGCTTGCGTCCACGTGCTGGATCTCCTGTTCCATCATCCGCAGGGTCTTGGCCATATGGCCCGGGAACCACTGAATGTTGTATTGGTTGGAGAACTGAAGCTCTTCGTTCTTCATTTTACGACCCCCATATTCTGAACGGGCAAGAAGCAGACAAGGACCTTGCCCAGGATGTCCCGCTCGTCGATGCAGCCGATCTGGCTGGAACGGCTGTCGATGGAACCGTTGCGGTTGTCGCCCATAACAAAGACCGTATCCTCCGGCACTGTGAGCGGAAATTCCAGGTCATAGGCGGTGTAGGTGGGTTCTGCGATGTAGGGTTCATCCAGAAGCTGGCCATTGACCGTTACAGCGCCGGTGACAAAGTCGATGTCGATGGTGTCTCCGCCCACCGCAATGACCCGCTTGACCAGCGGTTTTCCGTAGACCGTGTACCCATCCACGATCACCACATCTCCCGCAGTCGGTTCATATCCTGCGCCCCAGACGATCAGCCGGTCGCCGTCCACCAGGGTGGGATTCATCGAACTGCCGTCCACCTGGATGATGCGGAAGAAAAAGGAAAAGAGAAGCACCAGCACCACCAGAGCAGAGATCAGCGCCTCATACCACTCCCACAGGCCCTGTCCCGGACGCTGCGGGATCTCCTGCCCGGCAGGCTGCGGAGCATGTTTTGCTTCCTTCATCGTGATACACCTCGATCCTTATAAAAAAGCGCGGCGGAAAAACGCTCCGCCGCGCAAAACCGGAGTCTCGGAAAGCCCGAGCACTCGCAGAGGATGAATAAAGAAAAAAGGGACAACAAGTTGTCCCTTTCCTCCCGTTTTGACGCGGGGATAATCAGATATCGCTCTTGACCTTGGCAGCCTTGCCGGTGCGGTTGCGCAGGTAGAACAGCTTTGCGCGGCGAACCTTGCCCTTACGGACAACAGTGACCTTCTCAACGAAGGGGCTGTTGACCGGGAAAACACGCTCGATGCCCACGCCGTAAGCCACGCGGCGAACGGTGAAGGTCTCAGCCACGCCGCCATGCTTCTTGGCAATGACGGTGCCCTCGAAAGCCTGAACACGCTCACGCTCGCCTTCCTTGATGCGAACGTCCACGCGAACGGTGTCGCCCACGTTGAACTGGGGGCGCTCGGCCTTAATGCTGCCCTGGGAAATGATCTGCAGTGCGTCCATTTGATGATCCTCCATTTGTTTTTAGACGTTCATACACGGCTGCCATTCAGCCGTCAGAGGACCGCCCGTTTAATGATTGTTGTCATTAACCCCGCTGTGGTTTCAGCGGACACTAACGCCTTTGTATGATAGCACAATCCGCCTGCAAAAGCAAGCGATTCGACCAAAAAAAGCGTGAAAATTTTCTGTTTTGCTCAAAAGTTCTTCGTTTGCTCTCAAAGAGGGTTTTTGCCGGCCGGTTTTCTCTGCGCCCGGCAGAAAATCAACGGAACTCGGTCTTATCCTTGGTCAAAAGAGCCGTGCGCAGGATTCGCCCGGAAGCAGCGGACAGGCCGAACTGCTCCTCCAGAAAGCCGGTGAGCAGCGAGGGGTTGAGGTTGAGCTCCTGGGCGGCAGGCAGACAGACCGAAAAGCACACCCATTCCTCCCCTTCCGGTTCCAGTTCAAGACAGGGCTGGTAGGCCTTGAGATCCACCTGTTTTTTGCCCCGCTTGCTCTTTTTTTCCACAAGGGCCTGTTCCAGGGCGTTGTACTGCTCCAGCGCCGGGCGGGCCGAAGCCGGGTAGCGGATGGTATAGCAGGCATAGGCGATCTGCTCGGCCTTCATGCCGGCGGGCTCCACCCGGAAAACATGGATGCCGGCGGGCATGATGGCGTTGAGAGCCTGCTGCCAGTGGGCAAAATCCGGGTTTTCGGCCTCGGTCTTCACATCCACGCTCTCGCACTCGCTCTCCTGCCCCAGGGAAAGCGGGCAGGCGAAGGTCATGTAGATGTGGGGATTAAACCCCAGGGTGTGCCACACCGGCAGAGCGCTGCGCTTGAGCACCCGCTGCATGACCCGCTGCATGTCCAGCAGCGAAATATAGGACGCCTCGTCCTTTTTCTCAAACCAGATCCTTACTGTAATCAAAGCAGGGCCCTCCTAACAGATGGTTTGCGCCGCAGGCGTTGCAGGCACGGTTGCAGGGCGGGGTGGTCTGTGCCGCCAGCGCCTTTTTGTACTCCCGCACCAGATACTCGTGGGTAATGCCGTAATCCAGATGGGCCCAGGGGGTCACCTCGTCCAGGCCGATGGGGCGGCTGCAGTAAAAATGGGGGTCCACCCCGAGATCCGCGAAGGTCTGCATCCAGGTATCGTACTTGAAGCACTCCTCCCAGCCGTCAAAGTAGCAGCCGCGGCGGTACGCCTCCACCAGCACCGGAGCCAGGCGCCGGTCGCCCTTGGCAAAGACGCCTTCCAGGAAGCCGGTCTTGCTGTCGTGGTAGTTGACCTTGATCTTGCGGCTGTGGACGCTCTCCAGCAGATGCTTCTGCTTGGCCTGAAGGGTCTCGGCGCTGTCCATCGGCACGAACTGGAAGGGGGTGTGGGGCTTCGGGACAAAGCAGGCGCAGCTGATGGTCACCTGCACTCCCTTGCCCTTGGGACGGTTTTCGGTGCGGTAGAACAGGTCCACCACCTTCTGGGCGGTCTCGGCGATGCCCTCGATGTCCTCCATGGTCTCGGTGGGCAGACCCATCATGAAATAGAGCTTGACCGAGGTATACCCGGCGGCAAAGGCAATGCCGCAGGTCTTTTCGATCTCCTCCCAGGTGACGTTTTTGTTGATGACATCCCGCAGGCGCTGGGTCCCGGCTTCGGCCGCAAAGGTCAGGCCGCTCTTGCGCACCTTGGTGGTCTTTTCAATGAGGCTTTCCGAGAAGTTGTCCATCCGCAGCGAAGGCAGCGAGAGGCTGACATGGTCCTGGGGAGCCCACTCGTTGAGGCCGTCCAGCAGCTGTTCCAGCTGGCTGTGGTCCGAGGTGGAGAGGCTGGACAGGCTCAGCTCCTCATAGCCCGTATTGGCGCACAGATCCCGGGCCGCGCGGTTGAGCAGCCCCGCATCCCGCTGGCGCATGGGCCGGTACAAAAAGCCCGCCTGGCAGAACCGGCAGCCCCGCACGCAGCCCCGCAGCACCTCGATGCTGGCGCGGTCCTGAATGGCGCCCACCATCGGCACTACAAAGTTCGTGGGCGGGGCAAACTCGTTGAGGTCCTTGATGATGGCCTTGGTGACCACCGCCGGGATGCCGGGCCGGTTGGGGGTGACCGACTTGATGCGGCCATCCTCATAATAGCTTACATCATAGAAGGCCGGGATATAGACGCCGGGAATCTTGGCGATCCGCATCAGCAGCTCTTCCTTGGAGAGGCCCTCCCGTTTTGCCTGCTCGATGGCTTCGCAGATGCCGGGCAGCTGCCGCTCCCCTTCTCCCAGCTGTACCACGTCAAAGAAATCCGCGATGGGCTCGACGTTGCAGGCACAGGGACCGCCCGCCACGATCAGGGGCCAGCGGTCGTCCCGGTCTTTGGAATAGAACGGGATGCCCGCCAGATCCAGCATGGCCAGGATATTGGTATAGGACAGCTCATACTGCAGGGTGAAGCCCACCGCGTCAAAGACGGCGAGAGGGTCCTTGCTCTCCATGGTGTACAGAGGCAGGCCCAGCCGCTCCATCTCGGCCTTCATGTCCAGCCAGGGCATAAAAGCACGCTCACACCACCAGTTTTCATGGGCGTTCAGCAGTTCGTACAGGATCTTCTCCCCCAGAAAGGACATGCCTACTTCGTAGGTGTCCGGGAAGCAGAAGGCAAACCGTACATCCACCTTGTCTTTATCCTTGTAGACGCTGCCCGGCTCACCGCCGGTATAGCGGCCCGGCTTCTGCACCCGGCCCAGCGCTTCTTTTAACTTCGGGTCAAACATTGTGTTCCTCCATAGTTTGGGCGCACACGCCCGGATTTTCGCCTATGCATTCGCTTTTTTATTGTACCCTATTTGCCGGGGAATTGCAATTTGGATTTTGGGGCCCGGATGCCCGTTTTTTTCTTGTGCGCACCGCAGACAAAAACTGGGCGCCGTCCAGCGGCGGCACCGGCAGCAGGTTAAAAGCTCCGGTCAGCAGATTGGCAGCCAAAAATGCGTCGTCCCACAGGGTAGCACGGCAGCTCACCCGCACCATCCATACCGCAGCCAGAAGAGCGTTTACCGCCGGTCCGGCCGCAGCCAGCAGCGCCCGCCGGGAAAGCGTGAGACTGCATCCGCCCATCCTCATGCAAAACCCGGTCGCCGTCACCTCGATGACCGGCCACCGGTGCAGCAGCAGACGATAAACCAGGATATGGCCGCACTCGTGCAGGCAGGCGGCCAAAAGCCCGATGCGCAGAAATTGGCTGCTGTCGAAATAGAGCAGCAGATAGAGCACTGCGCAGACCGGGACCGGGTCCCGGAAAACCAGTGTTCCCACCCGCACCCGCCGCGGAAAAAGCCCCGTCAGCCTCATGGGAGATTCTCCAAAAGGCCCAGCGATCCGCTGGGGTCACAGCGTCGGGTCTCCTGCCAAAGTTCAAAATGCAGATGCGGGCCGGTGGTTCGTCCGGTCTGCCCGGCGGTGCCGATCGCCTGCCCTGCTTTTACCGTCTCGCCCGGGCGCACATAGAGGTATTGCAGATGGGCATAAAAGGTCTCCGTCCCGCCGGTGTGGCAAAGGACCAGGCAGTTGCCATAGCTGGAACTGCGCCGGGCCGCGGAGACCAGCCCATCCATGACCGCCAGCACCGGCGTTCCCTCCGCACAGGCAAGATCCACCCCTTCATGGAATACCCGCTCCCCGGTCAGGGGATCGGTGCGCCAGCCATACTCCGAGGATACCCGCCAGGACCGGGTTTCCAGCGGGAAGGACAGAAACAGAACCTCCTCCTGCCGGGACACGCAGGCCCGCAGAGCCGCCATTGCCAAACAGCACAGCAGCAGCCCGCACAAAAAAGCCCTGCTGCGCAGGCCGCGCGGCAGGGTCCTCAAGCGGATTCCGGTTCTCTGCGGCCAGAGCCGCGTCCGTTTGCTCCTTCGGGCCTGCATCCAAACACTCCCCTTCTTTCAGAGCAAGTGTATGTGTCAGCTCAAGGAAATATGTTACAGGACTACCGTAAAGGTGATGTCCCGGCCGCCGTTGCTGCTCACCGAAATTTTGCCGCCGTGGGCTTCCACCGTCGCCTTGGCGATGGAAAGGCCCAGCCCGGTGCCGCCGGTCTTTTTGGAGCGGGATTCGTCCGGCCGGTAGAAACGGTCAAAAAGGCGGTTGATCTCCTTCGGGTCCGAGAGCGTGCAGGTATTGTAGACCCGGATCTGGGGCCGCTTCTGCCGGCTGACCTCCAGATGGATGCGGCCGCCCTCATCCGAATACTTGATGGCGTTGTCCAGAAGGATCGAAACCACCTGCTGCACCGCGCTGCGGTCTCCATGGAGAACGATCCCCTCCTTGATCTGCTGGGTGTACTGTTTGCCCTTCGCCCCCGCCAGGGAGGCCATGGGCTCGCTGATCTCCCAGACCGCCTCGCTGAGGGAAAAGTCTGCCGCCTCAGGGAAAGGGCGCTCCTCATCCAGCCGGGACAGGGTGACGAGGTTTGCCACCAGCCGGGCCAGCCGGGCGGACTGCTGCTGAATGTTCTGCACCCATTCATTCTCTTCCAGGTCCATGGCCAGAATGTCGGCGCTGGTGGAAATGGCGGTCAATGGGGTCTTGAGCTCGTGGCTGGTATCGGTGATGAACCGCTTCTGCGCCTCAATGTTCCGAATGTAGGGGGCGATGGCCCGATTGGAGAACAGCACCACCAGAATAAAGGCCGCCAGACTGCTGGCCAGCGCGACCATTCCCGAAACCAGCAGCAGCGAACGCATGGACTGCAGCTCTCGTTCTGCGTTGAGGAAAACCACGGTACTGCCCCATTCCGAATCCGCGACCCGATAGCGGAACCCGCGGTAATAACCGCTGCGGCTCCGGCCGGACAAAACATGCTGCGCATACTCCGCAGCCTGCCGGGAAGAGATGGAGGCGATGTACTGCATATTGACATGAAAAACGTTTCCGTCCTCATCGCAATGAGCCGAGAAGAACCGGGTCATATACCGCATTTCCACCGAGGAATCAAAAAAGGAACCTGAGATGTTGAGATTCCCCGTCGGGAACCGCTGATCCAGCTCCACCAGCAGCTTCAGGGTTGCATCCTGCTGACGGGTATTGATTTGGTAATTCCACAGATTGATGGTGCACAGCAGCGCCAGCACCACCGCCAAAAAAGCTGCCATAGCCGCGCCGATAAAGCGCCAGCGCATCTTCTTCAGCATTTGATCTCCTCCAATGCGTAACCTGCACCCCGGACCGTGCGGATCTCCACATCCGCGCCGATCTGCTTGAGCTTTTTCCGCAGAAATCCAATATAGGTCCAAACCACGTCCACCTCGGTATCGGTGTCCATCCCCCAGACCCGTTCCATCAGATGGCCGGTGGAGAGCACGCACCGGGGATTGCGGATCAGCAGCTCCATCAGCTGATATTCTTTGTTGTTCAGCGGTATGCTCTGGCCCCGGGCCGAAAGCTCATACTGGCTGCAGTTCAGCTGTACGTTGCCGAAACTGAGGATGGTGGGGGCGTAGGAGCTGCTGCGCCGGATCAGCGCCCGCACCCGGGCCAGAAATTCGCTGGCGGCAAAAGGTTTGGGCAGATAGTCGTCCGCTCGGGCATCCAGCCCGGCGACCCGGTCCTCGATCTCGCTCTTGGCGGTCAGGAACAGTGCCGGCGCCGTGACCCCCTGGGCCCGCGCAGTCTTGAGCACATCCAGCCCGTTCATGCCGGGCATCATAATATCCAAGACCAGCAGATCGTATCCCACCTGAAAGATCGCATCCAGCGCATCCAGTCCATTGTGGACAACGTCCACCGCATACTTGTTTTTTTCCAGCATGACCTTCAGCGCCTTGGCGATGGAGACCTCGTCCTCTGCAATCAAAATACGCATAATCTATCCTCTTCTCTGAACGTTTGTGTATTTTTCGGTGCGTTTTCCTGCCGGGCAGGGTATTCTATTTTCATTGTATCACGATGACCTGAAATCAACCTGAAAAAGCCTTTCCGCCCAAACAGAGCCGGCCGAACAGCGGTTCAAAAATTTGCCTACTCCCCTGTTTTTTTGGTTTCATTTCAGGTTGGTGAGATATAATGAATCTGCCGGACGGCTTTTCAGAGATATCTTCTCTGCTTCTTTGGAGCGGACCCGCTCTCCGGTCTCAAAGAGGCACGCTCTTGTACAAAAGGAAAAAGCTCTGTGTGGATACCTCCTCCCACACAGAGCTTTTTCCATTGTCTGTATTTTCCGGGACGGCCGATCAGTTGCTGCCCATTCCGAACAGATCCAGCAGCCGTTCCATCCAGCTTCTGCGGCGGGGAGCTTCTGCGGGAGCCGAAGACACGCTGCCCTGTTCCACAGGTTCAGGCTCTGCCGTTGCAGCAGCTGCTGCGCTCTGTTCCGGTACAGCTTCCGGCTGGGCCGGGAGCTTTTCCTGTACAAAAGGTACAGCAGCCGGTGCGGGAACCTCCACCGCCGGAGCCTCCGGGGCGGCAGGCTGAACCGGAGCATTCCAGTCATTGCGCAGCAGATCGTACATTCCCATCTGTCCGTTGATGAGGCGTTCGCCCTCGCTGGGCTTGACCTTCTGGTAGCTGCCGTCGGGACGCATCTCCCGGGCGTTGACGTTGTCCCGCAGCTGATAATCCAGGATATCGCTGAGTTTTTTCACCAGGGCCGGGTCCTCCACCCGGACGCCGACCTCCACCCGGCACTCGGTATTGCGGGTCAAAAAGTCGCCCGAGGCGATATAGATCCGGGTATCTTCTCCGTCAAAGAAGCTGTAGATTCGGGCGTGCTCCAGATACCGGCCCACAAGACTGCGCACATGCAGGTTTTCGGTGCGGCCAGGGACCCCTGCGCGGACACAGCAGATGCCGCGCACGATCATGTCGATCCGGACCCCGGCACAGCTTGCCTCTTCCAGCTTGACGATGATATCCTTGTCGTTGATGGAGTTGTTCTTCAGGATCATGGAGGCCGGACGGCCCAGCCGGGCCGCATTGATGACCCGGTCCATCTCCTCCAGCAGGACGCTCTTGAACCGGAGGGGCGCTACCAGCATCCGGTCGCTCTCCTCGGTGAGCTTCTGGACCGCCAGATCCTGGAAGACATTGGAGGCTTCCAGGCCAATGCCCGGGTCAGAGGTAATGAAGGAGAGATCGGTATACAGTTCACTGGTCTTTTCGTTGTAGTTGCCGGTACCGATCTGGGTAATGTAGGAATAGCCCTCGCTGCTGCGGCGGGTGATGAGGGTCAGTTTGGAGTGGACCTTATAATCTTCAAAGCCATAGATCACGGTGCAGCCTGCCTCTTCCAGCTGCTTGGACCAGTCGATGTTGTTCTGCTCATCAAACCGGGCCCGCAGCTCCACCAGAGCCAGAACCTCCTTGCCGTTTTCCGCCGCCTCGATCAGCGCCTGGACGATCTGGGATTCCCGGGCCATCCGGTAGAGGGTCATCTTAATGGAGATGACCTCCGGGTCGTGGGCTGCTTCCTTGAGCATGGAGATGAAGGGCCGGATGGACTGATAGGGATAGTACAGAAGCACGTCGTGCTGCTGCACATCCTTGGTCAGGTTGTAGCCCTGCGGGGGCAGCATGGGCCGGGCCGGCGGATAAAACAGCTCGGGGTGACCGTCCGATTCAATGCGGGAGGCCAGCTTGTAGAAAAAGCCGAGATCCAGGGGGCTCTTCTGCTCAAAGACCCGCTTGCGGGTGAGCTTCAGCTGCTCAGAGAGGATGCGGACAATGGACGCAGGCGCAGTGGGGGTCACCTGCAGCCGCACCGCCGCCAGCTTGCGCCGCCGCTTGAGCAGCTCGGACATGATCTGACGGTAATCAATGTCGTGATCCATCATGCCCTCTTTGGCATCGATGTCCGCATTGCGGGTCACCCGGAACAGGCACTTTTCGGTGATGGTCTCCTTGCTGAACACCATCGAAACATAGTGATAGACCAGCTCTTCGGTCAGTGCAAAGCTGGTTCCTTCCTCTTTGCGCACAAAGCACAGCCGCTCCATCTGGCTGGAAAGCGGAATGATGCCGAGGCTCTCCTCCCCGGAGTGCTTTTCCTTGAGCAGAACGCCCAGGTAGATCTCCTTGTTGCGCAGGAACGGGAAGGGGTGGCGGTTGTCCACGATCTGCGGGCTGAGGATGGGCAGAAGCTCGCTCTGGAAATATTTTTTCCAGAAATGCTCCTCCTCTTTGGTAAGCTTGTCAAAGTTGACCTTGGTATACCCGCTTTCGGCCAGCAGTTCCAGTAGCCGGGCATAGTATTTGTCGCAGTCCGCCTGCAGCTCGGCTGTTTTGGGCATGATGGCGGCCAGCTGTTCGGCCGGGGTCATGTCCTTCTTTACCTCGGTCTGCTCCTTTTTGCCATGGTGGAGATTGGCGCGTTCCTGCAGCGAACCAACTCGAACCATAAAGAATTCATCCAGGTTGGAATTGTAGATGGCCAAAAACTTCATCCGCTCGGCCAGCGGCACCGCTTTGTCCTTGCCCAGTACCAGCACCCGCCGGTTGAAATCCAGCCAGCTGAGCTCCCGATTGATGAAAATGTCCTCTTCCTTCCGATCTGCCTGCATAAAAAACACTCCTGTTCTTGTGCAATGTGTATCAGCTCAGATAGACCCTGCCCTGCTCGATCCATTGGGTGACCATCTGCCGGGTGATGCCCTGCACCCGGACCAGATCCTCCACCCGCTCAAAGGAACCTCTGCGCTCGCGGACGATCAGGATCTCCTGTGCCAGCGCCTGTGTGACCCCAGGCAGGGTACACAGCTCACCGGCATCGGCGGTGTTCAGATCCACCTTGGACAGTATTTCCAAACTCTCGGTGGAACTCTGCTGCGGATCGGGCTGGATGCAGATCGGATTTTCAACCCAAAACAATAGGTTTACGACCACGATGGCTGCAATCACCCCGAAAATCCAGAGCTGAACCAGCACAGGGGCAGGGCCTGCTTGCTTTTGCTTCATTGTACTATATCCTCAGCCAAAAAGAAAGTCCCCCGCGGGGCCAAACGCGGGGGATTGGGATAATTTTACCTTTTTTTCAGCGGGCGTTCTCGCTCTCTCGTACCAGCCCATAGAGGAATTCAGCCGCTGCTCCCTCTGCCCCGCGGCAGAGCATAATTTTGCCGGCGGATATCTGAAGTTCCGGGGGAGCATCGGCCGCGGCCGCACTCCGGCCGGCCAGACGCACTGCATCCAGCATTGGCATGCTGCCCGCCATGACTGCCACCTGCTCAGGGACTATTCCATCCGCCTCGCACATGGCGCTGAAAGCTTCTTCCATGCTCAGTTCCTGGGGCGCAAGGACCAGGCAATCCGACCCCAGATGCTCGATTTGGATGGGGGCGTTGGACTCGGACAGCGCTTTTTCAAACATCTGGATCAGCGGGATACTGCGGTTGTCCAGGTACAGCAGCGCCCGCAGCACCTCGCTGCTGCGCAGATCCTCCGCCTTGCCCAAAAGATAGGGGGTCCATTCCTGCCGCAGGTGCTGCTCCAGCACACGGCTCATCCTCAGTACCCGGGTGGTGCCGTCCTGCATTTGAAGGGCCACCCCCACCCCGGGGACCGAGGGCAGCTTTGCAAGAAAGTCATCCCCCATCGCTGTAAAGCTGCCCATGGGCAGGCCGTTGCCGGAGGCAAAGCTGTATACAAGGCTTCCTCCGCAGAGCAGAGCCGGAGCGGCCAGCCGGAGACTGCCCAGCACCGTGCGGGCCGCCCGGGGAGTGCGCTGAGAAAATACGGTCAGCCGGCCGCCCCGGGCCGCAAACAGCTGCAATACATCCCGCATGACCTGGGTGAGGTTTCCGTCCGGACCAAGCATCAGGGAATCCAGATCACAGAGCACGAGGGTTTCTTCAAGCGTTTGATTCATTCTCTTCCCCTCCTGAGCGTCGCAACAAAATGGGTAAAGTAGTCCGGCAGCTCGGAATCAAACCGGAGCTGCTGGCCGGTAATGGGGTGCACAAACCCCAAAGTTTTGGCATGCAGACACTGGCCATGGAGACTGGTGATGCAGTTATGGGGGCCATAAACCGGGTCTCCGGCCACCGGGTGGCGGATGGAAGCCATATGCACCCGGATCTGATGGGTGCGGCCGGTCTTGAGACGGCATTCCAGCACCGTGAACTCCCCCAGCCGCTCCAGCACCCGGTAGCCGGTATAGGCGTACTTGGTGTGGGGTTCCCCATCGGGGTAAACCGCCATGCGTTTGCGGTCGGTTTTGGAGCGGCCCAGATAGCCCTCCACAAACCCTTCGTCCTGGGCAAAGCCGCCGTAGACCACCGTGTGGTAAGCTCGCTCGACGCTGTGCACCGCCATCTGCTGGGAAAGTCCGATGTGGGTAGCATCGTCCTTTGCCACCACCAAAAGGCCGCTGGTGTCCTTGTCGATGCGGTGAACGATGCCGGGCCGGATCTCGCCGCCGATGCCGGAAAGCCCTCCGCGGCAGTGGTAGAGCAGCGCGTTCACCAATGTTCCGTCCGGGTTGCCGGGCGCCGGGTGAACCACCATGCCCTTGGGTTTGTTGACCACCAGCAGATGTTCGTCCTCATACACGATCTCCAGCGGGATCTCCTGGGGCACTGCCTCGATGGGCTTTGCATCCGGGATCTCTACCAGCAGGGTATCCCCTGCCTTGAGCTTGCAGCTCTTGGGCACAGCCCGGCCGTTGCAGAGCACATGCCCTTCAGCCATGAGATTCTGCAGCGCGCTGCGGGACAGCCCGGTATCCTCCCCGGAGAGGAAACGGTCGATGCGCTGGCCTGCGCTCTCTGCCTCTACAACAAATTCCCGCTGTTCCATTACGGCTCCTTGGGGTTTTCTTCCTTGCGGCACTCCTCAAAGAAGATGGACAGCACCCACAAACCAACGCCCACACAGATGCAGATGTCCGCAAAATTGAAGATGGCAAATCGCATGAACAGCAGGTTGATATAGTCCACCACCTGACCGCTGACGATGCGGTCAATCAGATTGCCGATGCCGCCGGCCAGCACCAGCACAAAGGCCGCCTGACGCAGCCGGTCGGAGCGGCAGCGGAAAAACAGCCAGTAGGCCACCGCCACCAGAGCCACGCTGGTGACGCCCACCAGCAGCCAGCGCTGACCGCTGAGCAGGCTGAAGGACATGCCCTGATTGTAGGTAAAGCGCAGCTCCACCACATGGGGGATCAGGGGCATTGCCCCCACCGGCTGGAGCACCTCCACCGCCCAGTATTTGATGGCCTGATCGATGCCGATGAGAGCGGCGACCAGGACAAGGTTCAGGATCACATAGGTCATAACTTGCCTCCTACCGGGGGATCGCCCCGGGGACAGCGGCTGCATGGAAAAAACTTCCGGCGCCCGCCGCTGTACCAAAGAACGGCGCCCCCCTGTGCAGGGAACGCCGCCCTTGTTTGATGGTTTTGTATTTTACAGAGAAGCCGCTTTAGCCCTCCACCACGCTGGCGCAGCGTGCGCACAGGGTGGGATGAGCCGGATGGCTGCCGATATCGGCGGAGTACTTCCAGCAGCGCTCGCACTTATCGCCCTCGGCGTGAGCCGCGGCGATGCCCAGACCCTCAATGGCGCTGGCACTGCCGCCCTCGCCCTCGATGAGATCCACCTTGGAGACGATCATCAGGTCGGCCAGCTCGTCCATGGGGATGCTGTTGAGCAGCGCGTAGACCTCCGGGCTGCAGTACAGCTTGACCACAGCCTCCAGAGAAGCGCCGATCTGCTTGTCGGCACGAGCGGTCTCCAGCACCTTCTTGACCTCGTCGCGCACCGCGATGAGCTTGGCCCACTTGGCCTTGAACTCCTCGCTGGCGGCATACTGGCCGGCGTGGGGCATATCCTCAAAGACCACATACTTGTTCATGCCCTCGGTCTTGGGGATGAAGTCCCAGATCTCCTGGCTGGTGAAGCAGAGGATCGGGGCGATGACCTTGTCCAGAGCCACCAGGATCTTATACATGGCAGTCTGGGCAGCCTTGCGGCCGATGCCGTTGGTGCAGTACAGACGATCCTTGGAGACATCCAGATAGAAGTTGGACATGGCCACCACGCAGAAGTTGTACACTGCATGGTACACCTTGTTGAAGTTGTAGACCTCGTAGCCTGCGTCGGTCTCCTTCAGCAGGTCATCCAGAGCCGCCAGAGCCCAGCGGTCCAGCTCCTGGAGCTTATCGTCGGGAACCATATCGGTGTTGGGGTCAAAGCCCTCCAGATTGCCCAGCAGGAAGCGGGCGGTGTTGCGGATCTTGCGGTATGCCTCGCTCAGCTGCTTGAAGATGTTCTTGCCCGCGCGCACGTCCACGGTGTAATCCGAGGAAGCGACCCACAGACGGACGATGTCCGCGCCGTAGTCCTTGATGATCTCGCTGGGCTCCACGCCGTTGCCGGCGCTCTTGTGCATCTGCTTGCCCTGCTCGTCCACGACCCAGCCATGGCACAGCACCGCCTTGTAGGGTGCGCGGCCGCGGCTTGCGACGCTGGTCAGCAGGCTGGACTGGAACCAGCCGCGGAACTGGTCGGCACCCTCCATATAGAGGTCGGCCGGAGAATACAGCTCGGGGCGCTCTTCCAGCACAGCGCTGTGGGTGGAACCGGAGTCGAACCAGACGTCCATGATGTCGGTGTCCTTGGTCCACTCGGAAGCGCCGCACTCGCACACCTCCCCGGCGGGGATGATCTGCTCGGCCTCATACTTGTACCAGGCGTCCGAGCCCTCCTTGCGGAACAGGTCGCTGACCGCCTTGATGGTGGCGTCGGTGATGTGGTACTTGCCGAACTTCGTGCAGTAGAATGCGGGAATGGGAACGCCCCAGGTGCGCTGGCGGCTGATGCACCAGTCACTGCGGTCGCGCACCATGCCCATCATGCGGTCATGGCCCCAGCCGGGGAACCACTGCACCTGATCGACGGCCTTGTAGACGTCCTCCTTGAAGGCGTCGATGGAGCAGAACCACTGCTTGGTGGCGCGGAAGATGATGGGGCTGTGGCAGCGCCAGCAGTGAGGATACTGGTGGCTCATGTGCTGCACGCCCAGCAGGTGGCCGCTCTCCTGAATGTGCTTCAGAATGACCTTGTTGGCGTCCCAGACCTTGAGGCCGCTGAAGGGGCCGGCCTCGGCAGTGAGGAAGCCACCGTCATCCACGGGCACGATCACCGGCACCTGAGGATAGTGCTTGGTGCAGACGTCAAAGTCCTCGACGCCGTGGCCGGGAGCGGTGTGCACGCAGCCGGTGCCGCTCTCCAGAGTGACATGGTCGCCCAAGATGACAAGGCTCTTGCGGTCCAGGAAGGGGTGCTGGACCTGAATCAGTTCCAGCTCGCTGCCCTTGATAGGCTCGCCCACGATCTCGTAGCTGTCGATCTTGCAAGCCTGCATGGTGCTCTCCACCAGGGCTTCCGCCATCACCAGGTAGTCCTCCCCCACCTTGACGAAGACATAGTCATAGTCAGGGTTCAGGCAGATGGCCACGTTGGCGGGCAGGGTCCAGGTGGTGGTGGTCCAGATGACGAACCAGGCCTTGTCCATGGGAATGCCGCGCTTTGCCAGAATGCCGTTCGGGTCGTCGGTGACGTTGAAGCGGACGTAGATGGAATCGCACTCGTCCTCGCCGTACTCGATCTCCGCCTCGGCCAGAGCGGTGCGGTCCTCGGGGCACCAGTACACGGCCTTCAGGCCCTTGTAGATGTAGCCCTTCTTGGCCATCTCGCCGAAGATCTCGATCTGGCGGGCCTCAAACTCGGGCTTCAGGGTCAGATAGGGATTTTTGAAATCACCGATGACGCCAAGGCGCTGGAACTGCTCGCCCATGATGTCGATGTGTTCGGTGGCAAACTCGTGGCAGATCTTGCGCAGC
>CALXGY010000024.1 GCA_944387955.1 uncultured Faecalibacterium sp. | reverse complement strand
ACGTCATCCTTGTGGACTTCGGCCAGGTCAAGGTGGTAAGCGGAGAGCGGGGCAGCCGCTCCAACTCCACCCTGCTCTACGCCATCCCCGGGGAGCCGGTGCGGGCCCCGGCGGCGGGGGTGGTGGTGCTGGCCCAGAATCTGGCTCTCACCGGAAATACGGTGGTCATCGACCACGGCTGCGGCATGCGCAGTTACCTGTACGGTCTGGCCTCTCTGGATGTAAAGGCCGGCCAGACGGTGGAGCGGGGCCAGGCCCTCGGCCCGGTGGGGGAGCAGCTGACCATGGACTTCAAGCTGGGCAGCAAGAGCGTCAACCCCTGGCTGCTCTTCCAGACCAGCGGCGGCCTTTTCTGGCGGGAAAAGGATTGAACCCTATAAAACAGAGCGGCGGGGCTGTTGCAAAAGGGAATCGCGCTCTGTCGGTAAAATTTTTGATTTTCTGAAATCATGAAAAAAACGCTGTTCCCAACCGGTGAAAACCGGGAGAACAGCGTTTTTTGCGCAATAATATTTGCAGCTTTTCTAAGAAGCAGCCGTGCAGCGTCCGGCTTCCCTCCTTGAGGGAAGTGCCGCGCAGCGGCGAAGGGAGTTCGGCAAGCGCCCTCTTACCGAACTCCCCCAGTCAGCTGCCGCTGACAGCCCCCTCAAAGCGGGGGCCGGATGAACGGGTGCAGCAGCCCCTTGTGTATTCGAGGTTTCAGGCCCTCAGCCCAGATCCTCGCCGTTCGAGGCGATGACCTTCTTGTACCAGTCGAAGGAGTCCTTCTTCTCCCGGCTCAGATCGCCGGTGCCGTCGTCAAACTTGTTGACGTAGATGAAGCCGTAGCGCTTGGCCATCTCGCCGGTGGAGGCGCTCACCAGGTCGATGCAGCCCCAGGGGGTATAGCCCATCAGGTCCACGCCGTCCTTCACCGCCTCGGCCATCTGCTGGATGTGGCTGCGCAGGTAGTCGATGCGGTAGTCGTCGTGCACCTTGCCGTCCTCGCCCTTGACATCGTAGGCGCCCAGACCATTCTCCACCACCATCAGAGGGATGCGGTAGCGGCCGTAGATCTCGTTGAGGGTGTAGCGCAGGCCCTTGGGGTCGATCTGCCAGCCCCAGTCGGAGGCCTTGAGGTAGGGGTTCTTGACTCCGCCCAGCAGGTTGCCGCCGATGCTCTCCACGTCCTTGTGGGTGGTGATGCAGCTGGTCATGTAGTAGGAGAAGGTGTAGAAGTCCACCACGCCCTTCTTGAGCAGCTCGGCGTCCCCCGGTTCGGTCTTGAGGACGATGCCGTTTTCCTCCCAGAACCGCTTGGCAAAGTAGGGATACTCGCCCCGGACATGGACGTCCGAGCAGTACCAGTTCATCCGGTTCATCTGCTCCTGATTGGCCAGAATGTCATCCGGGTCGCAGGTCATGGGGTAGGACGCGCCGAAGGCCACCATGCAGCCCATCTTGAACTGGGGATAGTGTTCGTGGGCGTAGACAATCGCCTCGGCGCTGGCTACAAACATGTGGTGCAGCGCCTGGTACCGCTCCTGCTTGTTGTCCGGAACATTGGTGACCGGGCCTTCGTAGCCCTTCACCGTGCCGGTGGAGAGCACCGAGCCGAAGGCCATGGTACCGGCGTTGATCTCGTTGAAGGTCAGCCAGTATTTGACCTTGTCCTTGTACCGCTCAAAGATGGCCTTGCAGTAGTTCATGTAGAAGCCCACCAGCTCCCGGCTGGCCCAGCCGTTGTACTTCTCCACCAGGGCGTAGGGCAGCTCGTAGTGGCTGATGGTCACCAGCGGCTCGATGCCGTACTTTTTGCAGCAGGCAAAGACCTTGTCGTAGAACTCCAGGCCCTTCTCGTTGGGCTCGGACTCCATGCCGGTGGGGAAGATGCGGGTCCAGTTGATGGAGGTGCGGAAGCACTTGAAGCCCATCTCGGCGAAGAGGGCGATGTCCTCCTCGTAGTGGTGGTAGAAGTCGATGGCCTCATGGCTGGGGTAGAGCTTGTCCGGCCGCACCGAGGTGGTCAGCCATTTGGGGGTGGTGTGGCTGCCGTTGGTGCACAGATCCGGCACGCTGACGCCCTTGCCGTCCACATCCCATGCACCCTCGAACTGGTTGGCCGCGCAGGCGCCGCCCCACAGAAAATCTTTGCGGAAAACGCTCATCTCTCTTATCCTCCTATATTCGATTTTTTGCTTCGGGCAGAACCCTCTGCATCTGATGGTATGATAACACACCAAAAAATCGAATGCAACGGCCGGGCCTTTGGCAGCGCAACAAAAAAGACCTCCTCGAAAAATCGGGGAGGCCCGCAGAAAAAGGCTTGAAGGGAGACGCCTTGGAGAAGGTCCGGTGGGACAGGCTTCGCTCAATTCGTCGGAGCGTTCTGTTCGCCGAGGGTGACCTCGAAGGTCATCATCTGGCCATCCCGTGCAAGGGTGATGGAGATCACATCTCCGGCCTGGTGGCTCTGGATCAGGGTGCCGAGGTCGTCCTGGGCAACGATCTCGGTGTTGTCCACGCTGACGATCCGGTCGCCGGGCTCAAGGCCTGCGCGGTCCGCCGGGCCGCCCTCCACGACCTCCACCACATAGATGCCGTAGGCCGGTACGCCCAGCTGCTGGGCGGTGGAGGAGTCGGTCACCGCAATGTAGGTGATGCCCAGGTAGGGACGGCCGGTGACATAGCCGTTCTCCATCAGGTCTTCCACCACGGCGATGGCGTCGTTGATGGGGATGGCGAAGCCCAGGCCCTCGGCCTCGCTGTCGGCGGACTTGGCGTTGACCATGCCCACCAGCTCGCCGGCCATGTTGAACAGGCCGCCGCCCGAGTTGCCGGGGCTGACGCTGGCGTTGGTCTGGATCAGGGACATGGTGACGGTGGAGCCGGAGCCCTCAATGGAGATGCTGCGGTTCAGCGCGCTGATGATGCCGTTGGTCACGGTGCCGCCCAGCTCGCCCAGGGGGTTGCCCACCGCGATGACCTCTTCACCCACGGCCAGGGTGTTGCTGTCCCCCAGAGTGACCGGGGTCAGGCCGGTGGCGTCGATCTTCACCACGGCCACGTCGCTGGTGGAGTCCGAGCCGATGACGGTGGCGGTGTAATCGGTGTCGCCGATGGTCACGGTAATGTTGGAAGCGCCCTCAATGACATGGGCACAGGTCAGGATGTAGCCGTCCTCGCTGAGGATGATGCCGCTGCCCGCGCCGGACTGCACCTGACTGGGGCCATACCAGGACCAGGAGGAGTAGACCACCTCTTCGGTGGTGATGACCACCACGCTGGGGCTGGCCACGGCGGAAACCTGGGCCAGGGTCAGATCGCTGCCGCCGGTGGAGGTGGAGGTCGCCGAGGCGCTGTCGGAAGAGCTGCGCTCCACCGTCTGCATCACGATGCGGGGGGCGTTGGCGCCGGCCAGATAACCGCCTGCAAGGCCGCTGACAAGACCCACCACCGCGCAGGCGGCCAGGGCTGCAATGCCGCGGGCAAACCGACGGGGCTTCTTTTTGGGTGCGGGGGGAACGGGGTCTGCGGGCTGAGCGTCTGCCGGAGGAACCGGGGGGACCGGCGGCACGTAGGAAGAGCCCTCGCTCTGCCCGGAGGGGGCGCCGTCGAAGGAATCGGCGGTGTTGGCGGTGTTGGTGCCGCTGCTGCCCACATTCACATAGCCGGTGTCCGGGGCGGGGGGAGTAGCGCCGTTATAAAGGGAGGAATAATCGTATTCCCGATTGGTTTCATTGTTCATAGGATCAGGCCCTTTCTTGTAAAGGAGTGAGAAGGGAAAGCCGGGGTGTGGGGGACACCCTTTATGCTGGTTATTCTACCCGAGAAATGTGAAAAAGCATGCCGGCCGGCGGTGAACAAAATGTGAAATGACGGCATCTTTTCCACAGGAAACCTTGACAGTTTTTGCCCCTGGCCGTATGGTACAAGGGATAAAAGGAAAACCCAAAAAGGAGGCACAAGACCCGATGAAGGTGATGGAAACACCCGGCGGATATGAGCTGTACAAGGAGAAAGACTGCATCGGCCGATGCACCCTGCGCAAGATCCCCCAGGGAGCGGTGCTGGAAGAGCTGACCATCTCGCCGGAGTGGCGGCGCAGGGGGTACGGCTCCTATCTGCTCAAGGAGGCGCTGCGGCGGAATGGGGGATATGAGAAAAACCGGGAGAGCTTTTTTACAGCGCCGCTGCCCGCCGACCGGGGGGAGCTTGCTTTCTGGGCAAAGTTCGGTTTTTCGGAGCAGGGCGGGCGTCTTGAACGCCGCCGCCGTCCGGACCTGACCGCGGTGCAGCTGGTGCAGGACTTTCTGCGCTGCCGCCTGTGCGGGCCGAAACTGTGCATCGACGCCACCTGCGGCAACGGCGGGGATACCCTGTTCCTCTGCAATCTGACCGGGCCGGGGGGCCATGTGCTGGGCATGGACATCCAGCCCGAGGCCATCGCCTCCACCCGCGCCCGGCTGGAAAAGGCGGGCATCCAGCCGGAGCGGTATACCCTGGTCTGCGACGGCCACCAGAACCTTCTGGACTATGTCCGGCCGGGCTGCGCCGACGCGGTGCTCTTCAATTTCGGATGGCTGCCCGGGGCGGACCACGGGGTCTTTTCCACCGCCGCCACCACCCTGCCCGCCCTGGAAGCGGCGCTGGAGGCGCTGCGCCCCGGCGGGGTGCTGACCGCCATCCTTTACAGCGGCAAGACCATCGGCTCGGAGGAAAAGCAGGCGGTGCTGGAGTATCTGCGGGCCCTGCCCCTGGAAAAGTATACGGTGCTGGTCTGCGAATTTGCCAACTGGGCGGACACCGCGCCGCTGCCCTGCATCCTCATCAAGCGGTGAAGGGGGTAAAATCTGCGCTCCCTCTTGCGAAAAGAAGGGTTTTGGCGTAAAATAAAAAACGTATGTGTGTTTTTGTATCGGTTGAATAGGGACAGAGGAGTAAAGACCCATGTAAAGCCCAGGGCCCACAGGACGACCGCCGCGCTTTTTGCGCAATGACCCGTTATCGTTTTAGGAGAGACAAAAGAAATTATGACAAATCGTGAAGAGATCGAACGCCGCCGGACGTTCGCCATCATAAGCCACCCGGACGCCGGTAAGACCACCCTCACCGAAAAGCTGCTGCTCTACGGCGGAGCCATCAACCAGGCCGGTTCGGTCAAGGGCAAGCAGAGCGCCCGGCACGCGGTGTCCGACTGGATGGACATTGAAAAGCAGCGCGGCATCTCGGTGACCTCCTCGGTGCTGCAGTTCAACTACGAGGGCAAGTGCGTCAACATCCTGGACACCCCCGGCCACCAGGATTTCTCGGAGGACACCTACCGCACCCTGATGGCCGCCGACTCGGCGGTCATGGTCATCGACGCGGCCAAGGGCGTCGAGGCCCAGACCATCAAGCTGTTCAAGGTCTGCACCCTGCGCCACATCCCCATCTTTACCTTCATCAACAAGATGGACCGGGAGGCCCGGGACCCCTTTGAGCTGATGGAGAACATCGAGGAGATCCTCGGCATCAAGACCTACCCCATGAACTGGCCCATCGGCTGCGGCAAGGCCTTCAAGGGCGTGTTCGACCGGGCCAGCCGCAAGGTGCTGGCCTTCGAGAGCGACGGCCGTGCCAACGGCGTCAAGAAGGTGGATGAGATCGAGGCCGAGCTGGGCGATCCGCAGCTGGATGAGCTGCTGACCCCCTACCTGCACCAGCAGCTCAGCGATGAGATCGAGCTTTTGGACGGTGCCGCCGAGGAATTCGACCTGGAAAAGGTGCTGCGGGGCGAGCTGAGCCCGGTGTTCTTCGGTTCGGCTCTCACCAACTTCGGCGTCGAGCCCTTCCTCAAGGACTTTCTGCGGCTGACCCCCACCCCGCTGGCCCGTGTGGACAGCCTCACCGGCGAGCCGGTGGACCCCTGCCGGGAGGAGTTCTCGGCCTTCATCTTCAAGATCCAGGCCAACATGAACAAGGCCCACCGGGACCGCATTGCCTTTATGCGGATCTGCTCGGGCAAGTTCGAGCGGGGCATGGAGGCCTGCCATGTGCAGGAGGGCAAGAACATCAAGCTGGCCACCGGCACCCAGCTCATGGCCCAGGACCGGGCCAGCGTGGACGAGGCCTATGCAGGCGACATCATCGGCCTGTTTGACCCGGGCATCTTCTCCATCGGCGACACCCTCTGCACCGGCAAAAAGAAGGTGCAGTTTGCAGGCATCCCCACCTTCTCCCCCGAGCACTTCGCCCGCATCGAGCAGAAGGACACCATGAAGCGCAAGCAGTTCGTGAAGGGCATGGAGCAGATCGCCCAGGAGGGCGCCATCCAGATCTTCCGCGAAGTGGGCGGCGGCATGGAAGAGGTCGTGGTGGGCGTCGTGGGCGTGCTGCAGCTGGAAGTGCTGGAGTACCGGCTGAACACCGAGTACAACGTGGAAATCCGGATGCAGCACCTGCCCTTCGAGCAGCTGCGCTGGATTCGCAACGACCCCGACACCTATGTGCTGCGGGATCTGGACCTCACCAGCGACACAAAGCCGGTGGAGGACATGCGGGGCAACCGCCTGCTGCTGTTCACCTCCGACTGGGCGGTGCGCTGGGCCCAGGACCACAACAAGGATTTGGAACTCAGCGAGTTCGGCAACATCTGATCGTAAAAACAAACGCGGCCCGGAACATCCGCAAGGGTGGTTCCGGGCCGCGTTTTGCTCTTTTCACTTCGGCTTGAATGCTCGGGCTGCATTTTGCCGGTGCGCTCTGCCTCTTTCCGGCAGGCGCGGATCATGGGGCGATCCAGTTGATGAAGGTGGCGACTTTATCCAGATCTTCCTCGTTTAAGGACCTCAGCCGTTCGCAGAGCTTGCCATAGGCGGAATCGTCCTTTTCCAATGGGGCGAAAAATTCCGCAGGGGTCATATTGAAATACGCTATGATGTTGAAAAGTTCTTTGAGGGATGGCAAGGCCGCTCCGCTGGTCACACTTCGGATATAAGAGCCGCTTTTTCCCAATTCCAAACTCATACGATGTTCAGAAACCTCTCTGGTCATGCGCAATTCGGTAATACGGGACCGAATAAAATCTTCGTAGGGCATATCCACCATTGCCTCCCCTCCCTTTGATCCTTATTTTATTATGAAGCGGGAGAGGGTATTGGTAGTGGGAGAATCAATTTGCGCTTTATTATCCCTCACTGCGCAGCCCGAAGATGGTGGCGCTGTAAGGGGCCAGGAGGCTCGTGCCCTCCCGCAGGCAGCTGTCCCCCCGCCACAGGCTGGAGGAAACTCCGTCGCAGAGCAGCTGCCACTTTCCTTCGGGCAGCGGGACCCATTTCTCCTGGTCGGTGGGGTTGTAAAAGACCAAAAGCGCCTCCCACCGGGCCCCGTCGCCGGGCATGGCAGGCAGGGTCCAGCCCACGAGAGGCGGCTCCAGCTCGAAGAACTCCACCGCGTTGGCGGCCTCCAGGTCCGCGCCCCCCAGCCGCGGGAACTGCGCCCGCAGCGCAATGAGCCCGCGGTAATAGTCCACAAGGCCCCGGTACCGGCAGGCCCGGCGCCAGTCCAGCTGGTTGAGAGGAGCGGGGGAACGGTAGCTGTTGCCCCGGCCCCGCTTGGTGCGGGCGAATTCCTCCCCCGCCTGCATGAAAGGCATGCCCATGCAGGTCAGATAGATGCCCGCGGCCAGCCGGTTCTGGGCCAGCACCACCGGGTCCTCGGCCATAAAGTCCGGCCGGCGGCTGCGCACCATCATCAGCTTATCCCAAAGGGTGAAGTTGTCGTGGGCGGAAACATAGCTCACGATCTGGCTGGGGGCCCGGGGGCTGATGCGGTCGCTGCGGCACCAGGCCGCCACCGCCGCCCCGATGTCCCAAAAGCTGCCGGGCTTGCCCTGGACGTAGCCGGGCTCCCGGGCCTCGAAGCAGCCGCCCTTGATGGCGTCCCGGGTGTCGTCGCAGAACACCCCCACCCGCTCGGAGAGCATCTGGAGGTTGTTCTTATTGGCCTCGTACCGGCGCAGCATGCTGCCGCCCCCCTGCCAGGGCTCGCCGTACATCAAAATATCCTTGCCGCCGGGGAGCTTGTCCAGCTCTTCTCGCAAAAGATTGATGGTCTCCACATCGTACAGCCCCATCAGGTCGAACCGGAACCCGTCGATGTGGTATTCCTTGGCCCAGTAGAGCACCGAGTCGATGATGTACCGCCGGGCCATGGGCCGCTCGGTGGCAAACTCGTTGCCGCAGCCGCTGCCGTTGGAAAAGCTGCCGTCCGGGTTCTGGCGGAAAAAGTAATAGGGCACCGTGTAGTTAAATACATTTTCGGTGCGGTAGGTGTGGTTGTAGACCACGTCCATCACCACGCCGATGCCTGCCGCATGCAGGGCGGCCACCATCTGCTTGAACTCGTTGATCCGCACCTCCCCGTGGTAGGGGTCGGTGGAGTAGCTGCCCTCGGGGAGGTTGAAGTTCACCGGGTCATAGCCCCAGTTGTACTGGAGGCGCAGCGGGCGGCTCTCGTCCACGCTGCCGAAGTCGAACACCGGCATCAGCTGCACATGGCTGACCCCCAGCCGCCGCAGATGGGCAAGGCCGGTGGGGCAGGGGCTGGAGCCCTTGACCGTGGTGCCGGTCTGGGTGAAGGCAAGGTATTTGCCCCGCCATTCCCGGCCCATGCCCCCCGCCAGATCCCAGGAGAAGTCCCGGACGCTGATCTCCCACACCACCCGCCGGGAAGCGGGGATGCTGGGGCGGGCGTCCTGCTGCCAGCCCTCGGGGTTGGTGCGGGCCAGATCCACAATCATGCTCCGCACCCCGTTGACCCCGGCGGCCCGGGCGTAGGGGTCGCCGGTCTCATACCGGGCGCCGTCCACCTCCACGCTGAAGGTGTAGTACAGCCCGTGCTGGTCCCCGGGCAGATAGATGGTCCAGGCGCCCCGCTCCCGCCGGGACATGGGCAGGCACCCCAGGCAGAAATTGCCGGTGCCGTAGCGGTAGAGATTCACCGAGACCTGCTGGGCGGTGGGGGCCCAGACCCGCAGGTAGGTGCCCTGGGGGGTGTAGTCCGGCCCCAAAGGCCCGTCGTAAAAATATTGCTGGTGGAATTCTTCGCTCTCATACAGAGCCTTCAGGCTCTTGGGTGTCGCTGTGCTCACGGTACGGCACACCTTTCCCGGCTGATTTTCCGGCTGCGGCCGGAAGCCGTGTTTTTGAATTTTTTTGTATCCTTATTTAATAATAAACGAGCGGCGTTTACTTTTCAAGGGAGGCAGGGGAATGTGCCCGCGGAAAAAGAGCAAATTCCCGGCCCGGCACCCCGCTTGCAAAACCGGCCGGGGTACACTATACTGGAAGGGTCAAAACAGGGCGGATGACCGCCGGAACAGGGAGGCTTTTATGGGCTACAACGACGATTGGGAGAGCTTGATGAACGGGGTATTTGGCCCCCATGGGCGGTTCCAGCCCAAGGCCCCGGGCGGGAAAAAACCGGAGCAGGACCCGCCCCAGGGGCAGAAAGAGAGCCTGCCCGACCTCAACAAGACTTTGCTGGAACAGCAGAAGGAGCTGGACCGGCTGCTCAAGCAGCAGAGCGCGGGGCTGCGCAGCCAGCAGGAACAGGCGGACAAGACCCTGGAGGAGAGCCGCCGGATGATCCGGGATCTGGAGGCGGAGGGCCTTCTGGCCGAGGGCACCGCCGACACCCCGGCGGGCAAGGCGGGCAGCTTTGAGGGATTGGCCGCCGAAGTCAAGCAGAAGGTGCTGGGGCAGGATGGGTTTGTGGACAGCCTGGTGCGGGCCATGCGCCGCCCCTTTGTGCTGGGCACCGAGGGCCCCAAGGCCCGCAATGCGATCCTGATCTGGGGCGGCCGGGGCACCGGGCGGCACTATGCTTTGCGCCAGACCGCCCGCTGCATGGCGGCCCGGGGCCTCTTGCCCAGCGACAAGATCGCGGTGGTGGACCTGGCCCTCTATCCCGACGCAGGCAGCGAACGGCTGTTCTTGCAGGATCTGTATGCGGCGCTCCACGCCCCGGGGCAGATCGTGGCCTTTGAGCACTACGAGAGCTGCTTTGCAGGCTTTTTGAAGACCCTGTCGGATCTGGTGGTGCGGGGGTTTGCGCCGCTGCACAGCCGGTATCTGGTGAACAAAGGGGGCATCCTGGTGGAGGCGGGCACCGCCCTCGCCGCCGGTGCGGTGAGCCGTCTGGACCCCCAGGGCAAGTACCTGGTCTTCTTTTCCAGCCAGGGCAAGGCTGCCGCCGCCGAGCGGTTCGGCGCGGCCTTCACCGCCGCGCTGGGGGATGAGTGCCACACCGGCCCCTTTACCCCCGAGAGCTTGGCCGCTCTGGCGGCCGGGCAGCTCAACGAGCTGGCCCAGCGGATGCACAGCCGCCTGAGCCTGACCCTCTCGGCGGGGGCCCAGGTGCGGGACTATGTGGCTTCCTGCTGCACCCCCGACGAGGGAGCCGCCGGGATGATCGGCTGCTGTGAGCGGATTTTCCGGGCGGTGAGCGAGCACTGTTTGCAGACCGACCGCCTCTGCGCCGGAAAAGTGGCCCTGACCGTAAAGGAGGGGGCCCTCTGGATGCAGCTGGACGAGGAAGAGCCCCGCAAACTCAAGGAACTGCTGCCCGAACCCTCCGCCGGAGCGGTGGAAGCGGTGCGGGCCGAGCTCCAGGCCCTGGTGGGGCTGGAAGAGGTCAAGGAGTATGTCTTCGGCCTGGCGGATAACCTCCAGGTGCAGCAGCGCCGGGCCGCCGCCGGGATGAAAACCGCGAATCTTTCCATGCACATGATCTTCACCGGAAACCCCGGCACCGGCAAGACCACCATTGCCCGGCTGGTGGCCCGGTACCTCAAGGCCATCGGCGCCCTCAAGGGGGGGCAGCTCATCGAGGTGAGCCGGGGGGATCTGGTGGGCCGCTACACCGGCCACACCGCCCCCCTCACCAACAGTGTCATCGAGAGCGCTTTGGGCGGCGTGCTCTTCATCGACGAGGCATACAGCCTCTACCGGGGAGAGCAGGATTCCTTCGGCCTCGAGGCCATCGACACCCTGGTGAAGGGGATGGAGGACCACCGGGAGGAGCTGGTGGTGATCCTGGCCGGATACACAAAGGAGATGCAGCAGTTTTTGACCGCCAACAGCGGCCTTGCCAGCCGGTTCCCCAACCAGATCGAGTTCCCGGACTACACCGCCGACCAGCTTTTGGACATCACCGAGACCCTGGCCGCCGCCCGGGGCTACCGGCTGGACGAGGGCTGCACCTTCCCGCTGCTGGGCTACTACCGCCGCCGTCAGGCCGCCGACAGCCGCAGCGCCGGCAACGGCCGCCTTGCCCGCAACACCCTGGAAAAGGCCATCTACAACCAGAGCCGCCGCCTGGTGGCCGAGCCCGCCGCCCCGCTGGATCTTCTGCTGCCTACCGATCTGGAATTTGAGGAGTGAGATTCCACCCCTCAGGCGCTGCGCGCCAGCTCCCCTTGCAAAGGGGAGCCGAGACAGGGAGCCTAGACGGGGCGGCGACATCTGAACTGAACTTTCTAAGATGGCTCCGGTACCCCCCTGACTATTTTAGAAAGTTAAAGATTTTAACGTTGCTGCGCAGTTTTAAACTTTCTACCGTAGAAAGTTAAAACCGGACTTTTTAACTTTCTAAAATACGTAGAAAGTTTAAAAGTTGGCTTAGATACTAGGTTTTTTCTAACTTTCTAAAATAAACAGGTGTAATTAGAAAGTTCGGATCTTTGGAAAGTTTGCAGCAGCTCAAGTTGTTGAGAAAAGCAGCTGCTTTTTCTGGCAAGCAGCCGTTTACCGTCCGACTTCCCTCTTCGAGGGAAGTGCCGCGCAGCGATCGGGTTGCCGTTGCCTGAATTTTCGGCGGGCCTTGGGGCGGCCCTTGAAAATTCAGACGGCGGCCCCAGCAATCTCTCCCTCAGTCCGCCGCAGGCGGTGGTCGAGATCGCTGCAAAAGGAGTTCGGATAGCAGCATGTTGCCGAACTCCCCCAGTCACTTCGTGACAGCCCCCTCGGCGAGGGGGCTTGCTCAGGTACTGCAAACTTTGGGACATTTTGCAGCAGCCCCTGATACGCAGCGACCCTCCCCCGGAAAGCGCAGGACGCTATACGGGGGAGGGTCGTTTTGTCTTTATAGAGCTTGATGGGGCGCGCTCACTCCAGCTTCGGGTCGAAGGCCGCCCGGCGCTGGGTGGAAAGGCGGAACATGGCTTCCAGGCCATCCCGGTCGCCGTCCTCAAGGGCCTGGCGCAGCTGGCCCAGGGACCCGGAGAACTGGTCGATCTCGGCGATGAGGTTCTCCCGGTTCCACAAGAACAGCTCCGCCCACATCTTGTCGTTGATTCGGGCGATGCGGGTCAGATCCCGGAAGGAGTCGCCGGTGTATTCGCACAGGTCGGTGTTGTCGTTGGCGCACATGAGGCTCACCGCGATGGCGTGGCAGAGCTGGCTCACATAGCCGATCATCCGGTCGTGCTCCTGCACCGTCAGGGTGCAGATATGCCGAAAGCCCAGCACCTCGGCCAGCTCCCGCACCCACTGGATGGCCTCGGGGGTGTTGCGCTGGGTGGGGGTGATGATGAAGTTGGCGGGGGCGAAGTTCACCTCCGCCGCATGTTCCACGCTGGAGGTCTCCCGCCCGGCCATGGGATGGCTGGCGATGAACTCCACCCCCTCGGGGCAAAGTTCCTGGATGGGCTCCACAAGGCCGGTCTTGACGCCGGATACGTCGGTGAAGATGCAGCCCGGCTTTAACAGCCGGCCGTAGGTTCGGAACCAGTCCAGCAGCGCGGTGGGGTAGAGGCCAAAAATAATGTGGTCGGCCTGGCGCACCAGGTCCTCAAAATCCTTGGTCTTGCCCGAGCGGATGTATCCGTGGTCCAGGGCGTACTGCAAATGTCCCTCGCTGCGGTTGATGCCGTCCACCGTAAACCCGGCCCGGGTCAGCTCCAGGGCGTACTTGCCCCCCAGAAGCCCCAGGCCCACCACCAGATAACGTTTTGTCTTATCCATCTTGTTCGCTCACCTCCGCGCCCAGCTGCCGCAGGGCGGCAAAAAATTCGGGCCAGCTCTTTTGAATCGCCTGGGCTCCCTGGATGGAGACGGTCAGCCCCGCCGCCAATGCCAGCACCGACAGGCTCATGACCACCCGGTGGTCGTTGTGGCCTTCCAGCAGCTGGCCGGGAGCGTGCAGCGCGCTCTTTTGGATGGTAATGGTATCCCCTTCGCTGGAGATCTTGCCGCCGCAGCGGCGCAGCTCCTGCTCCATGGCGGCGATGCGGTCGCTCTCTTTGAGCCGCAGCCGCCCGGCGTTGCGGATGATGGTTTCCCCCTCGCAGAACAGCCCCAGCACCATCAGGATGGGGCCAAGGTCCGGGCAGTCGGCCAGATCAATTTCGGTTCCATGCAGTTCGCTGCGGGCGAAAACCAGCCCCTCGGCGGTGCGCTCAAACTGCGCGCCGCAGCGGCGCAGAATTTCCAGAATCACCGCGTCCCCCTGCAAAGTCTCATCGATCAGGCCGGTGACGGTCACACCCCCCGCCAGCGCCCCCAGCACCGCCAGAAAAGCGGCCTGGCTGTAATCCCCCTCCACCCGGTAATCGCAGGGGAGATAGCGCTGTTTGCCGGGGATATAGAGGGTGTTTTCCCCCTGCCAGAAGCTCTGGACCCCGAAGGCCGCCTGGGCGGCGCGGGTCATCTCGATGTAGCTGCGGCTCTCCACCGGCGGCAGCAGTTCCAGGGTGCTGTCCTCTTCCAGCAGCGGCAGCGCGAACAAAAGCCCGCTGACAAACTGGCTGGAAACGTTGCCCGCCGCCTCGAACCGCCCGGGCCGCAATGGGCCGCAGAGGCTCAGCCCCTGGGGGCCTTGAGCAAAGGGCAGCCCCTGACGGCGGAAAATTTCTTCATACACTCCCTGGGGCCGCTCCATCAGCCGCCCGCGGCCCACAAACCGCACCGGCTGCCCCATGAGGCTGGCCAGCGGGATCAAAAACCGCAGGGTGCTGCCGCTCTCGCAGCAGTCCAGCGGCGCGGACAGGGGACCAAACTTCCCCCGCCCGCAGACCGTGGCCCCGCCCGGTTCCAGCTGCACATCGGCGCACAGCTGCCCGGCGGCGGCCAGGGTGGCCGAGATGTCCTGGCTCAGGGTCAGGTTGGAAATGTGGGAGCAGCCCTCGGCCAGCGCCGCGCAGAGCACCGCCCGGTGGGCCATGCTTTTGCTGGGCGGGGCAGGGAGGGCGCCCCCCAGCGGATGCCCGGCGTGAACGGTCGCGATCATGCCCGCGCCCCGCTCACATGTCCCGGCCGATGGCCCATGCCACCTGGCGGCACTTGGCCATGGCCTGGGCGAACTTGTCGGGGGTCAGGCACTGGGCGCCGTCGCTCCAGGCGTGGCGGGGGTCATAGTGAACCTCCACCTCCAGACCGTCCGCACCGGCGGCAATGGCGGCGATCATCATGGGCTCCACCAGGTTTGCCTTGCCGGTGGCGTGGCTGGGGTCCACCACCACGGGCAGGTGGGTGCGCTCGTGGATGATGGGAATGGCGGAGAGGTCCAGGGTGTTCCGGGTATACTTCTCAAAGGTGCGGATGCCCCGCTCGCAGAGGATGACCTTCTCGTTGCCGCCCGCCATGATGTACTCGGCGCTCATGATCCACTCCTCGATGGTGTTGCACAGGCCCCGCTTGAGCAGCACCGGCTTGTGCATCTTGCCCACCGCCTTCAGCAGCTGGAAGTTCTGCATGTTGCGGGCGCCGATCTGTACCACGTCCACATACTCCTCAAACTCGGGGATGCGGTCCTCGCTCATCAGCTCCGAGACAATGGGCAGGCCGGTGGCCTCCCGGGCCTTCACCATGTCCAGGATGCCCTCGGTCTCCAGACCCTGGAAGGAGTAGGGAGAGGTGCGGGGCTTGTAAGCGCCGCCCCGGAAGAGGGTCGCGCCGCCCGCCCGAACGCCGGTGGCGATCCGCATGGCCTGCTCGGCCCCTTCGATGCTGCAGGGGCCTGCCATCACCGCGATCTTTTCCTTGCCGCCGATCTTCACGCCGCCGCAGTCGATGACCGAATCTTCGGGGTGGAACAGCCGGTTGGCCCGCTTGTAGGGAGCCGAGACCCGGGTGACGTTGTCCACCCAGGGGTTGGAGAGGATGTCCTGCTCGTCCAGTTTGGTGGTGTCGCCCACCAGACCAAAGACGTTGTAATCCTGGCCGGTGATGAGGGTCACGTCCAGGCCGTGCTCCTCAAACCGGCTGATGATCTTGTCGAGTTCTTCTTTGGGGGTGCCCTTTTTGGTAGAAATGATCATGGGTAGTGATGTTCCTTTCCATTATGATTCCCGCGCAGAGCGCGGCTTGCAGCAAAGAGAGAAAACCGCCGAACCCGGTCAAAAACCTTGGAAAAGTACAGACTGGGTCCAAAGGCACAGCCCGTTCTCCAAAATCAAGGGGCTTCGGCGGTTTTTACAGCAGAGAACCGCTTGGCTGCGGCCGTTGAGTTACATGGTAATCCGGCTGTGGGGCGAGCCGTCCAGCCGCAGCAGCTGGGCCAGATAGGCCGCTGCATGCAGGTAGCCTGCCGGCCCCTCGCCGATGAAATGGCCCTGACAGCCAAAGGAAACGATGTCGGACCGGCGGAAGGGCTCCTTTTCGCTGGGAGCATCCAGCAGCACCTCCACCGCCGGGACCCCGCAGACTCGCAGCGCGTCCAGGATGGCCACGCTGGTGTGGGCGTATCCGCCGGGGTTCAGCAGGATGCCGTCCGCCCGGCCCGCCGCGCTCTGGATCTCGTCGATCAGGTCCCCCTCGTGGTTGGACTGATAAAACTCGGTCTCGATGCCCATCCGGCGGCAGCAGGTGTAGATGTAGTCCAACAGGGACTCGTAATCCATCTCGCCGGGGATGTCGGGCTGGGTGTACCGCAGCAGGTTCAGGTTCGGGCCGTTAATGACTAAAAACTTCATTCAGTGCCTCCAGGGCGGCCTGGACGGCCGCCTCTATGGTGGTATCGTTGCGCACGACGGCGTCGGCAGCCGCCTCATAAAGGGGACGGCGCTCGGCCTCCATCCGGCGCAGCGCCTCGGGGCTGGAGGAGAGGGGCCGCCCGCCCCCCACGGTCAGGGCGTCCAGCGGGCGGTTGATGAAGAGAACCACCCCGTTCTGACGCAGGGCCCGCAGGTTTTCCGGGCGCTTTACCGCACCGCCGCCGCAGGAGAGCAGCTGGCGGTTCTCCTTGCCGAACCGGGCGATCTGGGCGGTCTCCTTGTCCCGGAAGCCCGCCTCCCCCTCGGATGCAAAGATCTCGGGGATGCTGCGGCCCTCCGCCTTCACCACCTCTTCGTCCAGGTCTATAAATTTTCGGCCCAGCTTTTGAGCCAGGGCCTGGCCGATGGTGGTCTTGCCGCAGCTGGGCATCCCCACCAGCGCCACGTTCAAAAGCTCCCGGTGCAGCTCTGCGGTGATGCGGGCGATCTCCTGCTCCACATCCGGCAGCTTGCGGTCCAGAAAATATTCGGCGGCATACACCGCCTGGGCCACCAGCATTTCCAGGCCCCCCACCGCCACCGGCACCCCGGCCTCTTCGGCCCGGAGGATCAGCTCGGTCTTGTTGGGGTTATAGACTACGTCCAGCACCGCTTCCAGCCCCGGCATGGAGGCCACGTCCAGCGGGCAGGAGCCCACATTGGGGTACATGCCTGCGGGGGTGGTGTTGATGACCACCTGTGCGCCGCTTTGCACCGCTTCCGGATAGGAAAGCTCCCCCTTTTCGGGGTCGGGGGTGCGGCTCACCGTCAGCACCCGGGCCGCGCCTGCGTCCTGAGCCACCGCGGCGGTGGTATTGTGGGTGCCGCCGGTGCCCAGGATGAGCACCGTTTTGCCCCGCAGCTCTACGCCGTGGGCCCGGCAGAGATAGGCAAAGCCCAGATAATCGGTGTTGTAGCCGTACAGCAGGCCGCTGCGGTTCACCACCGTGTTCACCGCCCCGATGGCCTTGGCCCGGGGGTCGATGAAGCTGCAATACTCCATCACCAGCCGCTTGTAGGGCAGGGTGACATTGATGGCCTTAAAAGGGCGCTGGGCCAGGAAGGCCCGGGCCTCGGCCTCGGTGGGCAGGGGGTGCAGCTCGTACCGGTAGCCGCAGAGCATCTCATGGATGATCTTGGAGTAGGAGTGGCCCAGCCGGCTCCCAATCAGTCCGTATTCCATTCAGCATCCCTCCTGTCTGCGATAGTCCCCGGGCCGGGTCATCCAGCCCTCGCCGTAGCGTATGGTCATCAGGTCGGCCGCTGCCAGGGCCGCGGCGCAGCTCTGCACGATGGCCGCCCGGGCCAGGATGCAGGGGTCGTGCCGTCCCTGGATGGACAGCTCGGCGTTTTTCCGGGCGATGTAGTCCACCGTCTGCTGGGGTTTGTAAATGCTGGGGGTGGGCTTTACCGCGGTGCGGAAAACCACCGGCATCCCGTTGGCGATGCCGCCGTTGATGCCCGCATTGCGGTTGGTGGCGGTATAGATCCGACCGGTCTCGTCCACCCGGAAGGGGTCGTTGGCCTCGCTGCCCCGCATCTCGGCAAAGCCGAAGCCCGCCCCAAATTCGATGCCCTTCACCGCCGGGGTGGAAAAGGCGATGTGGGCCAGCTTGCTCTCCAGGCTGTCAAAGTAGGGTTCTCCCACGCCGGCGGGCAGGCCGAGGATGGCCGTCTCCAGGATGCCGCCCACACTGTCCCCCTCGCTCCCGGCGGCGCGGATGGCCTGCTGCATGGGCTGGCGTACCGCCTCATCCAGCAGCGCCAGGCCCTCGGGATTTGCCTTTAGGGCGTCCAGCTGCTTTTCCAGCTCGGCGGGGTCGTCCAGGGCAAAGGGGGTGTCGCTGACCCCGGCGCAGCGGGCTACATGGGTGGAAATGCGCACCCCCGCCGCCTCCAGGGCTTTCAGCAGGATGGCGCCCCCCGCCACCAGCCCCGCCGTCACCCGGCCGGAGAAATGCCCGCCGCCCCGGGCGTCCTGAAAGCCGTGGTACTTGGCATAGGCGGTGTAGTCGGCGTGGCCGGGGCGCAGCAGATCGGCGGTCTTGGCGTAGTCGCCGCTGCGGGTGTTCTGGTTTTGAATCATCAGGGTGATGGGGGTGCCGGTGGTGCGGCCCTGCCATACCCCCGAGAGGATCTGCACCCGGTCCGCCTCCACCCGGGCGGTGGAAAGCCCGTCCCCCCGGGCGCGGCGTTTGTCCATGCAGGCGGCGATGAATTCTTCGTCCACCGGGCACCCGGCGGCCATGCCGTCCAGCACCGCCCCGATGGCCGGGCCGTGGCTCTCGCCGAAGATGGTCAGGGAGATCAGATCCCCATAGGTGTTTTTCATGCTCTGCTCAATCCTCCATGCCCAGCAGGGTCCGCAGCCCCTCCACGGGGATGGTCTTTGCCTGCCAGCAGCCCAGACCCGGCACCTTGATCACCGTGATCTGGCCGCTCTGGGCCTTTTTGTCGTGCAGCATCTCAGCCAGCACCTTTTCCTTGTCGTAGCCGGTGCGCAGCGGCAGGCCCAAACGGCGGTAGACCGCCCGGGTGCGCTTTTGCAGGGCCTTGGATTCGATCATGGGCAGCATGCCCAGCGCCACGCACTCGCCGTGGTACAGACCGTTGGTGCGGCGGCCCTTGATGCCCTTCACCGCCTCGATGCCGTGGCCGATGGTGTGGCCGAAGTTCAGGGCCTTGCGCATCCCCTGCTCGGTCTCGTCCTGCTCCACGATGTTCTTTTTGAACTTGAGGGAACGGTAGATGATGGTGTCCACCTCGGCGTCCACATCCCCGTTTTCAAAGATGCCGAACAGCTCCGGGTCGGCCAAAAGACCTGCCTTGACCGCCTCGGCCAGGCCGTTGATGAAGTGGCGGCGAGGCAGGGTGGAGAGGGTGGAGGGGTCCACCACCACCAGCTTTGGCTGCCAGAAGGCGCCGACGATGTTCTTAGTGTCCCCAAGATCGATGGCAGTTTTGCCGCCGATGGAGGAATCGATCATGGACAGGGTGGTGGTGGGGCAGTTGATGAAGTCGATGCCCCGCATATAGATGGAGGCCGCAAAGCCTGCCAGGTCCCCCACCACGCCGCCGCCCACGGCGATGACCAGATCCCCGCGGCCCATGCCGAAGGCGAGCATCTGGTTCAAAACGCTCTCCAGGGTCTTGAAGCTCTTGCTGGCCTCCCCCTGGGGAACCGTGATGACGACTGCGTCCTTGCACTGGTCGGCCACCATCTGGGCGTAGATCGGGGGAACGCCGCTGTCGGTGACCACCGCCACCCGGCGGCCCAGATTTGCGAACTGATAGAGGTTTTCCAGGCTGCCCCGCCGCAGGATGATGTCGTAGCTGCGGGCACCCAGGTTCATGGTCAGCTTTGTACCGAGGAATTCTTCACTCATTTTGTATACACTCCTAACAGGCGCACCGTGCGGCAGGTACGATCCAGCTCTCCCAGCAGCTGAGCGGTTTCGGCGCGGGAGGGATCGCCCACCAGTTCCACATAAAAATAATACTCGAAAGGCACATGAGGCATGGGGCGGCTCTTGATGGACTCCATGTTGAAGCCGCACTCGCCGATCTTCTGGATGACCTGGGCCAGCTTGCCGGGCTTGTTGTCCACCGTGAACAACAGCGAGAAGCGGTTGCCCACCGTGGGCTTTTCCCGGCTCAAAACGATGAAGCGGGTGGTGTTGTCCCCGTCGGTGTTGATGTCCGGCACCAGCACCTCCAGCCCATAAAGAGCGGCGGTCTCCCGGCTGGCGATGGCGGCCAGGGTCTTGTCGCCGGATTCGGCCACGAACTTTGCGGCCATAGCGGTGTTGGCCATGGCGGTGGCAGGCAGCCGCAGCCGCTTCAAAAAGGTCTCGCTCTGGGAGATGGCCTGCTGGTGGCTGTAAACATGGCTCAAAGCTCCCAGCTGGGCGCCGGGCAGGGCCAGCAGGTTCTGGCGCACCGGCAGGTCGTAGACGCTGACCACCCACAGCTCGGGGTGGTTGTAGCACAGATCCAGCACAGCGGACACATCCCCGGCGTGGCTGTTCTCAAAGGGGACCACTCCCACCGCCGCATCTCCGGCGGACACCGCGTTGAACACCTCGTCCCAGGTGGCGTAGTTCACCGCCTCGGCGTGGGGATACAGGGTCTTGAGGGCGATGTGGGCAAACGCCCCTTCCACCCCCTGGTAGGCGGCCCGGTTCTGGCCCATGGCCCAGGCTTCGTACTGCTTTGCCAGCTCCATGCGGTTGCGCACATGGTCGATGTAATAGGGGCGCAGAGCGGGGTCCTGGATGAGGGCGGCGGATTTGTCCAGCACCTTCTGTTCCCGGGCCGGGTCGAAGATGGGCAGGCCGTGCTCTTTTTTGTACTGGGCCACCGCCAGCACCGCCTGCATCCGGCGCTCAAACAGCGCGGCCAGCTGGCCGTCGATGGAATCAATCTCGCTTCGTGCCTGTTCCAGCGCGTCCATGGCAGATCACATCCTTTCGGTTAGGGTCTTGTTCTTATGTGCAATCGCAAACAGTATACCATATCCAAAGCGGTGAAACAACCGCGCCCGCCGCCCTTTAGACAGGGAGTTTTTTCAAGCGCGGACCACCAAAAAAGAGGATTTGTCACCTTGAACGCCCGGGCAAAACGGCCGGAGATACTTTAAAAGACCAAAGAACGCAAAAAAGCCGCCCTGACAAAACAGAGCGGCAAAAATCTTCATTTGGGTTCGGGTTTGCGCTCCAGCAGCTCCTGAAAGCTGCGGGGGCGGGTGTAGCAGCGGCCATAGGGGTTGTCCAGCTCCGCCGGCCGGGGCGGGGGCGGAACGGCGGGCAAAGAGGGCTTCGGCAGCCGGGCCGGGCCCCGAAAGCGGGCTTTCAGACGGTAGCGCATGGGGGTCATTCGTGGGCTTCCAGCCGGGCCATGATGGCCTGGCGGACGGCCTGGGGCAGCTGCTTCTGCTCCGCCTTGGTCATGCCGGTGGTCTGGATGGGCTTCAGGATCTGCACCCGCACCGTGCCGGGGGTGATGATGTGGTGATGGTTTTCATACAGGTCCCGGCTGCCCAGGATGGCCACCGGCACCACCGGCGCGCCGGTCTTGATGGCGATGCGGAAAGCGCCGTTCTTGAACTCGCCGGTGCTGCCCTCCTCGCCGGTGTAGCGGGTGCCCTCGGGGAAGATGGTGAAGCTGCGCCCGCTCTGGACCACCTGTGCCGCCTCGTTCAGCGCCTGGACCGAGGCCCGCACGTCCTCCCGGTCTACATAGACGCAGCCCAGCAGCTTCATCCAGCGGGACAGCAGCGGGATGCTGCCCAGCTGTTTTTTGGACAGAACCCCGTGGGGCTCATCCAGGCAGACCAGCATCAGCGGGATATCAAAGTAGCTGCGGTGGTTGCCCACAAAGACACAGGCGGAGCCCTTGGGGATGTTCTCCCGGCCTTCCACCGTGTACTTTACGCCGGACAGACGCAGCACCCCGCCGCACCAGATGGGGATGTATTTGCGCACCACCGCTTCCAGGGTGGCCCGGTCGTTTTCCGCCAGGGCTTTTTCGCCCTTGCGCAGAACGTTGTAATGAAGCAGGATGTACCCGAAAATATAGATGTAAACTGCCAAAGTGCGGAAAATGTTGAAGATGGTCAAAATGAGATCCCTCCTGTTGGATAAGGTATGATGTGTCTCTATTGTAGCACAGAATTCCCCAAAAAGGGAGAAAGAAGCCAATTTTTTACAAGGGGGAATCTGGCCCTCTTGCAAATTGCCCGGATTGCGGGTATATTTATAGACATAAAGGAAGCTGCCAGGCTCCGGGCGAAGGCCGGGGCCGGGGCAGAAAACAGGCGCTGAGCGGAGGGTCGCTGCGGATGAAACAAAAGAACAACCTGGTGCTGCAGGGCACCGAGACCTTCTCCCGCGGGGCGCTGGATAACCTCGCGCTGGAGAGCGGGGCGGTGGTGCTGGACAGCTCTGCCGGGCGGTATATGCCCTATGGCAGCTACACCACCCCCGAGTTCGCAATGCCCCCTTTCTGCAACCTGAACGTCAGCTGGAACGCCATTGCACCGGCCAACACCCTTGTGGAGGTGCGCTGCCGGGTCTATGCGGGCAACACCTGGTCGGCCTGGATGAGTTTCGGCAAATGGGCGCCGGATTATCCCCGCTGCAGCCTGCGGGCCCAAAGCGAGGACGGCATGATCTTCCTTTTGGGGGATACGGTGACGGTGGCGGTGGCTTCGGGCGGGACCGGGGTGCAGCTGCAGGTCAACCTTTCCACCAACGATCCCAAGATCACCCCCGAGCTGCACCTGCTGGCGGTGGCGGTGCGGCCCTTAAGCTGGGACAAACAGACCGGCAGCCCCATCAACCGCCAGCTTTACCTGCCGGAATACAGCCTCGGCGGCCGGGACCCCAGCTTTGGCCGGGAGATGGACCTGCCGGTGGCCATTGCCTCCCTGATGAACCGCTGGGGCGAGGACATCCTGCCCGAGGAGGTGGCCTACACCATGCTGGACGCGGCCACCGTCTCCAGTCGCAACGCCGCCTTTGCGGCCGCCGCGGCAGGCAGCTGCGGCTATCCCTGCTGGCAGGCCTGGATGGATCTGCAGGACCTGCGGGGCCAGATCCACGACGGCTGTTCGGTGGCGGTGGAGCTGGAAACCCGCATCGCCGGCCAGCGGGAACCGGTGGGGGTCTGGATGGGCCTGCGGGGCTTTGGCCATGACGATATGGTTTTGGCCGATTATGTGATGCTCAACGATCCCACCGCTCTCACCGACGGTGCGGTGAACCGCACCATGGCGCTGAGCGATTTTCTGCGATATTTTACCGGGCGGGCCATTGTGCTGCGCTCCAAACCCCGGGGGGCAAAGGCCACCCGCCCGGCCCGCAGCCGCTGCGAGCTGGAACTGGATGCAAAGCTCGGGACCTATTTCTTCTTCCAGCGGGGGCAGCGGGATCTGCTGCCGGAGGATTTCTCCGGCTGGATCGCCTATACGGTGCAGGACGGCCTGGCCCATGCCACCACCGCCCACAGCAGCTTCCACCGGGTGGAGCGCACCGCCGAAGGGGGAATCAAGCTGCCGCCCGAGCTTCTGGAAGCAGGCGGACGGTGCCGGGTGTATGCGGTGGACCAGACCGGCCGGATGCGGGTGGCCGAGGTTCGGCTGCCCCGCCGCACCCCCAAAACCGAAGCCCCCGCCCCGGAACCTGCGGCAGACCCGGCCGAAGCCGGGCCCGCTCCCGAATCCTGAAAACCGGAGCGCCGCCGGAGCATCTGCCCGGCACAGGCACTTTGGGTCCATCTGAATCAATTTTAGGAGGGATATATCTATGGGAAAAACGATCGTCACTCTGGGCCGTGAATACTGCACCGGCGGACGCTACATCGCGGAAGGCGTTGCAGAGGCACTGGGGGTCAAGCTCTACGACAAGGAGCTCATCACCCTGGCAGCCCAGCATTCCGGCCTGTCCGAAGAGGTGATCGCTGCCAGCGAAAAGCAGCACACCCACAGCCTGCTGTACAGCCTGTACACCCTGGGCAACGATCTGCCGCTGAACGATCAGGTCTTTATCCTTCAGAGCCGCATCATCAAGCAGCTGGCCGAGGAGGGCCCCTGTGTGATCCTGGGCCGCTGCGGCGACTAGGTGCTGCGGGAGCGCAAGGATGTGCTGCGGGTGTTCCTCTATGCACCGGTGGAGTTCCGCCGGGAGTACGCCAAGACCAATCCCATCGTCAAGGCTACCACCGAGAAAGGCATTCGGGAGGAGATCGACAAGACCGACCGCAAGCGCTCGGCTTACTACAATTACTACACCCAGAACCGCTGGGGAGATGCGCATAATTACGACCTGGCCCTGAATGCGGAGCTGGGCAAACAGGCATGCATTGATATGATCCTGACTGCTGTGGCCGCCAAGGAAAAGGGAATGGGCTGAGACTTGTCCCGCGCTCTTTTGCGGCGAAGGGAAAAGAGATGCTGACCTATGGGCAGGGCGTGCAGACGCTCTGCCCATGTTTTGGGTTATGGCCCCCGGACATCTGCCCGGGGGCGGGAAAAATCTTCCAGCAAAAACAAAAGAGGAGAAGGAATCGTGAAAGAAAAGCAAACAACCGTATCTCCTGCGTCCGGCGCGCGGGAGAACATCATGGGCACCATGGAGATCAACCCTCTGCTGATCAAGCTCAGCGTGCCGATGATGATCTCGATGCTGGTGCAGGCACTGTACAACGTGGTGGACTCGGTCTTCGTGTCCCACGTCAGCGAGGACGCGCTGACCGCCGTTTCCCTGGCATTCTCGCTGCAGAATGTGATGATCGCGGTGGGCGTGGGCACCGGCGTGGGCGTCAACGCCCTTCTGTCCAAGAGCCTGGGCGAGAAAAACCAGAAGCGGGCCAACGACACCGCCGTCCACGGCATCCTGCTGTCGGTCATCAGCTGCCTGGTCTTTATGGCGGTGGGCTTTTTCTGCATGCAGTTCTATTTTGAGGCCCAGACCACCGATGCTTCCATCGTTCAGCAGGGCGTGAACTACCTGTCGGTCTGCTGCATCTTCAGCCAGGGCCTGTTTATCTCCACCATGATGGAAAAGCTGCTGGCCTCCACCGGCCGCACCCAGTACAGCATGATCAGCCAGCTGGTGGGCGCATTGACCAACATCATCCTGGACCCCATCTTCATCTTCGGCTACTGCGGCGAAGCACTGTCCGGTACCACCGGTGCGGCGGTGGCTACCGTCATCGGCCAGTACTTCGGCGCGGCGGTGGGTCTGTACTTCAATTTCTTCAAGAATGAGGACATTCACATCTCCTTCCGCAATTTCCGGCCGAAATTCAAGGTCGTCGGCCGCATCTATGCGGTGGGCCTGCCCAGCATTGCAATGCAGTGCGTGGGCAGCATCATGACCTTCATCATGAACCAGATCCTGATGGCCTTCTCCTCCACGGCGGTAGCGGTCTTCGGCGTCTACTTCAAGCTCCAGAGCTTTGTGCTCATGCCCATCTTCGGCATGAACAACGGCATGGTGCCCATCATCAGCTACAACTACGGCGCCCGCCAGCCCGACCGTGTGAAAAAGACCATCAAGCTGGCCGCCATTTATGCCGAGTGCATCATGTTCATCGGCCTTTTGATCTTCCAGTTTGCGCCCGAGCTGGTGCTGTCGGTGTTCTCGGCCAGTGATGCCATGCTGGCCATCGGCATCCCTGCGCTGCGCATCATCTCGCCCCACTTCATGCTGGCGGGCGTGGCGGTCATCCTGGTTTCGGTGTTCCAGGCCCTGGGCAACGGCATGTTCAGCCTCTATGTCTCGGTCTGCCGCCAGCTGGTGGTGCTGCTGCCGGTGGCCTATCTGCTGAGCCTGAGCGGCAACCTGATGCTGGTCTGGCTGGCCTTCCCCATTGCCGAGCTGGTCAGCCTGGTCATGAGCCTGATTTTCATGGCCCGCATCAACAAGAAGATCATCGCTCCCATGTACCAGAAATAAGCGGCCGCCCCGCCTGCGTGCGGCTGGTATAACCGAAGAGCAGAAGCAGAGAATAAGGATGTGGATATGATGAAAAACCTGAAATGGAATCTGATCTTGATGAGCCTGCTCTATCTGGGGCTGGGCGTATTCCTTTTGCTGATGCCGGACATTGCCCTGAGCGTAGTCTGTTATGCCCTGGGCGGGGTGGTGCTGGCCTGCGCAGCGGTGCAGCTGGTGCGCTATTTTGTTTCCGAAAGGGGGATCTTCCAGAGTCAGCTGACCCTGATCTCGGGCCTTGTCTGCCTGGGGCTGGGGGGCTTTCTGATCCTGCGCAGCGATATTGTGGTGCGGATTCTGCCCATCGTTTTCGGGCTGTTTGTGATCTTTGACAGTCTGGGCCGGGTGCAGAACGCGCTGGAGCTGCGGCGCTGCGGATACTCCAGCTGGAAATCCTTCCTGCTCATGGCTCTTTTGAGCGTAGTGCTGGGAGCGGTGATGCTGCTGAATCCCTTCGGCGCCATGGAGACCCTGGTCATGGCCATCGGGGTCATCCTGATTGTGGAGGGCGCGCTGAACCTGTTGAGCACCTTGTACACCACTCTTGCGGTGCGCCGGTTCCTGCGGCTGCATCCCCAGGTGCAGTCCCAGCTGGAAGCCATTACCGGCGAGGACCTCAACGGGGACGGGGTGGTTGCTCCGCCGATCACTGAGGCCGACGCAGAGGCCAGTGCCGTGGAGCTGGATGAGGTGGACGAGAGCGCCGAGGTCCAGCAGGAATAAGCAGCCCCCGGACCGGGCGGCAAACGGTTTGATAGGGGCTGTGCAGCAAGGAGCGGCACGGCCCCTTTTTAATGGGAAGAACTCTTTTACAACGACCAAAAAGGAGAAAACAATGGAACGTTACGACCTGATCATCGTGGGCGCAGGCCCTGCGGGTATCTTCACGGCCGTGGAACTGCTGCGCCACGGCAGCAAGAAAAAGATCCTGCTGGTGGACAAGGGCAAACCGGTGGAAAAGCGCCATTGCCCCAAGGCCGAGCTGGGTTACTGCGTCAACTGCCGCCCCACCTGCGCCATCACCACCGGCTTTTCGGGTGCGGGCGCTTTCTCGGACGGCAAGCTCAGCCTGTCCTATGAGGTGGGCGGCGACCTGCCCAGCCTCATTGGAGAGGAATTCGCCCAGCAGCTCATCGACTACACCGACAAGATCTATCTGGAATTCGGCGCCGATCCCCATGTGGAGGGCATCTACACCGGCGAGGACATCAAGGAGATCCGAAAGAACGCCATCCACGCCGGGCTCAAGCTGGTGGACTGCCCCATCCGCCATCTGGGCACCGAAAAGGCCCAGCAGCTCTACCTGGCCATTCAGAACTATCTGGCGGCCCATGGGGTGGAGATGCGCTTTTCCACCGAGTGTGAGAACATCCTGCTGGAAGGGGAGGACAGCCAGCGGGTAAAGGGCGTGCTGCTGCGCCAGGGCAGCGCCGACCCGGTGGAGGTCTACGCCGACGAGGTGGTCATCGGCACCGGCCGCCGGGGCGCCGACTGGCTGGAAAAGCTCTGCGCCGAGCACCACATCGCCCACAAGCCCGGCACCGTGGACATCGGCGTCCGGGTGGAGTGCCGCAACGAGGTCATGGAGAAGGTCAACAAGGTCCTCTATGAGTACAAGCTCATCGGCTACCCAAAGCCCTGGAAGAACAAGGTGCGCACCTTCTGCCAGAATCCCGGCGGCTTTGTGGCCCAGGAGAACTACGACAACGACCTGGCGGTGGTCAACGGCCACAGCTTCAAGGAGAAGAAGAGCCAGAATACAAACCTGGCCATCCTGGTCTCCCACAACTTCACCGAGCCCTTCAACCAGCCCATCGCCTATGCCCAGAAGGTGGGCGAGCTGACCAACATGCTGGGCGCGGGGCACATCCTGGTGCAGCGGTACGGCGACATTCTGGACGGCAAGCGCACCTGGCCCGCAGAGCTGGCCCGCAGCAACGTCCAGCCCACCCTGAAGGACGCGGTGGCGGGCGACATCACCGCCGCCATGCCCTACCGGGCTATGACCAACATCATCGAGTTTATCCGGATGCTGGATCAGGTGGTGCCCGGCTTTGCCGCGTATGAGACCCTGCTGTACAGCCCCGAGCTGAAGTTCTACTCCAACAAGGTCAAGATGGACGAGAATCTGGACACCAACATTCAGGGCCTCCACTGCCTGGGCGACAGCTCCGGCTGGACCCGCGGCCTGATGATGGCCAGTGTCATGGGCGTGCTCATGGGCCGCAAACTGGCCCAGCGGGAGCTGGGCTGAGATGGCCGCGCCGCGGAAGGACTGGCCCCGGCAGCTGAACAGGGCCTTTGTTGCCTTTGTGCTGTGGAGCGTGGGGATTTATCTGGGCGACTGCCTCTGGTCCTGGATGGACTATCGGGCCCACCCGGAAGAATATGCCCTCCATTCCGCCCCCTGGTACATCCTGGAGCTTGCGCCCCGGACGGCGACCCTGCTTGCGGTCCTGGCGGTGGGCGGCCTGGTTTACTGGGGGCTGCGCCGCTGGCTCCGCCGCCGCTGAAATAAAATACAAAAGCGCCCGTATCTTCCTTTCGGAGGATACGGGCGCTTTCTGCTGTTACAGGTGAAAAGAGGGGATCAGCCCTCGATCAGCTCAACTTTTTTCATCCGCACCGGGGTAGTGGGCTTGTCGTTCCAGTCGGTGCGCACCGCGGCGATCTGGTCCACCACATCCATGCCGGAGACCACCTTGCCGAAGGCGGCGTACTGGCCGTCCAGGTGGGGAGCATCCTTATGCATGATGAAGAACTGGCTGCCGGCGCTGTTGGGGTTCATGGAACGGGCCATGCTGATGACTCCGCGGGTGTGCTTGATGGGGTTGTTGACCCCGTTTGCTGCAAACTCGCCCTTGATGTTCCAGCCCGGGCCGCCGGTGCCGTTGCCCAGCGGGCAGCCGCCCTGGATCATGAAGCCGGGGATGACCCGGTGGAAGGTCAGCCCGTCGTAAAAGCCCTGGCCGACCAGCTTCTTAAAATTCTCGCAGGTGATGGGGGCCGCCTGCTCGTTGAGCTCGATATCAATGACGCCGCCATCTTCCATAGTGATACGAATCATAATGCCTTTGATACTCCTTCTGTCTTGCCCCGCAGGCGGGGCGGGTGAGCGGCCCTTCCGGCAAGCCCGCCCCATGGGCCGGGAACTTTGCCTCTTTTGGGAAAAAGCCCGCTGCGATTACCCCACTATTATATCATAACGGCTGCGGGAATCAAACGGTGCAAATGCAATCTTTTTGTAAATTTTGGACGGAGTTTCACCATTTGGCCTTGGTTTCCACCACCCGCCCGGCGATGTGCAGCTGGTTGAGGTCCTCGCCCTTGATGACCAGTTCGCTGTATTCGGGGTTGAAGGGCTGGAGCACGACGCTGTTGCCCCGCTGGAGATACCGCTTGATGGTGCCCTCGCCCTCGTCGCCGTAGATCAGCACCCCCAGATCCCCGTTTTCCAGGGTATCCTGCCGGTGCACCAGGGCCAGGTCTCCGTCCTGGATGCGGGGCTCCATGCTGTGCCCCCGCACCACCAGATAAAAATAGTTGTCCGGGTCCTTGACCCGGGCGTACTCCTGGCCGTAATCCTCCTCAAAGGCCAGCGCGCCGTACCCCGCCTTCACGGTGCCGATCACCGGGATCAGGCTCTCGGCGTAGGCGCCGAAGAAGCGGTTTTCCGGCTCGGAAAGGTGGGTCAGCGGGCGGTAAAGCCCCAGAAGATAATCGGCGGTGGTGCCCAGGATCTCGGCGATGCGGGCCACCGTTGCCGGGTCGGGAGAGGATCTCCCGCTTTCCCATTTGCCGACGGCCTGCTGGGTGACCCCGAGTTTGGCGGCCAGTTCCGCCTGGCTGATGTGCTGCTTTTTGCGGCACTGCCTCAAAAGCTCCGAAAACGACATATACAACACCCCTTTGCCTTCGGTGGGAGAATACTCTTTAAAATTATTATACAACCAAAAAGTGTGCTTGTAAAGAGAACGGGCCGCGATAGAGAAAAAAGGTTGTAAAATGCCCCTTGACAATCCCCCAAAATGGGGTTAATATGGAAACACAAAAACAACACACGGTTGTTTTACGGGTTGTAAAATAAAACAGGGAATAGAAACAGGAGGGGTCAAATCATGAAAAGAAGTTTTTGGAAGCTCTGCATCCTGCTGATCGCGTTGACCATGCTGCTCACGGCGGGCGCCTTTGCGGAGGGGATGATCGGCCTGACCGCTCTGGGGCTGTATGGGCTGTCCACCCTCTGCGGCATCCAATGGGCCTGTCTGCGGCTGCGCCAGGAGGATGAAGCAGCTCTGCGGGCTGCCGAGGCCCGCCGCGCCGCCCGGCAGGCCCGCCGCAGGGCGGCCCCTGCCTATGAGGAAAAGCCGTGTTCCCAGGCTCAGAAGCCCGCGCACCAGCCCGGCGCAGCGGCCTGAGAAGCCATCCAAACAAAAGGGGCTGTTGCAAAATAGAATCGTGCTCTGTCGATAAAATCTTCGATTTAGCCCCATTAAAATTTTAGATTTCCCAGAACTATGCAAAAACGCTGTTCCCAATCGGCGAAAACCGAGGGAGCAGCGTTTTTTGCGTAGGCTTATCTGCGACTTTTCCAAGAGAAAGCCGTGTATCTTTAGGCCTTCCTCCCTGAGGAAGGTGGCGCGCAGCGATCGGGTTGCCGTTGCCTGAATTTTCGGCGGGCCTTGGTGCGGCCCTTGAAAATTCAGACGGCGGCCCCAACAATCTCTCCCTTAATCCGCCGCAGGCGGCGGTCGAGATTGTTGCAAAAGGAGTTAC
>CALXGY010000023.1 GCA_944387955.1 uncultured Faecalibacterium sp. | reverse complement strand
TCACCGCCCACACCAGCCGGGAGGACAAGGCCATCAGCCAGTTCCAGAGCCTGTGCACCGCCCTGGCGGCCACCATCGGCACCGGCAACATCGTGGGCATCGCCACCGCCATCATCAGCGGCGGCCCGGGAGCCATCTTCTGGATGTGGGTCATGGCCATTCTGGGCATGATGACCAACTACTCCGAAAATGTTCTGGGCATCTACTACCGCCGCAAGAACCAAAAAGGCGAGTGGGCCGGCGGCGCCATGTACTACCTGTCCGACGGTCTGGGCGCAAAGCAGGGCTGCAAGACCCTGGGCCGGGTGCTGGCGGTGCTCTTCTCCTGCTTCTGCGTGCTGGCCTCCTTCGGCATCGGCAACATGAGCCAGGTCAACTCCATCTCGGGCAACATGTCCTCCGCCTTCGGGGTGCCCACCGTAATTACCGGCATCGGCCTGTTGATCCTCTCGGCCCTGGTCATCCTGGGCGGCCTCAAGCGGGTGGCTGCCGTCACCGAGAAGCTGGTGCCCTTCATGGCCATTGCCTACATCCTGGGTGCGCTGATCATCGTGGCCACCCACATCTCCATGGTCCCCGCCGCCTTTTCCGCCATCTTCAAGGGCGCCTTCGGCCTGCGGGCTGCGGGCGGCGGCGTGCTGGGCTACGGCATCAATGCCGCCATCACCTGGGGCTTCAAGCGGGGCGCCTTCTCCAACGAGGCGGGCCTGGGCTCCTCGGTCATGGTGCACTCCTCCTCCAACGTCAAGGAGCCGGTGCAGCAGGGCATGTGGGGCATCTTTGAGGTCTTTGCGGATACCATCGTGGTCTGCACCCTCACCGCCCTGGTGCTGCTGTGCACCGGCCTGGTGGACCTGGAGACCGGCATGATGCTCACCGACATCGAGGGCAGCGCACTGGCAGGCGCGGCCTTCGCCACCACCTTCGGTTCCATCGGCCCCAAGTTCATCGCCCTGGCCATCCTGCTCTTTGCCTACTCCACCGTTCTGGGCTGGAGCCACTACGGTTCCATTGCCTTCGAGTACCTCTTCGGCACCAAGGCCACCGTCTTTTACAAGGTGTTCTTTGTGGCCATGGTGCTGGTGGGCGCGACCATGAACCTGGGCCTGGCCTGGGACCTGTCCGACACCTTCAACGGCCTGATGATGATCCCGAACCTCATCGGCGTGCTGACCCTGTCCGGCACCGTAGCCAAGATCACCAAAAACTACATCGACCGCACCTTCCGCGGGGCCAAGATCCAGCCCATGTGGTCCGCCTTTGAAAACTATCAGAAGGAAGAGGAAGCCGAGGAACAGGCAAAGCAGGCCTGAGCTTCCCCGTTTAAAAAATGATCCCCCGCGCCGTTCTTCGGAAAGAACGGCGCGGGGGATTTTGTTTTTCTTATGCAGCCTCGCCGATGCAGCTCAGGCCCCAGCTGACCCAGTCCCAGGCGGTGGTCTGCCCTCTGCGGTCGGTGATCTGCAGCCGCTCGGTCTCATCGAAGCGCCACTGCACCACCTCCCGGCCCAGCTCGGAGGCCATCCAGAGCGGGCGCAGGGACTGCCCGGTCCAGCGGTAGATAAAGATGTGCTGGGACCAGCCGGGCGGGTCCTCCTCCACCCAGAAGGGGCGGCTTTGGCCGTAGCGGCCCCGCTTCCAGCAGAGCAGCAGCAGTTCCGGCGCGCCGTCCCGGTCGATGTCACAGCGCAGAACATCCTGCACCAGGAGCTCCGGCCCGGTCTGCCGGGTCCACTCTCCATCCAGCTCGGCCCAGAGGGCTTTGTCCCGGAGCATCAGAGCGGGCTGCCCGGACTGCCGGGGCAGCTGCTTTTCCTGCCAGGATATCCACCCGGGCGGAAGGGACGCCGCCGCCAGCAGCCCCGCAGCGGCCAGCAGGCAGAGGGCCAAAGCCAGCTTTGCCCCTTTGCTCATTCGGCGCTCCAGTAGCTCAGGGTCCACCAGGGCTTTTCTACCTGGGCGTCCGGGTTCCGGCCGTAGGGCCCGGCCCACTGGCCGATCTGCTCCCGCCATTCCTCGTCGGTGAGCCGCTGCTCCATGGGCTGAACAAACTGATAGAAGTCATACACCGCGCCGCAGGCCAGTCGCAGGGTCCCGTCCACCGGCACCACCACCAGCAGTTCCGAGGGGCGGGCGTTGGCCAGCTGCAAGACCAGGCCGTTGGGGTCGGTGGCAATGTCGGTGACCAGAGAGGAAGGAATCTCCTGGGCGGTGAAGTACTCCTCCCCCACCCGGTCCTTGACCGCCTCCAGCCAGAAGTGCTCGAGGCTGCCGCCGTAGCCCCGGATCAGCTCGTATTCCTCCTCGGTGAGGGTCTGGTTTTTCAGCTCCTTTTCCGAGATGGTTTCCAGCTGCCGGGCCAGTTCGGCCAGACGGGAGAGGTTTTCCCGGTCTGCCTCCTCGAGATAGCCCAGCCGGTCCAGCCCCTCAGAGGTCTGCTGGGCCAGCAGGGCGAACCGCCGGTAGACCTCGGCTTCCGGGTCCACATAGCCTCGGTCGTCCACCTCCTCGATCATGCCGCCGCCCATCTCGCCCATGACCTGCTTCGCGTAGAGCACCGTATCATGCTTGAGCTCGGTGTAGCTCCCGGCGAAGGTCTCCAGGTTCTTTTTCTGCCACTGGACGCTGGTCCTGTAAGAGGGCCAGCCCTCCCCTTTGGGTTCCAGCACCGGCAGAAGGGTGTACAGCCAGCCGGAAGAAAGGCTTGCGCCCCAGCTGGACGCCGGAGCCTGCTCCACACTGGCCCGCAGCTTCTCCATCTGTTCCAGGTAGTTGGGGTACTCCGCGACCCCCTGCTGCTCCAGCAGCTCCAGCGCCGTATCCGAGCCCAGCGCCGCCGGCAGGTCCAGAAAATCCGGCAGCAGCCGCTTCTGGTCCCCGGGGGCCGGGTCCACCGCCCGGTAGACCAGCTGCTGGAACACCGCCGCGTCGATGCTGAACCGCTGCCCCATGAACCGGAACCCCTTCTTGGATTCCAGCACCTCCTGGGCGTCGGCGGTGTCCTGGGGATCGTCCCAGACCGGCACCGAGTTGATGGCCGGGGGGTCCAGCTTTTCCACGAGAGCCTTGAAGCTCTGGTACTCCTCTTCCCGGGCCGGCAGGTCCGCCGCAGCAGGCATGCCGCCGTAGGCCTCCCGGATGGCGGGGGCGTACTCATAATATCCCAGGTCGTCGCTGGCCCCGGCAAAGAAGGCGGTCACGGTGTAAATGTTTTCCCAGTCCTCCGCCGCCTGGTCCAGAGCCAGATTCACCAGCAGCGCCGCCCGGCTGAGGGTGTCCTTTTCCTGGGCGAAGTTGACCTGTCCGTACCACATCATGGCCCGGAAGTAGTCCTCCAGCACCGGGTTCCCCGCATAGTAGCCCCGGGGGCGGAACTGGGTGTAGTCGAGATAGTCCTCGGTAATCCCCGAAAGCCCGATGCTCTCAGCGGCCAGCACCCGGTCCAGCTCGGCCTGGGCCAGCTCTTCGGCGGCCTCGGGCAAAACAAGGCTCTCGTCCTGGAGCTTTGCCCCCACCGCGAAGAAGGCGAGGGTGCGCCGGGCCGCTTCTTCCCAGCTGGTGCCCTCCAATGCCTCATACTGCTGCCGGGCCTTGTCCAGCATCGCGGCGCTGAGCCGCTGCAGGTCGGCGGCCAGGAACTCCTTTTCGGTGCGGTTCAGAAGCAGGCTGAAGTACAGGTGGTAGGTGTGCATCAGGGAATCCACTGTAACAAAGTTGGGCACCTGCAAATACCGATTGTATTCATAGATTTCAAAAAACTCATTGTAATAACCAGTGGTCACCACGAACTGGTTTTCCGCCAGCAGTTCCTTCTGGCGGTCGCTGAGGTAGAACTGCTCCAGGTTCACAAGGTCGGACAGATCCGGCTGCACCTGGTAGGCCGGGACTTCGGCCTCCAGCGGTTCTGGGCTGCCAAAGTCCAAAAGCGGGCTGCGGGTCAAGGTGGTCTGGGGAACGGTCTGAGGCTCCGAGGAAGCGGCGCCCGTCTCCCCGGAGCGGCATCCGCCCAGAAGCAGGGATACCACCATCAAAACAGCGAGAAAAACAGCATAAAATGCGGAGTGCTTTTTCCTGGGTTTCATCCTTGTTTCCTCCCATCCGTTTTTTCATTTTTTCCGGCTGGGTTTGCCGGGGCGCGGCCCTTCCTGCCGGGGCGCACGCCCGCTTGCCGCCGCAGCTGCCCGCCCGGCTGCAAGGCCGCTGCCGAAAGCCCAATGAAGGTTGAAGCCGCCGCAGCTGCCCGCGCAGTCCAGGGTCTCCCCCACAAAGTAAAGCCCCGGGCAGCCCTTGAGCTGGAAATCCTCCTCCAGCTCTCCCAGCGCCAGCCCGCCGCCGGTGGTCTGGGCCTGCTTCCAGCCGCAGGGAGAGAGATTGTCAAAGACCCATCCCTTGGCGCAGCGGGCCAGGGCCTGCCAGCTTTCGGCGGGCAGCGAAGCCGCCGGGGCCTCGGGCAGACCGGCCGCCGCCCAGAGGGCCGCCCCCAATCGGGCGTCCGCCAGCCCCAGCCAGAAATCCGCGGGGCTCTGCCCGGGCAGCTGCCGGGCCCGGCGGGCAAAGGCTTCGGCCAGGGCCGGCTCCTCCCACTGGGGGAAGAGGTCCAGCGCCACCGCCGGACGCTTCGGCCCCCGTCCCGGGGCCAGCAGGCCGGACAGCTGCATGATGCAGATTCCGCTGAGGCCGTAGTCGGTGAACTGTATTTCTCCCTTCTCCCGGGCCAGCGGACGGCCGCCGTCCAGCAGGGCCGCCGCTCCTTTGGCCCGCAGTCCGGCCAGCTTCCGCAGCTGCTCCCGGGGGATGCCTGCGCACTGCATCGGGGTCAGGCAGGGGTAGAGCGGCTCCACCCGGCCCCCGCACCGGGCCGCAAAGTCCGGGCCAAAGCCATCGGTGCCGAACTGAGGCCCGGCGCTGCCTCCCAGCGCACAGATCACCCCCTGGGCCCAGAGGGTCTGCTTTTCCCCCTCGGCAGAGACCAGCCGCAGGCTGTAGCCGCCCCGGCTCTGGGCCAGTGTCTCCAGCTGCCAGCCGGTGAGGATCTTTACCCCCAGCCGCTCCGCCCAGCGCAGCAACAGCCCGGTCAGATCCGCCGCCTGGTTGGAATAGGGGTAGACCCGTCCCTCTTCGTCCCGGCGGGTCCAAAGGCCCAAAGCCTCCCACCAGCCCGGCAGATCCTCCCGGTCGATGGCCGCCAGCAGCCGCTCCAGCCCCGCCGGGTCGGCGGTGAAATACCGCGCCGGATCGCTGGACGCAAGGTTATCCAGGTTGCACCGGCCGTTGCCGGTGGCCAGCAGCTTTTTGCCCGGGCGGGGATTGCGCTCTGCCAGCGTCACCTGTGCGCCGCGCTGCGCCGCCCCAATGGCCGCCGCCAGCCCGGCGGCCCCGCCTCCCAAAATCACCACGGAACCCATACAAAGCCCCCCCTTTTCCTCTCTGGTGCTGCTGTCAGTATACCATACCCCCGGTCTTTTTGGCAAAAAAAGAGCGCCGCTTGCGCGGCGCTCCTTCCCGGACAGGGGGGAAAACCTGACCTCGGGGATGTATTCAGCGTGCCATATGCATACGGCGGGTAGAGCTGCTGCGCACAAGAGCATTCAGCAGGGTCACCGGCCACAGCAGCGTCTTGCAGAAGATCTCGGCCGGCTTGACGTCCACCGTATCCATGCTGCCGATGCCGCACAGGATCAGACAAGTGATCGCACAACCCAGAACATAGTAATACATAAAACCCAAACCTCCAGTAAACTGTTCCGGCTCCGCAGAGAGCCTTTCTTTCTTCCTTTTTATTCTTTAGGCCGGGCACCCAGCCGCCCGCGCCTGATTCCCTTTTTGCAGGGCTGTACACCCTGCCTTGCAAGCCTACTATACCGCACCCAACCAGTAAAGTCAATGGGTCGGATAATGAAACAAATTAAAGCACATTCTGAATCAAAGTATAATCACTAAAGTAAATCGCCGAAAATCGCTTTGCTTTATTATGCGAAAGCAGCAAGGTCCGGCCCTGTCCTCGCCCCATGGACGAAGAAGGCTTTTCGGGTCAAAAACAGGCCCAGGCCGGGCATTTTGTGCGCATATTGCGCACAGTCCCCCGCTCTTTTCCGCCGGTTCGATTTTGAAATTATGCAGTGCAGCTGGCGCCGGATGGCAAATTCACCAAATAATTGTGTATTTTTTATCAAAAAGCATTCTTGTCGCCGGACGCTTTGCTATGTTATAGTAGTGTCATAGGATATTCTCCGCCCCCGGGCAGCCGATGCAGGGCGGCGGGCAAAAAGAGAAAGAAAGGAGATGCCGATCATGGCACGGACATCGCAGGTCATTTTATTGGAAAACGAATTCTACATCATCAAAGCCCCCAACGGCAAGGTCTTGGAAGTCAAAAACTTCAATACCGAGAACGGCGCGTTCATCCAGCTGTGGGACTACGCCGGGCATCCCTGGCAGCAGTGGAAGTTTGTGGACGCCGGCGACGGCTGCTGGCGCATCCAGAACCGGTTTACCGGCAAGATGATCGACCTGGTCTATGGCGGCGTGGTGGAGGGCACCTGGCTGCACCAGTGGTCCCGCACCAGCGGGCTGAGCCAGTGCTGGGCGCTGGAGCCCACCCGCAGCGGCCGCACCCGGATTCGCAGCGTTTTGGCCAACAAGTACATCGACCTTGTGGGCATGAATACCGCGAACGGCGCCCAGGCCCAGATCTGGAACGAGGTGCCGGGCGGCAACCAGGAGTGGAACCTGGTGCGGGTGGACGTCAGCGCGGCCCAGCTGGCCCCCGGCGTTGCCCAGGAGCGGGCCCCGGCCCAGACGCCCTCCCAGCGCAAGCACCAGAACGATCTGGTCCGCAAGCTCAACTCCGCCGGGCGGGGCCGCAAAGCCTGAGAGCCCTTGCGCTTTGAGCACAGCCGTGTTATCCTAAAAAGACCAGAACGCCCCGCCGGGCCCGGCGGGGCGTTCTTTGTATGAAAAAGGAGGCCAAACCCATGATCCCCGGACAAAATACCACCCTGTGCTACCTGGAAAAGGACGGCGCCTGGCTGATGCTCCACCGCGTCAAGAAAAAGCAGGACTGCAACCACGACAAATGGATCGGCGTGGGGGGCAAGTTCGAGCCCTGCGAGAGCCCCGAAGAGTGCCTTTTGCGGGAGGTGCGGGAGGAGACCGGCCTGACTCTGACCAGCTGGCAGTACCGGGGCATCGTGACCTTTGTGCTGGACGGGGTGTGCGAGTACATGCACCTGTACACCGCCGACCGCTGGACCGGCCAGATGATCCGGGGGGAGGACTGCGCCGAAGGGATTCTGGAATGGGTGCCCAAAGAAAAGGTGCCCGCCCTGCCCATCTGGGAGGGGGACAAAATCTTTTTCCGCCTTTTGGAGCAAAAGCGCCCTTTCTTCTCCCTCAAGCTCTGCTATGAGGGGGATGCTCTGATTTCCGCCGCCCTGGACGGCGCGCCGCTGGCGCTGTAAAAGGAAAGGAATGGAAGATGGATCAGGAATTGAAACGCTATCTCCAGCAGGAGATTCTCCCCCAGTACGACCGGTTTAACGGGGGGCACGACCGGACCCACGCGGAAAACGTGACCCGGGCCGCCCTGGCGCTGGCGGAAGAATACGGCGCAGACCCGGACATGGTGGAGGTCATCGCGGCCTATCACGACCTGGGGCTTGCCTGGGGCAGAGAGGAGCACCACCTTTTTTCCGGCAAGATCCTGCGGGAGGATGCGGCCCTCAAACGGTGGTTTTCTCCCCAGCAGATCGAGCTCATGGCCCAGGCGGTGGAGGATCATCGGGCCTCGGCCCAGACCGAGCCCCGCTCCCTTTACGGGAAGATCGCGGCGGATGCGGACCGGGAGTACACCCCCGAGCGGCTGATCGGCCGGAGCCTGCAGTATGGATGGAGCCATTTCCCCTCCCTCACCCCTGAGCAGCAGCATCAGAGGGTGTGGGAACACTGCAAAGCAAAGTACGGCCCCGGCGGATATCTGCGCTTTTATCTCCAAAGCGCGGACCGGGACCGGGAGCTGGCCCGGCTCCGCGCACTGCTTGAGGACCGGGAGGCCTTTTTCGCTCTCTGCCGGGAGCTGGACCAGGGCCGGGGATGACCCGTCCGAACCTTTATAAACAGGAGTTAAACAGAAAAACCCCGGAAAACCAAGGTTTTCCGGGGCTTTTGAATGCACAGATTCGGTAAGACGGCCAATCAGCGCTTGGAGAACTGGGGAGCGCGGCGAGCAGCCTTCAGACCGTACTTCTTGCGCTCCTTCATACGAGGATCGCGGGTCAGGAAACCGGCCTTCTTCAGGACAGGACGGTTCTCGTCGCTCTGCTGCAGCAGAGCGCGGCTCAGGCCGTGACGGATGGCGCCGGCCTGGCCGGAAACGCCGCCGCCGCTGACGCGGACCACGACGTCGAACTTATCCTCAACGCCCAGCAGAACCAGCGGAGAACGGACGATCAGCTTCAGGGTCTCCAGACCGAAGTAGTTGTCCAGCTCGCGGTCGTTGACCGTGATCTTGCCGGTGCCGGCGTAGACGCGAACGCGGGCAACGGAATCCTTACGACGACCAGTGCCGTAGAAATAAGGTTTGGTTTCGTACATATTCGATTGCCTCCTTCTTAGAACTCGATCTTCTC
>CALXGY010000022.1 GCA_944387955.1 uncultured Faecalibacterium sp. | reverse complement strand
AATCTCGACCACCGCCTGCGGCGGATTGAGGGAGAGATTGCTGGGGCCGCCGTCTGAATTTTCAAGGGCCGCCCAAGGCCCGCCGAAAATTCAGGCAACGGCAACTCGGGCGGTGCCGCGCAGCGGCAAAAGGAGTTACCTTAGAAGATGGCTGTATTGATGCTGTTATAGGCAGAATTATTCACCAAGCGGCATCAATACTTTTTGATTTTAAGGTAACTCCCTCAGTCTCGCTTCGCTCGCCAGCTCCCTCGGCGAGGGAGCCTGGTCGGGTGGTGCAGACCGTGAAGCATTTTGCAACAGCCCGTTTGCGCGTAAAGAAAAGGGAAGGAGAAGGAATTGTAAATTTTTGCCGAATCGAATATAATAAATTGAATGACCCAATCAGGGCGGCGGCTTTTCCCAAGCGATGAGCCGCCGGAAAACAGAGCGCGCCGCTCAGCAAAGGATGTTGCAAGGATGATCAAGGTCGCCGTGGTGGAGGACAATGAGGCAGCTGCCGCACAGCTGACCGCCTATCTTGAACGCTATGGGCAGGAAAACCAGAAGGAATTTGAAATCACCCGGTTTGAGGACGCCGTGAAGTTTCTGGACCGGTACAAGGACCCCTTCGACCTGGTGTTTATGGACATCGACCTGCCCGGCCTCAATGGGATGGATGCGGCCGAGCGGCTGCGGGGGATGGACCGGCGGGCCGTGCTGATCTTTGTGACCAACCTTGCCCAGTTTGCCCTCAAGGGCTACGAGGTGGACGCGCTGGATTATCTCATCAAGCCCTTGCAGTACGGGATGTTTTCCCTCAAGCTCCGCCGGGCCGTGGCCCGCTGCGAGGAAGATCTGGATTCCATCCTCCTTTCCCAGCAGAGCGGGTATCAGCGGGTGCTGCTGCGGGAGCTGTGCTATGTGGAGGTACAGGGGCACAAGCTTTTGTTCCACACAAGATCGGAGATCCTGGGCGGCGCGGGGACCCTGGCCGAGGTGGAGGAAAAGCTCCACGGCAAGGGCTTTCTGCGCTGCAACAAGTGCTATCTGGTCAACTACCGGTATGTGGCCATGGTGCGGGGCAGCAGCGTCCTTTTGAAAAACGGCGAGGAGCTGCTCATCAGCCGCCCGCGCAAAAAGAGCTTTCTGGCCGAGCTGGCCGAGGCCATGGGGAGCGGGAACATCTTATGAACACTTCGATGATCTTCACCTTTTTCCAGCAAAACGGGTATGTGCTGGAGCTGTCTTTGGCCATCTTCCTGTTCACCCACTGGATGGAGCGCCGCCCCCGGTATGGGCTGCGGGTGGGGCTGTGCGTCGGGTTTTTGCTCCTGGTTTCGCTTTTGTGGCAGCTCATCCCGTGGCAGGGGCTGTGGCTTTCCAGCCTGCGCTGCGTGCTGTTCTTTGTGCTGGGGGTGCCCTGTGTGCGGCTGTGCAGTGCGGCCGAGGTCAACCAGGCGGTTTTTTATGTCACAGCGGCCAGCGCCGCCCAGCACATGGCCTACAAGGCGGCGGATCTCTTTGAGCTGGGGCTTGGAATGCTGGGGCCGCTGCCGGTCTGGCTGGGCGGAACTGTATACACGGCGGCCTTTGTGGGCTGTCTTTGGGCCAGCGCCTGGTTTTTCGGCGGGCGGCTGCGGCAGGGAGGCGGCGCGCTGCCGCTGACCCGTTCGGCGGTGCTGCCGCTGCTGATCGGAATGCAGCTGACCACCAACTTTTTTCAGAACGTTTTTGAGCTGTACCGCCCGCTGCTGGGGGCAGCGGGCACCCTGGCCTTTGGCTCCTTCGACATTCTGAGCTGCCTGTTTTTGCTCTTTTTGCAGTGTGAGATCACCAAGACCCTGGCCGCCGGGCGGGACAACGACATCCTTACCCAGCTTTTGTACGAACAGAAGCGCCGGATGGAGATCTCCCGGGAGACGGTGGAGCAGATCAACATCAAGTGCCACGACATCAAAAACCAGATTGCCATGCTGGGCTCCCGCATCCCCTCGGACGAGATCGAGGAGCTGAACCGGGCAATCTCCATCTACGATGCCGCCGCCAAGACCGGCAGCGAGGCGCTGGATCTGCTGGTGGTGGAAAAAACCCTGCTGTGCGAAAAAAAGCAGATCTGCTTTGACTGCAACGCCGACGGGGCGGCCCTGGACTTTTTGAAGCCGTCGGACATCTATTCTCTCTTCGGCAACGCCATCGACAACGCCATCGAGGCCTGCAGCCGGGTGGCGGACCCTGAGCGCCGGGCCGTCAGCGTCCGGGTGCTGCGGGAAGAGGCGCTGGTGTCGGTACGGGTGGAGAATTTCTACGACGGCGAGCTCTCTTTTGCGGATGGCCTGCCCCAAACCAGCAAGGCGGACAAGAGCTGCCACGGCTTTGGGGTCAAGAGCATCCGCATGATCGCCGAAAAATATGGGGGCGCGGTGTCCATCCGGGCGGAAAACGGAGTGTTCCGCCTGGCGGTGCTGCTCCCGGCGCCGGAAAAATAAGCTTCAAAAGCTCTGCCTGCGGGCGGAGCTTTTTTCGTACAGTGTGCAGTTTGAGATAAAAAAAGAACAGTTCGGGAAAAAATTATTGTGAAATAGGACTGCGCGGGATAGTCTGTTCTCAGACGAGCGCCCCGCCGGCAGCGGTGCGGCCGGGACGCGGCTCAAACAGAAAAAGGAGGAAGAACATGTTGAGAAAAACCAATCTCTGGCGCGGATTGACCGTCCTGTGCGCGCTGCTCCTGGCAGTGTCGCTGATGGCCGGTACCATCCTGGAGACCTATCGCACCTCGGTGGATGCGTTCTTCGGGACCCGCAGCCAGACCACCGTCACCGAAGCGTCCGAAAACGAAGAGGACGCCTGGACCTATCAGTCCGATTTCAAAACGGCACAGGAAGCCTACGAGGGTTTGCGGGAGTTCGCCATCCGCGCCTCTCAGGAGACCTATGTGCTGCTGAAAAATGAGAATGACGCGCTGCCGCTGTCCAGCGACGCCAAGATCACCCTGCTGGGCATCCGCAGCTATGCGCCGGTTTACAGCAACAGCGGCGGCAGCGTGACCGACGGCAAATCCACCGTCCAGATCTTTGACGCCTTTGCAGAGCGGGGCTTCCAGCTCAACCCCTCCACCCTCGCAGCCTACGAGGCCTACTTCGCAGACAAGCAGTGGAGCGTGCCCCAGTTCGGCGGCGGCATCCTGCCCGAGTACGCCGAAATCACCTCCTACAAGGACCCCTGCGAGCTGACCTTGGAGGAGCTGCGGGCTCTGAACCCGAACTTTGACCAGGACTACGCCGAGTATTCGGACGCCGCCATCGTGGTGGTAGGCCGTCCCGGCGGTGAGAACGGCGACGGCTACTATCCCGGCGCCGAGGGCCTGGCGGAAGGGGTCTCCACCGTGACCGGCAACATCCTGAGCCTGAGCGAGGAGGAAATGGCCATCATTGAGGAGGCCAAGGCCAACTTTGACAAGGTCATCGTCCTCATCAACGCCGCCAACCCCATGGAGATTGCAAACCTCGAGGAGGACCCCGAGATCGACGCCATCCTGTGGATCGGCTTCCCCGGCGCTTACGGCTTCTACGGCGTGGCGGACCTGCTCAACGGCACCGTCTCCCCGTCGGCCCATCTGGGCGACACCTTCGCAAAGAACACCGCTCTGGCCCCTGCCATGCAGAACTACGGCAACATCCCCTGGGCCAATGCTTCCGATTTCAGCGAGGCGGCTAACGTCAACTCCTACCTGATCGAGGCCGAGGGCATCTACACCGGCTACCGGTACTATGAGACCCGCTATGCGGATATCGTGCTGGGCAACGGCGGCGCCGAGGCTTCGGCCGGTACTTATGCAAATGCCGACGGCACCGTTGCCACAGCCGACGGCGTATGGGACTATGCAAACGAGGTGGTTTATCCCTTCGGCTACGGCCTGAGCTATACCACCTTTGAGCAGACCCTGGACTCGGTGGAGATCCCCGGCAACAAAAAGACCGCCACCGTGACCGTCACCACCACCAACACCGGCAGCGTGGCCGGAAAAGCGGTGGTCCAGCTCTACGCCCAGTCTCCCTACACCGACTACGACAAGCAGTACCACATCGAGAAGTCTGCCGTGCAGCTGATGGACTTTGAAAAGACCCAGACCCTCCAGCCCGGCGAGAGCCAGACCATCACCATGGAGGTGGATCTGGCGAACCTGGCCAGCTACGACTCCGAAAACGCCAAGACCTACATCCTGGACCCGGGCGACTACTACTTCGCCATCGGTGAGGACGCCCACGACGCGCTGAACAACATCCTGGCCGCCCAGGGCAAAACCACGGCGGACGGCATGACCGCCGAGGGCGACGCCGCCAAGACCTACCAGTGGACCTGGGAGGGCGAGGTGGACGCCGATACCTTCTCGGTGAGCAAGGCAGGGGTGGAGATCACCAACGCCCTGTCTGAGGGCGACTACGCCACCGACATCAACGCCTTCCTGCCCGGCACCGTGACCTACCTGTCCCGCAGCGACTGGGACGACACCTTCCCCACCACCATCAGCGGCCTTGCAGCGGATGAGAACCTGTCCCGGCTGCTGTCCAACGACCTGATCCCCATCGCCACCGGTGAGGACACCTCGGACATCATCTTTGGCGACACCACCAGCACCCTGACCCTCAACGACCTCAAGGGAGCCGACTTTGACGATCCCCGCTGGGAAGAGCTGCTCAACAAGGTGACGGTGGATGAATTCTTGAACTTTGCGGCCAACGCCTTCCACAACATCGCCGCCATCGAGTCGGTGGGCCTGCTGCAGTACGCTTCGGACGACGGCCCCGGCGGCTCGGACTCCCACTATCTGACCGAGGGCTCTTACCAGGGCGTGCCCTATGCGGACGCGGCCGAGTACGATTACGGCACCCGCGTCATCCCCTCGCCCCAGAACATCGCATACAGCTGGAACAAGGAACTGGCCTATGAAAAGGGCGAGATCATCCTGGGCGAGAGCACCCTGGTTCTCAACCTGCCCATCATGATCGGCCCCGGCATGAACATCCACCGCCACGCCTACAACTCCCGCGGCGCGGAGTACTACTCCGAGGACCCCATCCTCACCGGCTACATCGGCAGCGCGGTGGTGCAGGGCGCACAGTCCAAGGGAACCCTGGTCAACATCAAGCACGCCGCCTTCAACGACCAGGAGATCAACCGCTCCGGCATCGCAGTCTTTATGAACGAGCAGAAGGCCCGGGAGCTGGAACTGCGCGGCCTGCAGCAGGCCTTCGAGGCCAACGGCAAGCCCGCCTCCTTTGAGAACGACCCCGAAAAGGCGGATACCTACCAGCTGGGCGCTCTGGGCGTCATGACCTCCTACAACCGCATCGGCGCGGTGGCCCCCAGTGCCAACCGGGGTGTCATGGTCCAGAACATGCGGGAGGAATGGGACTTCAACGGCTACAACGTCACCGACTTCACCGGCGTTTCCCTCAAGGCTGCGCCCAAGGAGTCCATCCTGGCCGGCACCACCGCCTTCTGCGGCTTCGGCATCAGCGAGGAGATCACCTACTGGAGCGGCGAGGCTCTCAGCGGCGACCGCGACATGCTGGAGGCCATCCGTGAGAACTGCCACTATCTGCTCTACGCGCTGGCAAACTCCGCCGCGATGAACGGCGTCAACTCCACCACCCACACCGTGCAGGTGAACACCTGGTGGCGGACCAGCTACAAGGCGGGCATTTACGGCTTCGGCGCAGCGACGGTGCTGTGCGCGGCGCTGTATGTGTTCTCGGTGACCCAGAAAAAGAAGGAGGAGATCTGATATGACCAACAAAACAAAGGGCGCTGCCGGGCTGCTCTGGGCAGCGGCGATCGCCGGTCTTTTGGGCCTTGCGGTCTACCTGTACACCTCCTGCACCGGGTATCTTGCCTCCTCCAGCGTCAGCCTCGCTCCGGCCCTGTGCGCCGGGGCGGGTGCGGCGGCGCTGGCTGCGGCGGCCCTGGGGCGCGCAAAGCTGCCCGCCGTGGCGGTGGACCTTTTGACCATGGCCGGCACGGTGCTGCTGATCGCAGGCTTTGCCTTCTTTGCGCTGCTGCGGGTGAGCCTGGCGGCGGATGTCTACTTCATCCCGGTCAACTATCCCGCCGCAGAGGAGACCGCCCTGCACATCTCCATCGTCGGACTGGTGCTGGAGCTTGTGGGCATCGTGTGCGGCATTGCCGCGGCCTTCTCCGAGGATCTCTGAACAAGCAACCGCGGCCCGGCGCTGTAAATCGCTGAACCGGCCGCCCTGGATGCAGCTCCCGCCCGGGTTTCGGGCGGGAACTGTGCCATTTGGAAAAAAGTGAGGATCATTTTATGAGAGCGATTTCTTTCCTGGACGGCTGGACCTGCCGCCATCTGGAGGAGGACGGCCCGGGGGTCCCGGTGCGCATTCCCCACGATGCCATGCTGGCAGAACCCAAAAGCGAGACCGCCCCGGGGGGCACCAACACCGGCTGGTATGAGGGCTTTGACTACCTCTACCGCAAGGTGTTCCGCCCCGAAGCCGGCTGGCAGGGGCAGCACCTGGTGCTGGAGTTTGAAGGGGTGTACCACAACGCCGAGGTCTGGCTCAACGGCCGGAAGCTGGCCTTCCGCCCCTACGGCTACACCAATTTTTATGTGGATCTGACCGGGCTGCTGGACTTTGCGGGGGAGAACACCCTGGAGGTCATCGCCCGAAACGCCGACCAGCCCAACAGCCGCTGGTATTCC
>CALXGY010000021.1 GCA_944387955.1 uncultured Faecalibacterium sp. | reverse complement strand
GTTCTGCTTGTGGTTTTGGGCACAGATATGGGCCAGCTTTTTGGCCACCTGGTCGACAATGGCGGTGGAGCCGTCCTTCTCCCAGGGGACGTTGGCGGTGCGGGTCAGATCGGTGTAATCCACCCCCAGGCACAGGAGGTTGTCCTGGGCGTCGGTCAAAAAGTGGGGAAATTTGGTCTGGATGTAGCGGCGCAGCACAAAGCCGGGGCTGGTGAGGGTGGAGGTGTCCAGCAGAAACCGCCGCAGGGCGGCGTAGTCAGGGCGGCTTTTGGCATACAGGGCGTTCATTTCGTTCTCGTTGATTTTTTGGATGCGGGAAAGGATGGAAGTGTTCATCACTTCCTGGGCCTGCTGGGTTAAACTGTGGTCATACGGCATGGATGGGTCCCTCCTGTTGGGGTGAAAGATTCTTTTGGCTCAGTGTAACACAGGGGGTTCGGAAAAAGGAGATTCCTTTTTTGGAACCACCCGGAGCAGGGCGGCGCTGGCATCGTCCACAAAAGGCCGGGAGGACAGATATCCCTCCAGCTGGTCCTGGGTGCCGGAAGAGAGCAGCTGTTCCATCCAGGGCGCAAAGGGGGCGCGGGGGGAAATTTCCAGGCCGTCTGTGTACAAAAGAAGGCTTTCCAGATCAGAGGAGGTCTGCCGGCAAATGCGCAGGTGCCTGGCCATGGAGCAGTTCATGGTCAGGTAGGTCTGGCGGGAGCCCAGACGGTTTTCGGGCAGGGAAACCCGCAGGATCTGCTTTGACCCGGCGGACTGGCCCAAAATCCCGCCGTCCCCCATGTGGAGGCAGACGAACCGGCCTTCCCGGTCCATGGAGGCGGCCACAAGGGTGGCGGCCAGCTGGCGGGCTTCGATCTGGTTTTGACGGGCCCAACCGGTGAGGGCAGCTTCCACGGCGCGGGCCGCTTCCACCCGGATGGCCAGGGGATCTTTGTACAGATAGGCGGCAAAGTTCTGGTGGAGGATGGCCCCTGCCGTCTGGGAGACGATGCGGGCCGCGGCAGCGCCCTGGGATGCGGTGCTGCAGCCATCGCACAGGACGATGGTGCGGTGGGTGTCGTCTGCGGCCATGAACCAGGCGTCCTCGCAGGGGCTGCCGCGGTGGGTGTGAAAGGTGCCGCACACACAGGCGGCAGCGGTGAATAGTTCGGAAAAAGATGGATTCATACAGGTTCTCCTTTGGGTGGTAGGGACCGCTCTGGATGGATGCCGGCACACCCGCCCCAGGCCGGCCTCCGGTTTTGCCGCCGGCCAGGGAAAAGGTCAGTCGGACTTGTTCTGATCCCCCAGGGCGGCGTCCAGCTCTTCCTGGTATTTGGCTTTCTGCTCCAGGTCACCCAGCTTATCACAGGCGTCGATCAGATTTTCCAGGGTTTTTAAGATGAGGGGATGCCCGGGAGGAAGAAATTCTTTTCGGATCGAAAGGGACTCCTGGCAAAGATCCAGCTGCTGCTGATAATTGCCTTCTTTGCCCAAAGAGCATCCATGATAGTTATAATCAGAAGCCAGTTCCAGGCTGCGCGCTGCATCATGGTTGTTTGAATCCTGCAGGACCCTTTTTCGGAAGGCAAGGGATTTTTTAGGGTGCCTCAAATCATACCAGCTGCCGGCGAAAAGGGTATCATACATATCCCAAATGGACTCGTCCGGCGGCGGAAGACTGTCAAAAAAGGCCACCGGGTTGAAAGCATCTCCCGCGTGCTGGAGTGCATCTTCAATCTGGGCAAGAATGTTGAATTGGTCTGGATGGCTCACAGACCAGTATTGTTTTTGGATCTGGAACGCTTTTTTAATAAATTTCAAAGTGTTTTGATAATCACCCTGTTCTTCCAAAGAGATGGCAATGTGGTAGTAGTTCCTTGCCAAATCAGGGTGGACGGGAGGAAGAACACTTTCCCGGATGTTTAAAGCCTGCTGGTAAGCTTCCAGCTTTTTGTCAGGGCGTTGCAGATCATCCCAAACCCGGGCCATCCAATCGAAATAGTCAGCCAATAGCGGATGATTGGGTGACAGCTGATTTCTCTTTTCCTCGAGGAGATTTTGCCAGAACTTCAATTCATCATTCAGAGTATGGGGTGTCCGTAAGAATTTCCAATATTTGTTGTTGTCATAAAAATAAGGAGTGAGCGGCCCTTCCTCAGAGAGCGCATCATATTTGTCAAGGAGCTCGCTGGATTTTTCAAAATTTCCCAAATCATCCCAAGCGCAGCTCGTATGAAAGTAACTTTTTGCAAGGTCTTTTTGGTTGGATGGCAGGAAATTTTCACGGATTTCCAATGCTTTTTGTAAGAACTCCAGTGCGTTCTGCAAGTTTCCAAGAGCATCCCAAATAACGCCGGCTTTATCCAAATAGTCAGCAGCCGCAGCATATGCAAGAGGGAGTGTGTGAACCGTTTTTTCCAGGCAGAGGGCAGCCTGGGTTAAAAGACGGGCGTTGTAATGGTAATCTGGATTGCACACAGACCAAAGACGGCCTAAAAACAAACGACAGTTTTTTTTCATTGGGTGCAAGCTCGTTCCAAACCACCTCCTGCACCAGGGGGTGTATGGTGAGAACCCGCTCTTCCGCCTGGGTTTCCTGAACCCAGCCCAGCTCGATGAGATGGTCCAGAGCCGCCGCTGCGGCCCGCTCCTCGCAGGCGCAGAACAGGGCGGAATCCATTCCCTGGTCCGGGATCAAAAAGGCGTGGCGCAGCAGCATCTTCTCCTGGCGGGAAAGGCCGGTGCAGTCAAAGAGAATTCGCAGATGCTCGTAGATGCGTTTTTTCTCTCCGGCGCCGGGGAGGCTGCGGTCTTTCTGGGTGGCGACGGGGATGTCGTCGGGGCGGTTCAGGGCGCCGGTTTGGTGCAGCCGGGCCAGCAGCTGCTGGGGGGTGAGCTGCCGGTCCGCTTTCAGCATACGGGCCATGATCTCCACCGTCAGGGTGTGGCGGCCCACCGCCTCGATCAGGGGGTCCAGGGTCTGATCCTCAGCGGGGTAAAATTTGCGCATGATGGCGCGCAGGGCCTGAAGGTCCAGGCTGCGGACCTCCATCTGTCCGATCTGCTCGGAACGGGTGGTCAGAAGCAGCCGGACCGGGAGGGCACACAGCCGGGTGTAAGCACTATCCGCCGTCAGGGCGGCAAAATCGCTGCCGGCCTTGTCCACGTTGTCGATGATCAGCAGATCGTCCGGGCCCAGCTCTTTCAGATGGTCCAGGATTTCGTCCAAAACGCACTCTTTGGACTTGGCCTTCTGGGTGACGGGGTCAATTTTGCTGTACCCGCTGGCGGCATCTGCCACCGGCCCGGTGAGGGTGTCCGCAAAGCTGCCGGCAAACCGCACAAAGTAAACCTGGCCGGCCTCCTGGGCCAGCCTGCGCCGGCCGTATTCGATGGCCAGCTCGGTTTTGCCCATGCCGCCGAACCCCCAGAGGACCACCGGCTTCTGGCCGCTGGCCAGCCGGCGGCCTATTTCCTGGAGTTCTGCCTCGCGGCCCTGGAAAGCCCTCTCGGGCAGGGTGGAAACCTGCAGGCCCAGCCGGTATTTGGGGGGCCGCAGCAGGTTCAGCAGGTCATCGATGCAGGGCAGATGGGCGTTTGGCCCATGGCCGTGGA
>CALXGY010000020.1 GCA_944387955.1 uncultured Faecalibacterium sp. | reverse complement strand
GCAATACAGGCGCGATAGGTTTCATCGTCCTTTCCGCTTGGGTCCTCCAGACCCCAGTCCTCCCGATGTTTGCAGGGCAGGCTGGGGCAGCTCACATTGCAGCCCATAGTCACCACAACATCCACCGGCGGAAGCTCCGAAGTCAGCTTGCTGTACTGCGTCTGCTCCATGTCGATGTGGTAGATCTGTTTCATCAAGCGAACGGCGTCCTGGTTGATTTTGGGCACGACCACCGTTCCGGCGGAATAGCTCTCAAACAGGTCTGCGGCCAAATGCTTCCCGAGGGCCTCGGCGATCTGGCTCCGGCAGGAATTGTGGACACAGACAAACGCAACTCTGGGTTTAGACTCCATCCCTCATCCTCTCGCTTTCTCGATCAGCGCCTTGGCCTCTTCCTTTTTCAGGACCTTGCCGTAAGACACGACCTTTCCGTCCACCACCAGGGCCGGGGTGCTCATCACGCCATAGGCCGCGATCTGGGCAAAATCGGTCACATGGTCAATGGTGGTATCCATCCCCAGCTCCTCCAATGCTTCCCGGGCAGCCGCTTCCAGTGCATTGCACTTTGCACAGCCGGAGCCCAGCACCTTGACCCCCATCGACTTTTTGGCGGCTTCTGCACCAGCCATTGCCTCCGGCGTACAGCTGCCTGCGCAGCAGCAGGTTTTGCGCTCGTCGTTTTTCTTTCCAAACAGTCCCATTATAAAATACCTCCTAAAAATTAAAGCAAGATTGCTTGCATCGCATTGAACAGATAACCCACCAAAATGATTCCCGCTGTACAAATTCCGATGAAGAGTGCCAGCAGTTTGGGTTTTACAGCTTTGCGGAGCATAATGAGCGAGGGCAGCGAAAGGGTCGTAACCCCCATCATAAAGGACAGGACCGTTCCAAGCTGCGCTCCCTTGGAAAGCAGAGCCTCCGCAACCGGGATGGTGCCGAAAATATCCGCGTACATCGGGATTCCCACCAGGGTTGCCAGCACCACGCCAAAGGGGTTGTCGCTGCCCAGTATCGCTTCGATCCAGCTTTCAGGAATCCAGTTGTGGATCACTGCGCCGATCCCCACGCCAATCAGGATATAGGGGAACACCTTCTTGAAGGTGCCGGTCATCTGCTCTTTTGCGTAGGAAAGCCGCTCTTTTACGGTCAGCTCAGGGGATTCAAGATCCACACCGCCGGCCGAAAGGATGAACCCTTCCACATACTTTTCCATCTTCAGCTTCTCGATCATTGTTCCGCCGATGACCGCGATCATAAGCCCCAAGACCACATAGACCGCCGCCACCTTGGCGCCAAAGATGCCCATCAGCAGAACCAGACTGCCAAGGTCCACCATGGGGGAGGAGATCAAAAAGGAGAAGGTCACCCCCAGCGGAAGCCCTGCGCTTGTGAATCCGATGAACAACGGAATGGACGAGCAGGAACAGAAAGGCGTCACCGTTCCCAGAAGGGCAGAGACCACATTTGCCCAAATCCCGTGAAAGCCGCCCAGAATGCGCTTGCTCCGCTCCGGCGGAAAATAGCTTTGGATGTAGGAAATCACAAAAATCAGAACGCAGAGCAGCACCGTGATTTTCAGCACATCGTAAAGGAAAAACTGAATGCTGCCTCCGATTCGGCTTGTTCCGTCCACCCCCAGGGCGGACAATCCCGATCCAATCAGCTGGTTGAGCCATTGCATTCCGAGCAATTGGTCTTGTATGAATGCCCAGATGTTCATAACCAGAACCTCCCATCTTGATTTGCGGATAAATACATCAAAATATTTTGATGTGAACTGCCAGATAAAACGCCATCCTGTTTCAGATGGCGTTTTTATCTGCGGCAGCCGCAGGCACTCCCCTGCTCTGCTTCCGGGGTGGTCAGTTTTTTCAGCAGCTCCACGGCTTTTTCCCTGCCGGAGGAACTCAGCCGGTAATGGGTCCATTTCCCCTCCTGACGGCTGCTGACGATCCCGGAATCACAGAGAATCTTCATGTGATAGGACAGCCCCGACTGGGTCAGATCCAGCAGTTCCTGCAGAACACAGGCGCATTTCTCGCCGCTCCGCAGCTGTTCCAGAATGGCGAGCCGCTTGGGATCGCAGAGTGCTTTGAACACCTTTGCCTGTTCCTGATAGATCGTCACCGGGCCCTTACCTCACATCAAAAGTTTTTGATGTGAGCAGTATATACCCTGGGGCAAAGAATGTCAATCTTTTTTATGCCTGCAAAATTTCCTTCACAAGGATTTGCCCAGGAAAAGCGGAGGAACCAGGTTTTCACAGGTTCCGGTCCTTCTCCCCTTTATTTCTGTGCTTTTGCCGCTTCGCTGACGCAGCGCAGGGCGTTCAGGCTGCGGGGATAGCCGATGTAGGGCACGCACTGGGAGACGACCCGGACCAAAAAGGCCGGGGCGTTGCCCAGCCGGATGTTGGCCGCTGCGTGGGAGGTCAGCTGAGGTTCACAGCCGCCCTGGGCAGCCAGGAAACAGAAGGTGATCATCTCCCGCTGGCGAGCTGTCAGGCCGGTGCGGGTGTAATAATCCCCGAAGCAGTTGTCGGTCAGCCAGCGGTTGATGTGGCGGGTCTCCTCCGGGCCGGAGGCATAAAAATTCCGCATCCCTTCCCCGAAGATTTCCACCTGGGCCGCCGCGCCTGCCTCCAGCCGCTGTTCCGGCGTGGTGGCCGCCTGCCCTTCAAGAGGCAGGGCGATGCCTTTGGCCGCGAAAAACTCGTTGTTGGCTTTCAGAAAGGGGAACACCCGCCCGATTCCCAGATAGGCCACTGCCTGGTAGGTGATCTCCTTGATCTCCACCGGCGTGACCCCAAAGTTGAGGGCCGCCGGGAGCATCCCCCGGTATTCCTCAATTCCCTGACAGCCCAAAAGGACCGCCAGAATTGCGATGAAGCGTGTCTTGTCATCCAACCCCTGGCCCGGCTCGTTGATGACCTCGTCAAAGGCGAAATTGTCGAACCGCTCGATGAACTCCGGGTCGGTCTCCAGGAAAGCGGAGTGATACCCGGGGAACATTTTTTCATGGTACTGCTTGGCAAATTCGGTCATGGAAATTTTCCTCCTTTTACAGGCACATCCGGTAGATGGCTTCCGCGTCCTGAACGGTCAGGGGACGGTATCCATCTATGACCCCGCCATGGCAGGCTGCCCGGGCCATCTCTTCAAAGCAGCTGCCGTCGATGCCGCAGGCCGAAAGGCTGCTCTTGAGGCCCAGCGCCTCATACAGGAATTTCTTGAGGGCCTCAATGGCTGCCTTCGCGCCGGCCTCCGGATCGGCTGCGGGCGGGCAGTCCAGGACGGCGGTGCCGAACCGGGCAAAATCCCCGGCCACCGTTTTATCCCGGGCCAGCAGGTACTCCATCCAGCGGGGGAAGAGGATGGCCAGACCCAGCCCGTGGGTCAGGTCGTACCGGGCGGAAAGCTCATGTTCCAGGCTGTGGCAGCTGGCGGCCTGCCGCTGACCGCTGCCGCAGAAGCTGTTCAGCGCCCAGCTGGCCGCCCAGAGAAGGTCCGCCCGGGCGGCGTAGTTGTCCGGCTGGGCCAGCACCACCGGCAGATCCTGGGCAACCGTGTGCAGGACCGATTCAATGACCCCCTGCAGCATGGGGTACTTCTGGGCCTTTGTGAAGTAGTTCAGCTCGAGGAAATGGGTCATGATATCAAACCCGCCGCAGGCTGTCTGGAAGGGCCCCACCGTCAGGGTATTGGTCGGGTCCAGGAAGGCTGCCCGGGGCCGGAGCAGCTCGCTGGAAAGCCCCTTCTTTTCCGCAGTTTCCAGATTGGAGATGACGCAGCTCTTATCCATCTCGCTGCCGGTGGAAGCCAGGGTGGGCATGGCAATCACGGCCAGCGCCTGAGAGACCGGCGCTTTGCCCTCCACAAGATCCCAGACATCCCCGCCGCAGCAGGCCGCCGCTGCAATCGCTTTGGCGCAGTCGATGCAGGAGCCGCCGCCCACAGCCAGCAGGGCCTGGATGTTTTCTTCCCGGCAGAGGGCCGCGCCCCGGTTGACGGTGGTGTGGCGGGGGTTCGGCTCTACCCCCGGCAGCTCCCAGACCTGGATTCCCGCCGGTTTCAGCACAGCCATCACCCGGGTATAGAGGCCAGTCTTTTTGATGCTGCCCCCGCCGTAGACCAGCAGCACCCGGCTGCCCCAGCGGCTGAGCTCTTCGGGCAGGTGGGAAAGCTGGTTTTTCCCAAAATAAACCCGGGTGGTGTTCTGGAAGATAAAATCGTTCATGGGGATTCTCCTTTCATGTCCTGATGCCAACTGCCCTTTCAGCGAATACCGGTCAGCTTTTCGCTGCGCTGTGACCGCCGAACACCTCAAACTTCATCCCATCCAGCAGGCGGTCAATGGTCTGGATTTCCTCTTTCGAGAGAGTGATCTCCCCAGCGGCCAGGTTCTCCCGCAGGCGCTCGATTTTACGGCTGCCCGGGATCGGCAGGATATATGGCTTTTTGCAGAGCATCCAGGCCAGGGAAATCTGGGAAGGTGTCGCGTTCTTTTCGGCCGCCAGACGCTGGAGCTGGTCCAGCAGGCGGCGGTTGTTTTCCTCCGCTTCGGGCTGATACTGGGGCATATCGTTGCGGAAGTCTCCCTGTGCAAACTTGCTGCCCGCGGTGTATGCCCCGGTCAGGATGCCGTTGGCCAGAGGGCTGAAAGCCACATAGGTGATCCCCAGCTCTTCCACCACCGGGAACAGGTTTTCATACCAGCGGGCCATCATGCTGTACCGGTTCTGAATCGCGGTGACCGGGCAGACCGCATGAGCCCGGCGCAGATAGTCCTCGGTGGTCTCTGAGATGCCCCAGCTCCGAATCTTGCCCTCCTGAATGAGCTCGGCCATGGTTTCGGCCACCACTTCGGGCGGGACATTGGGGTCGATCCGGTGCTGGTAGTACAGGTCGATCACCTCGACGCCAAGGCGTTTCAGACTGCCCTCCACCGATTTGCGGATGGTTTCCGGGCGGCTGTCCATCACCAGATGGTCCCCTGCATGGGTCACGCCGAATTTGCTGGCAAGGATCACCTGATCCCGCACCGGGCGGAGCGCCTCGCCCACGATCTCCTCGTTGTAGGAAGTGCTTCCGTCGGCGTTCACGCCGGTATAGCATTCCGCTGTGTCAAAAAAGTCGTAGCCCATTTCCACAGCAGCGCGGATGGTGTTCACCGCTTCTTTTCGGTCCACAGCGGTTCCATACGCATGAGAAACGCCCATGCATCCCAGCCCCACAGGCGCCACCGGCCAGCCGGTTTTTCCAAGCGTTCGTTTTTCCATCTGCCTCTTGCCTTTCCGGCTCATCGAGCCATTGCCCAGCGTTTGATTTCTTTCCCGGCTTCCTCCACCCGGCTGCCCAGAATGGCCAGCCCCGGGGCGATCTCTGCGCCTTTGGCCGCCTGAGCGATCTTCTGCTCGGTTCCGCTCAGGCCGCTGCCCTCATGGGTACAAAAGGGGCGGATGGTTTTGCCCGTCCAGTCAAAGGCTTCCAGGAAGGTGTAAACCGCCATGGGCAGATCGCCCCAGTAGTTGGGGTAACCCAGATAGATCTCGTCGTAGCCCGCAAGGCTGTCCGGGAGCGCTTCCAGTTCCGGCCGCGCTTTTGCCTGCTGGTCTGCCTTGGCCTGGCGGATGCAGGTCTCGTAGTCCTCCGCATAGGGAACCTTTTGCTGAATCTTGAACAGGTCCGCACCGGTCAGCGCCGCAATCTGCTTTGCAGCTTTTTCGGTGTTGCCCACCGCAACCCGGCGGTATTGGCCGCCAAAATAGTTCTCGCCGGCCCGGGAATAAAACGCAATCAGTTTTGCCATTGGTTCTCCCTTCCTTTCGCCCACACTGGCCCCAGCATCTCCGTTTTGAGAACGCCGGGCTGGGATCTTTTCTTTGCGCCCTTATTATAGAATCCGCCCAGCCGGGAATCAATTTCGCTTTCAGGGGTATTCAATAAGTTTTTCTAATACAAAAGCCTTCCCGAATTGCTTCAGGAAGGCCATTTGAAAACAAGTTTACTTCATGGGTTCTTTCTTTGATACTGCTGTTTTAAAATCTCGGCGAAGGTCTCCACATAGTAGCCGGAATTGTCCTTCTTCCAGAAGGCGCAGTAGTTGCGGGTAATCTGTTTTCCTCCCCGCACCAGGGGAATGCGCACAAGACCACCATCCGTGTTGTCCACAGCGCCGCTGCCCTCCACCGGAAGAAAGCCCCGCCCGCTGACGGCCAGCAGACGGGCCGCTTCCAAGGTTTCGGCACAGAGAAACTCTCCCGGGAAACCGACGATCTCCCGGTAATATTCCCGCTCGGTCTCCTGCTGCTCTTTGGAGGCTACCAGGATACAGGACAGATTCTTCAATTCCCTGGGCTCGATCTCTTTCAGGGCCGCCAGGGGGCTGTGGGCGGACAGTTCCACCGAGCTGTCCGCGGTGGTCAGGATGAGGTTCACAAAGGCATCCGAGAAGGCCCGGCGCTGGTCGTTCAGGGCGAGATCTACCTGTTCTTCCTGAAGCATCCGATAGAGTTCTTCGTGGTTTCCATAGCGGATCTCAAGCTCCACGTCGGGGTATTTTTTGGCGAACTGTTCGACAGCACGGTAAAACTCCCGGCCGCTGTAACTGCGCAGGTAGCCGACCCGTAAGCTGGCGTTTTTGCCCCGGGCGATCCGGCCGGCCTCCCGGCAGATCCGCTCATAGTCGGCCACCAGGATCAGGCTCTTGTGGTAGAAATACTCCCCCGCCGGGGTGAGGGTGAACTTGCGATTTTTACGTTCCAGCAAAAGAAACCCCAGCTCCCGTTCCAGCGCCTGGACCTGCTGGGAGATGGCAGACTGGGAGATATGGCACTCTTCCGCCGCCTCAGAGAAGCTGTTGTTCCGCACCACCGCCTGAAAATATTGAATCTGCCGCAGCATGGGCTCCCCTCCTGCACCAAAGAACTTTTTCTTATTATAACACAGAGGCAGGAACTTTCCAAAACATTCAGCGGATCGAACCCAAATTCCGTGCAAGGTTCATCCTGTGCAGCAACAGAGCAAAATTTTCTCCGGGCAGTCAGCGTGCCTGCTCCCGGTCTGCGGCGGGAAGTTCTCCCAAAATCCGGTTCATCCCCTTCTCTCTGAGGGAGCTGCTGTTTTACCGCCGCACCCACTTGCCAAAGAACGTCTTTTTGTAGTGTTTCAATTCCTCTTTAGCTTCCGGCACCTCGCTGGCCTTCTGGAAATATTCCACCCCCTTGGCAATGTCCTCCGGCACACCCAGGCCATTGCAGTACATCTTACCCAAGAGATAAAATCCGGGATGGCAGTTCCAGTCGATCCGCTTCAGGTAGGTAAAGGCCTTGGCATAGTCCTGCTGGGTCCCCTGACCGTTGGCGTAACAGGCCCCCAGGTAGTAAAGCATGGCCGGTCCGCCGTGGTCCTCCGCCCATTTCAAAAGCTGGAAGGCCTTGGCGTAGTCCTGCTCCACGCCACGCCCATCATAATAGCACATACCCAGCCGGTTGGCGGGGTTCTCTTTTTCTTGGATGGGAGCCGAGAGAGCCTGCTGATAATATTGGGCAGCCCGGGCGTTGTCCTTGGGCACCCCTTCGCCCAGCTCATAGGAGTAGCCCGCCCAGAAGAAGGCCCGGGGCTCCCCCGCTTCCGCCGCCCTGCGGTAGAGGTCAAAGGCCTCCTCCTTCTTTCCCTGGTCATAGAGTTCGTTGCCATAGTAGAAGAAATAACTCGGATACCCCTTCTCCGCTCCATAGCGGTACACCTCGATGGCTTTTTCCGGCCGAGGCGAGATAAGTCCTTCTTTTCCCTTCCGATAGAAATTGGCCAGGTTGACGCCGCCGCTGGAGATTCCGCTGCGCAGGGCCCTCCACAGCCAGTCCTCGCACTTGGCATAATTTTCCCGCAGGTAATCCTCCACTGCATCGTCGCTGTCAAAATCCTCTCGGGTTTTGCCCTGAATTTCCGGGAAATCCCCCCAATAATACGAGTTGCCGATGATCATCTGACAAAGGGGTTCCCCATTCTTGGCCTTGTCCAGAACGGTATCAAAAGCCTCCTGGAAGCTCAGGGGCATGACCCGGGCCAGCTGCCGGTCCATCACGCCGCACCGCAGGGACAGCAGCGTCCCGATGGCGCTTCCCCCCAGCACCGAACGGCGCATCAGCTCGTCCCCCGCCTGCTCATCCACCGGGAAATCGTGTCCGGGCCATGTATACTCCGGCCCATATACGCACCGGGCCAGCAGGCAGCAGGCGTCGGCGTCCCCATCCTGTACCGCCTGCTGGAGCAGCTGGAAACCCTCCCGGCCCCGTCCGGCCCGCAAGTCATAGTAAATGTATTTTAAGGCCGTTTCCACCCGATCGCTGAAAAACTGTCCCATAAGTACGCCCTCCTGTCTTTGCATCTTCGATGCTGTCACTCACCTATGGATGGAATATTCTGCAAACTTATATTTCCCGGAACCCGGACACATCCAGCCCCCTGTGATGGTAGGCATCAGAGAAATATGCCAGGACATCCTGCACATCCGGCATCATCCGCTCCCACAGGCGGGGGCCGTCGGGAGTGGAGCAGCCGATCTCTGCCGCATACCTGCCGGCGTCTGGTCCTTTCAGAGCCACCGCGCACTGGATAAACCAGTATTGCTGAGAGTTTTCGGGGTCTCTCTGTTCCAGAATCAGATAGCTGTCCGCCTCCTGATTCAACTGCCGAAGTGCTTTTTCGACATCGTTCCAGCTGAAATCCGCTGTACTGCCGGAATGCCCGCCTGCTGTCATCTGCCAGGGCCAGTTTCGGTGGGGCTGGGGCGGAGGGAGGGCAGGTTCCTTTCTGGGGTGTTCCATCGTCTGCTGCCAGGTGCGGCCGGACCGCTCCATGCGGGTCCAGCCGTCCAGTGTCGGGATTTTCCCCTGCAGCCAGCCCCGCAGTACCGTTTCCGCCTCACCGGCGTCCACATCCCGGGTCCAGGCATACCGGCCGGGCACACCGGGCGTGCCGGAGTACTCCTCTATCAGAATGCGGGTCTGTGTCTGCCCGACGCCAGCCAGGCAGGCCAGGCGGCTGAAGGTATGGCCCTGCCCCTGAAAGGGAATGCCGGGGACCAGCTGGAACGGGACGGCCTCGCCCCTCTGAGCAGGTTGTTCCAGAAGCTGATGAATGGTATCCCAGGTAATGCGGTAGGTCACCGAGCCATCCGGCAGGGTGAGCACCTGGTTCTGGGCCAGCCGCTCCTGCTTCTGATGGTCCTGCTCATCCTGCCGGGCCTTTCTCTGCTGGTAGGCGCGCTCCTGGGCGTATTGCTGCATATCATCTTCGGTGTAGACCAGATCTTGGTACTCCTTGGAGTCATAGACCCCGAATACAGCGGCAGGAGCCCGCTGGCGCAGGCAGTCCATAGCCTCTTCCAGTTCCTGCTTGGACCTGAGAGAAGTGACCTGACGCTGCCGGCGGTCGTCCACAATCCAAATCTCGTATGTATAGGTGACCTGGGTGCGATTTCCAGCGTGGCGGGTATGGCGCTCCATCCGGCTGAATACGCCCCGGATTCGGGGGATGAAGGAGACCTCATCTCCCAGCACCCATTCTTTGCCCACCCCCAGCTTGCCGCACCACAGGCCATTTTGTTTCAGGTCCTGATCCACCATGGCGAAAAGCTCCTTTACCGGGGGCGTCTCCTCCGGATGAGGCAGCTGGCTGCGGATGGACTGGGCCAGGGCACTCTTTTCCGGGACCAGGGCATCCCGCAGGCTCCGATAGGCCAAAAACAATCCCACCAGAATGGCTCCTGCTCCCACCACAGGAATCAGGTAGTAACCAAAGCTCATCTCCTCTTTTAGCCTCTCCGCTTCGTATGGCATAGACTGGGCCGTCATAAAGAACCAGATGGCCAGTCCGCCCCCGGCCAGAAACAGAGCTGCCCATATCAGCCCGGTGAGCCTTCCCCGGGTCCGCTGGAGACAGTAGCCCTCCTCCGGCCCGTCGGGCTGCTGTTTTTTGTTCCACCTCATGATGAGGAGGATCACCGGGATCGCAAAAATCCGCAGAACAACCACCAGAGCGATGTAGACCACTACATTCCACGGCCACTTGAGATAAAAGCGTTTTTTTGATGCTTCTTTGGGCTCCATCCTATCCACCTCTTACCCATTCAGATATCGGATCTGTTCCTGCCATTCTCCATATTTTTTAGAGAATGCAGTCTCCGCAGCCAAAATCCTTTCTTTAACTTGTGTTTTCTCCCATGTTTTTCCCTTATAACCTCCTTATTTTGTTTTATTATAGCATAAAGCGCCGCATTCAGAAATTGTTCTTCACTCATTCGGCCAAGCTTTGCATCCATTCATCAAAGCACAATTTTTCTCACTTTCATTGTTACAAATCTGCTGAACGGTCTCCCATCCAGAGCAGTGATTCCATTCCTTGCAGCTCCGGCTGCGTTTCTTGCTTTCTTTCCCAGCGGGATGACGCCCTCTTTTCTTCCGGATACCAGAGACCCAAATACCGGTAAGCGCGTGTTCTTCATGCATTTCTGGCAGAGGCTGTCCAACCGCTTGACGCCGCAATCCCGGATCAGCTGCGGTCATTAACAATTCTCAAACAAAACTCCAAACTTTGTGCAACGTTCCCGCCTTATAATAATTTTGAAAACCAGTACCGCCGGCGAAAAAAATCTGTTATTCTTATGCCGGAAAGAAAAACTCTCCGGGGGCGAAAGGAACAAACGATGATTCATGTTTTGATTGTAGACGATGACCCAAAACTGAACAAAACCGTCTGCGTTTATCTCAACGACTGCGGCTTTGAAACCACCGGTGTGTTGAACGCCCAGGCCGCCTATGAGGCCCTGAACGACCGGCCCTATGACCTGATCGTCTCGGATATCATGATGCCGGGAGTGGATGGCTTCGCCTTTGCCCGGTCGGTGCGGCAGCTCAACAAGCACATTCCCATCCTCTTTATGTCGGCCAGGGACGACCTGCCCTCCAAGCAGAAGGGATTTCAGCTGGGGATCGACGACTACATGGTGAAGCCGGTGGAACTGGCCGAGCTAGAAATGCGGGTGCGGGCTCTGCTGCGGCGGGCCAACATTGAGGCCGAGCGCAAGCTCACCGTGGGCAATCTGGTGCTGGATGCCGACGGAATGACCGCCGAGATCGACGGCGAGGAAATTCCGGTATCCAAGCGGGAATTCAATATTCTTTACAAGCTCCTCTCCTACCCCAAAAAGACCTTCACCCGGGCCCAGCTGATGGATGAATTCTGGGACATGGATACCGACGCCAGCCTGCGGGCGGTGGATGTCTACATCACCAAGCTGCGGGACAAATTTTCGGACTGTGACGGGTTCGAGATCAAGACGGTGCGGGGGCTGGGCTACAAGGCGGTGCTGTTATGAACAAGCGTACCAAAGGGGAAAGCCTCTTTCCCATGTGGCTGTTTTTTGTGTATCTGGGGGTTCTGCTGCTGATGTCGGGCATCCACAGCGGCTTGCTGCTGGGGGCCGCGCAATGGGGCTGGGGCAGTCTGACGCAAACCCTCTCCCCCATCTTCTACTGGGCCGCCGTGGCCGGCGGGCTGACAGTTTTCACGCGATATCGTATCCGCATCACCTACGAAGAGCCTATGCTGCGTCTGGCCGACGCCACCCGGAGAGTGGCCAAGGGAGATTTTTCGGTTTATCTGGCGCCCATCCATACCCCTGACAAAACCGATTATCTGGACCAGATGTTCCTGGACTTCAACAAGATGGTGGAAGAACTGGGAAGCATTGAGACCCTGAAAACCGATTTCTTTTCGGACGTGTCCCATGAATTCAAGTCGCCGCTGGCGGTGATTTCGGGCAGCGCCGACCTGCTGAAAAAAAGCCCTTCTCTCACCGACCGGGACCAGAAAGAGGTGGACAGCATCCGGGACGCCGCCCGGCGGCTGGCGGATCTGATCCAGAACATGCTCAAACTGAACAAACTGGAAAAACAGACCATCCGCCCGGCCCCCTCGGTTTTTGATGTATGCGCTCAGGTCTGCGGATGCGCCGTCCAGTTTGAGGACCAATGGGAGAAAAAGAACCTGGATTTTGAGGCCGACCTCGAGGACAGCGCCGCAGTCTTTGCAGACCCGGGCCTCACCGAATTGGTATGGAACAATCTTCTCTCCAACGCCATCAAATTCACCCCCGAGGGCGGGACCATCACCCTCACCCAAAAGACCCTGGACAACTGGGTGGAAGTCTCGGTGCGGGACAGCGGCTGCGGCATGACAGACGAAACCATCCGGCGCATCTTCGACAAATTTTATCAAGGGGACACCAGCCACGCCACCCAGGGCAACGGGCTGGGCCTGGCGCTGGTGAAGCGGATTCTGGAGCTTTCCGGCGGGGAAATCGCGGTGGAAAGCCAGCCAGGAAAAGGCTCGGTCTTTACGATCCGTCTGCCCCGGCCTGATGGTCAGGAGGCGCTTGTATGAACCACGAGAAAAATTACCGGGCCTATGAATATATGGAAGCATCCGTCCCGGACAGCAAGGCCTCCTTTTATCTGGACTGCTACGAGAGCTTCGGCTGGCAGCAGGACGAAAACTTCCCGCCTCAGGCGGTCAGGGGCAAAGTCCTGCTGAAGCTCAAGCGGGACCGGCACATCCTCAACAAAACCGAGCTGACCCGCCTGCAGCGGCACTTTGAAGCCGATTTAGAGGAAATCGCCGCTCTGGAGCGCTCCAAAACCACCGCCGCCAAACTCTGCGCCCTGATGACCGGCCTGCTGGGGACTGCGTTCATGGCCGGGGCCACCTTTGCTGTGGTGGCCAATCCGCCCATCGTCTGGCTCTGCGTGCTGCTGGCCATCCCCGGCTTTGGGGGATGGATCTCCCCTTATTTCATCCATCACGCCGCAAAAGACAGAAAGACGCGGCAGGTGCAGCCCTTCATCGAGGCCAAACTGGAGGAGATCTACGGAATCTGTGAAAAAGGACATTCGCTGCTGTAAAGGGCATTGGGACAACCGGAAAACCGGTTGTCCTTTTTTCATGCGGGGCAAACGCAGCCCAAACAAAACCAAAACAAATCCCTGCTATTCTGTCCCCTGTGATTGCAGACAGGAGGCAGGAAGATGAAAGAGATCACCGTTTTGTTGACCCGATATTCCGACTGGATGTCCAGTTTCGTTTACCGCATTGCAGGCCAGGGCTACACCCACGCTTCCCTGGGGTTGGGAGAAGAGGTTTATTACAGCTTCAATTACCGGGGCTTCTGCGAGGAAACCCTGGAGAAGCACCGCCGCCGGGGAGTGGAACAAAGCCTGAGCTGTGTGCTGGCCGTATCGGACGAAGCCTATCAGGCCATCCAGTCCCGGATCGAGACCTTTCAGCAGCGGCGGGCCGAATACCGCTATACCCGGCTGGGGGTGGTCTGCTGCCTGCTGAGGATTCCCTTTCTTTGGCGTCAGCACTATTTTTGCTCCCAGTTTGTGGCGGAGGTTTTGAAGCAATCCGCCGCCTTTCCTCTGGCCAGACACGCCCAGCTCTATCTGCCCAACCAGCTGTGCCGGGAACTGCTGTCCAGCGGCCAGCTGGTTCGCCTCCAGCGCAACCCTGTTTGAAAATTAATCTTTCTCAAACAAAACTCCAACCAAACCGCCACGTTGGGAGAGTAGAATCCATCCTGCAAACAGCGAAAACCCATCCAAAGGAGGACAAACGCAATGACGGAATATCATCTGAAGCCCGGCAGGCTGGGCAAAAAAATCATGGATGCTTACCAGAAAACCGAGCAGGCTTTTACCGAAACCTTTCTGGAAAAAGACCCCGGCAGCCCCTCCGGCTACAGCCTGAAAACCGGCGAAGCCGCCCGGCAGGCCGTGAACGCCTGCAATAAGATAGAGAGCGGAGTCGTCGGAACCTACAAAAAGGTGGAAAGCGCCTTTGTGGACGCTTTCCTCGAAAAGATGGACGGCCAGTCCGGCCCCAAAGCAGATCAATACAATACCTGACAGGAGGAAACAAAGATGAAAAAGAGCAATTTTGTGGCGCTGATTCTCTGCACCATTGGCACGGTGTTTTTTGCTCTCGGGATGTGCATGACGCTGGTGGAAGAATGGGAGATGCTCCGCCAGGGGGTTATCTGCGGGGTCATCGGTATGGTGGTTCTGCTGGCAGCCCTGGTGATCTGGCGCCGGATGGAGGGCAAGCAGCCGGTCCGGCTGAACATTAAAACCGTGAAAACGATCCTGCTGGCCATTATTGGCGCACTTTTTCTAGGGATTGGGATGTGCCTGTCCATGGTGCTTGACCAGATGATTTCGGGAATTGTAATCGGCCTGGTGGGCATCGTGGCTCTGCTGATGCTGATTCCGCTGACCAAAGGACTGAAAGATTAAAGATTGTTTCCCGCTCAAAAAGCTTTCCATACAACATTTAAAAGGAGAAAATAACCATGAACACAAAAGGAACCATGAAGCTTCCCGCAGACTGCGCCATTATGACCGAAGAAGAAATGATGCACACCCATGGCGGTACTGCCGCCGAGACCGCCGTCAAGGCTGTCGTCGCCGTGGGCGGCGCTGCGATTCTTCTGGTGGTGGGCTGTGCTGCAGCCCGGGGCATCCTGAGCATTTTCGGCGGCCTGGATTCTGCCATTGACCGCTCTATGGACGCCGGCAAGAGCTTCATTGACGGAGCACTGAACGCAGGCCAGGACTGGCTGGATGCTATGATGGGCCGGTAATGGTCCGAGCAAAACGCCCGGGCATTCATGCTCCGGTGCCCTAAGGGGCGTCAGGCAGACCCAGAGGACCAAAGGGCAGGACGTTTCCAAACGGGAACGCCCTGCTTTCTGCATACAAAAATGGGCTGTTGCAAAACAGCCTAAGACGAAAAAAATGAGATAGACCTCCCCGAAAGGGGTTGCCTATCTCATTTTTGTTGTAGTCTGAAACTGCAAATGAAACAAACACAACAACAAGAGTATAACAGAAAAGTGAAGATATATTAACAGCTAGTCCTACAAATCGCGCAAAATATTGAGATAGCGGAAGATGAAGATGTGTTTGTTGCCAACGCCCAGCTTGAGGAACTGGATTGCAGGAAACTGTACAGAGCGTATTCGCCCAGAGGGAGAAAATCGGCGGCAGAACCCCGGATCATGTTCCAGCTATTGGTGTGCGGGTATATGTGCGGGATCTGCTCCACGCGGAAGCTGGAGCAGGCCTGCCGCAAGAACATCGACTTCATCATCCAAAGACCCGAACTACTGCAAGGAGATCGAGTTCTGTGAGGAGTTCGCACAGTCCAGAGAAAAGGCGCACCGGAACCTCGTCACCGAAAGAGGAGCTCTTCTAAGGGTAAATCGCTCCATCCAGGTGAAAGGGGCTTTCGGCATCCTCAAGAGCAGCGCCCGTTCAAACGTTTTCTGATGTGGGGAAGGACAAATATTCCCCTGGAACTGTTCCTGCTCTGTCTGGCATTTGACCTAAAAAAGTACTGGGTCAAGCTGCAACAGGGGCTTTTTGCTGTTGAGCTATTGATAAAATCCCCCTTCTTTTCCGCTTCGTTCCATGATTCGATACGAAAGTTTTACTTTTCTCAGCAGAGTTGGGTGTTCTTGTGTTGCGGAAACATGCAAAAGGAAGCTCCCAATCAGAAGAATCTCTCGTTGCTCCCAGAAAATTCAAATCCTATCCTCCTGCATCTGCTGCACGACATTGAGTTTGGTCTTCATTCTATCTTAACGCAGAGGAAAAATCTTTTATGATTTTATAGCGTTCTGCATGCTACGATAACAATGGTTTTCTATGGATCGGATCAACTAAGATTACAGGAGATGATGGATATGGAGAACAACCCTCAAATGATGCCGGATTGCAGCCCGGGTCAGAAAAGCACAATTTCTTCTGGAAAGCTGAAAATCTTTTTTGGATACGCGGCGGGCGTCGGCAAAACCTACGCGATGCTGCAGGCAGCGCACCAAGCCCAAAAAGAAGGGATGGATGTGGTGGTATGCTACGTGGAACACCATGCCAGACCAGACACTCTTGCCCTCTTGGATGGGCTGGAGATTTTACCCTGCAGAGAAATCAATTATCGCGGCATCAAACTCAAAGAATTTGATCTGGACCAGGCGCTCCAGCGTAGGCCTCAGCTCATTCTGGTAGACGAACTAGCCCACAACAACGCCTCGGGATGCCGGCACACAAAGCGGTATCAGGATGTGGAAGAACTGCTTCAGGCCGGAATCAATGTCTACACCACAGTGAATGTGCAGCATTTGGAGTCGCTGAATGATTTGGTGTCCTCCATCACCGGCATTGCGGTCAATGAGAGAATCCCGGATCGGGTTTTTGACCGGGCCGATCAAGTGGAGCTGGTGGATATTGGGCCAGACGAACTGGTGAAACGTCTCCAAATGGGCAAAGTCTATCGGGAACGCCAGGCAAAACAGGCCCTCCAAAACTTTTTCACCCCGGAAAATCTGGCCGCCCTGCGTGAGATCGCCATGCGGCGCACCGCAGATCAGCTCAACCGGACAGCCTTGCAGGAAGGCAAGGAAAAGAGTGCCAAAGCCGGAGAACATATTTTGATTTGCCTCTCTTCTTCCCCATCGAATCCAAAAGTCATCCGAACCGCTGCACGGATGGCGGAAGCCTTCCACAGCGGATTTACGGCACTGTTTGTGCAGACGCCGGAGACAAAAGAGTTATCCGGCGACAACCTAAAACGTCTGCGCAGCAATTTACATCTGGCAGAGCAGCTGGGCGCCCAGATTTCCACTGTTTATGGAACCGACCCCGCTGTACAGATTGCGGAATATGCCCGCGTCAGCGGCGTGACAAAAATTGTAATGGGCCGTATCAACCACAAACAAAACCCTCTAACCGGAAAAAAGAGTCTGGCTGACCGGCTGATCGAACTGACGGATCTGGACATTTACATCATTCCGGACCACCAACCGCTCTACAAAAAGCCCCTGGGGAAGCTCCGTACTCCCAAATTTCGCTTTACATGGAAAGACACCGGCATTGCACTGGCCTCTCTGCTGCTCTCCTCCCTTGTAGGGGTCGGGTTTTATACTGCGGGGTTCGGCGAATCCAACATCATCACGGTTTACATTTTGGGAGTTCTCATCACTGCAGTCTCCACAGATGGTCACCTGTATGGAGCATTGGAGTCTCTCTTAAGCGTTGCCGCGTTCAACTTTCTCTTTACAGAACCGCGTTTTACTTTTCGCGCCAACGACCCCAGCTACCCTGTCACCTTTCTGATTATGCTTTTTTCCAGCATGATTGCCAGCTCTTTGGCCAGCCGGGTAAAGGCGCAGGCCCGCCTGGCTGCACAGAAAAGCTACTATACAGAACTGCTCTTGGAAAGCAGCCAGAAACTGCAAAAAGGCCGGACCGAGTGGGATTGCCTCCGCCTGACTGCGGAACAGCTGAACCGGCTTTTTGGCCGGCCCATTCTCTATGCTCTAAGCGGATCGGAGAAAGATCTGGCGTTCCGGGTGGAGCCGCCCGATGAACAGGCGGTGCTGGCCGAATTGGGTTCCGAAGAAATCGGGGTAGCCAAATGGGTGCAGAAAAACAACAAGTACGCCGGTGCAACCACAAACACCCTGCCGGACTCTCGCTGGCTTTTTCTCTCGGTCCGGGGGACGCAAGGGGTTATGGGGATTGTAGGGTTGCCCATTGCGGGCTACTCCATCCCGGATGCCTTTGAAAAGAACCTTATGATTGCCATTTTAAACGAGTGCGGCCTCAGCCAGGAGCGCATTCGGTTGCAGGAAGAGCGGGACAAAGGGCCTCTTTGACGCCTTGTTCCCAGCCAGGCAGGGCCCCGGAAGGGCGAAAATATTAATCTCCTGTTAATACCGGTCCCTCTTCCTTAATCCCTGCTTATTACAGAGTGCGGTATTCTATGAGCGCAGGACAGGTGCTGTAAAGGCTGCTCACCTGTCGATTGCAGTAAGAAAACCACGCAATAACAGGGCATCTGTTATTTTGGTGAAAGGAGACCGACATAGGATGGATTTATGGATAATAGGAATCTTGCTGGCCGGTTTTGGCCTTGTCTGGCTGCTGGCCAACTGGTGCCAGCGGCAAGTCGAATCCGAGGAATAAGAAAGTGCAGGAGTTGAGCTTTATGATTTTGCTTGGAGCCATTGTTTTGCTGCTGGGCGGATACCTGGTATACGCCCTGGCGCACCCGGATCGTTTTTGAGACCGAGGACACCCTTATAGGAGGAGTTTCGTATGTTACAGCTGGTTTTGACATTGATCATTTATTTGATCCTTGTTATCCCGGTGGGGCGGTATCTCTATCATATTGCTGCTGGAAAACAAACCTTTGCCGACCCGGTATTGAATCGGGTCGATGGAGCCATTTATAAGCTGAGCGGGGTAGATCCCCACAAGGGCATGAACTGGAAGCAGTACGCCCTGACCCTGGTTGGCACCAACGCGGTGATGATGGTTCTGAGCTACCTGATTCTCCGCATCCAGAGCATCCCCCTCTTGAATCCCAACGGAGTGAAGAGCATGGAGCCCGCTCTGGCCTTTAACACCATCATTAGTTTTATGACCAACACCAACTTGCAGCACTATGCAGGTGAAAGCGGACTGAGCTATCTTTCTCAGATGCTGGTCATCATCTTTATGATGTTTGTTTCGGCGGCCAGCGGCTATGCTGCCTGTGTGGCTTTCATCCGCGGCCTGGCCGGAAAAACCAAGGACAATGTGGGCAACTTTTTTGCCGATCTGGTCCGCATCACCACCCGCGTGCTGCTGCCCTTCTCGCTGGCAGGCGGACTGCTGCTGGTTTGGCAGGGCGTACCCCAGAACTTTTCGGGGAATGTGGTGGTGCAAACCCTGGAAGGTACTTACCAGGTCCTGGCGATGGGGCCTGTGGCGGCACTGGAAATCATCAAGCACCTGGGCACCAATGGCGGCGGATTTTTCGGCGCCAACTCTGCCACCCCCATGGAGAACCCCACCATCCTGTCCAATCTGATCCAGTTGTATTCCATGATGCTGCTGCCCGGCGCCTGTGTCATCACCTTTGGGAAAATGGTGGGGGATGGCCGCCGCCAGCAGCAGAAGAGCAAGGCCCCGGAAACCCTTCTCCCCGCTCGCCGGGAGGGGATCACCGCCCGGCTGTTCGGCCAGGAGGGCCGCAGCATCTTTTTGGCCATGGGCATTTTGTTTCTGGCGGGCCTGAGCCTTTGCTACTGGGCAGAGACGCAGGGCAACCCGGCCCTGGCGGAGATTGGCCTCAGCCAGGCCGCCGGCAGCATGGAAGGCAAAGAGGTCCGCTTCGGGGTTGCCCAGTCCGCTCTGTTCACCACGGTGACCACATCCTTTACCACCGGCACAGTTAATAATATGCACGACACATTGACCCCGCTGGGCGGTATGGTGCCGCTGCTGCACATGATGCTCAACTGTGTCTTTGGCGGTAAGGGCGTGGGCCTCATGAACATGATTCTGTACGCCATTCTGGCGGTATTCATCTGCGGGCTGATGGTGGGCCGCACTCCCGAGTATCTGGGCAAGAAGATCGAGGGCCGGGAGATGAAACTGACCGCCCTGGCCATCATCATCCACCCGCTGCTGATCCTCTCTTTCACCGCTCTGGCGGTGGCCACCTCTGCCGGGCAGGCCGGTGTTACCAATCCCGGCTTTCACGGACTGAGCCAGATACTGTATGAATATGCCTCCTCTGCGGCGAACAACGGCTCCGGCTTTGAAGGACTGGCAGACAACACCCTCTTCTGGAACCTGACCACCGGTATTGTCATGTTCCTGGGGCGGTACCTGCCCATCGTGATTCAACTGGCCATTGCGGGCTCCCTGATGAAGAAAAACTATATCAACGAGTCTGCGGGCACACTGCGGACCAGCACTGCGAGCTTCGCCGTGATCCTTGTGTTTGTGGTGTATATCTTTGCCGCGCTGACCTTCTTCCCGGCGCTGGCTCTGGGCCCCATCTCCGAACATTTGACACTTTGGGGCTAAGGAGGATTTTCGTACTATGAGCAAGAAACAAAACAAAAAGCTGCTGACCCGTGAAATCCTCACGCAGGCGCTCATTGGTTCTGTGAAAAAGCTGGACCCCCGGTATATGATCAAGAACCCCGTCATGTTCGTGGTGGAAACCGGATTCTTTATTACCCTGCTGCTGACGATTTTTCCGGGGATGTTTGGGGAGGGCGATACCGGCCTGCGCATTTATAATTTGATTGTTTCCATCATTCTGCTGGTGACGGTGCTGTTTGCCAACTTTGCAGAGTCTGTGGCAGAGGGCCGGGGCAAGGCCCAGGCCGCCAGCCTGAAAAAGACCCAGAAAGACACCGAAGCTCACCTGCTGAACCAGGACGGCAGCGAGACCCTTGTATCCTCCAGCGAGCTGAAAAAAGGGGATGTCGTGATGGTGTCGGCCGGCGAGGTGATCCCCGGCGACGGCGAGGTCATCGAGGGCATTGCCTCGGTGGATGAATCGGCGATCACCGGCGAGTCTGCGCCCGTGGTGCGGGAGAGCGGCGGCGACTTCTGCTCGGTGACCGGCGGCACCACCGTGGTGTCTGACTGGCTGAAAATCCGGATCGCCTCTGACCCAGGCAACAGCTTTCTGGATCGGATGATCGCCCTGGTGGAGGGCGCCTCCCGGAAAAAGACTCCCAACGAAATCGCCCTGAGCACCCTTCTGGTCTCCCTGACCATCATCTTTCTGATTGTGATTGTCACCCTGTACCCCATCGGTATGTATTGCGGAGTACAGCTGCCCTTGTCCACTCTGATTGCCCTGATGGTCTGTTTGATTCCCACCACCATCGGCGGGCTGCTGTCCGGCATCGGCATCGCCGGCATGGATCGGGTCACCCGGTTCAATGTGATTGCCATGTCCGGCAAAGCTGTGGAGGCCTGCGGCGATGTGGACACCATGATTCTGGATAAGACGGGTACCATTACCTTTGGCAACCGTCTTGCCGCGGATTTCTTCCCCGTGGAGGGGGCAGACCGCAGCGATCTGATCCACTGTGCGGCTCTGACCAGCCTGCACGATGACACCCCTGAAGGAAAGTCCACCCTGGAACTGGCCCACCGTCTGGGCGACAACAGCCAGGAGATCCCCGGTTCCGCCTTTGTGGAATTCACGGCCCAGACCCGCATGAGCGGCGTGGACCTGCCCGACGGCACCAAGGTTCGCAAAGGCGCTTCGGACGCCATTGAGCAGTATGTGAAAGCCCTGGGCGGAGAGGTTCCTGCCGATCTGCACACCCATGTGGAAAAGGTCTCTTCTCTGGGCGGCACGCCCCTGGTTGTCTGCAAAAACAAGCAGATCCTGGGTGTTATCTACCTGAAAGACACCGTAAAGCCCGGCATGGCGGAGCGGTTTGAGCGGCTGCGGGCCATTGGCATCAAAACCATTATGTGCACCGGCGACAACCCCTTGACCGCAGCCACCATTGCAAAGGAGGCCGGCGTAGACGGTTTTATCGCTGAGTGCAAACCCGAGGACAAGATCAGCGTCATCAAAAAGGAGCAGGCCGAGGGCAAAATCGTCGCCATGACCGGCGACGGCACCAACGACGCCCCTGCTCTGGCCCAGGCAAATGTGGGCCTGGCCATGAACTCCGGCACCACCGCCGCCAAGGAAGCCGCCAACATGGTGGATCTGGACTCTGACCCCACCAAGATCCTGGAGGTGGTGGAGATCGGCAAACAGCTGCTCATCACCCGGGGTTCCCTGACCACCTTTTCCATTGCAAACGATATCGCCAAGTATTTTGCGATCATTCCCGCCATGTTTATGGCGGCGATCCCCCAGCTGGGGGTTTTGAACATCATGCACCTGAGCACTCAGAACAGCGCGATTCTGTCTGCGTTGATCTTTAACGCCATCATCATCCCCTGCCTGATCCCCCTGGCCATGAAGGGCGTCAAATACCGCCCCATGTCTTCCGGAAAAATGCTGGCCCGAAACATGATGATCTACGGCCTGGGGGGCGTTGTCACCCCTTTCATCGGGATCAAACTCATTGACACCATGATTGCCCCTGTCCTGACCGCACTGGGCATCTGAGGAGGTCTTTTCCTATGAACGAAACAACAAATAAGAACGCAGTTTTTCACAGCCTGCGCCAGTCTTTGGCAGTAACCTTGATCTTGCTGCTGCTCTGCGGTTTTATCTTTCCTGTATTGCTCAGCGGCATCTCCGCGGTGATTTTCCCCAGCCAGGCGGGCGGCAGCCTGGTCTATGCCGACGGCCAGGCCGTGGGAGCCGCAACAGTGGGCCAGGAGTTTACCGCGCCCTATTTTATGAAAGGTCGTCCTTCGGCCTGCAACTATAATACCTATTACTTGGATGAACAGGGTAATCCCTGCTACAGCGATGGTACCCCGTTTGCGGGACTCCGCACCGGCTCCGACAACTATGCGCCCTCCAATCCTGCGCTGACCCAACGGGTCGAGGCGGACATCCAGGCGTTTCTGGCGGCTAACCCGGAAGTGAAGCGAGAGGAGATTCCCGCCGATCTGATGACCGCTTCCGGCTCCGGGCTGGACCCCCACATCACCCCTGAATCGGCACGCATTCAGATCCCCGCCCTGGCGGCTGCTTCCGGCCTCAGCCAGGAGGAGCTGAAACAGATTGTGGAAAACAACACCCAAGGCAAATTGTTCGGTATTTTTGGAGAGGAAACGGTCAATGTTCTCGGCGTGAACATGGACATTGCCCAGGCTATGGGCCTTGTGGGGACAATCGACGAATAATCGCCATTCATCGTCGATTTTCCTCACCGCGATACACCTTAAATGCGACTCAAAAGGCCACCGCCTGCCTGTATATTTCAGGCAGGCCGGTGGCCTTTTAGCTGGTTTTAATCCTGTGGGCACAATCTTTTCCCCGGTTTTAGCTTCCAGGGATTATTATAGTGCCATAAGGAGGAAACAGATATGGCTGCATTTGTACAGCGTGTCTCTTGTTTTGAAAAGCAAATGGACACTCGCTTTGAAAAGTTTATCATCCATCACCCCTTTTTGGGGCCGTTCATCATCTTTATCGGATTGCCTCTTGTCACTTTGGCCGTTGTTGGTTTGTGTGCGGCAATCGCTGCTCTGGCAATGGCCTTTGCATTTGGTTGGATATAAGATGGATTGGCAGCTCAAACAAGCTGCTGACGCCACCCGTCTTAATTCCATCCTAATATTTGCCTGAACAGATTAACGCCCCCTTTAGACCAGATATGGATAATGAAGGCATAAAGAAAGAGATCAAGCAGCACAGCGCATGCACCTGAATCTCACAAGATTGGCGGAACTGCGAAAAAGCTGCACTCCCTTATTCTTGAACGCTGAAATTTATCTGCCAGTTCCAGGCGAAACCATCCTGGAAGTATGTTGTAATATCCCTGAACGAAAGGAGGGCGGGTTTATGGATACCCCCACGTTATCCGATCCGTTTACAGCAAAAACTCCGGGGAAGCTCACCATTTTTGCCAGCTACTTCCCCGGCGCCGGGAAAAGCCACGCTATGCTGGAGGCCGCCAGAGCAGCCAAACAAGAAGGGCTGGATGTGGTGGTCGGTCTGCTTTCCTGCGCTCGGTGGCCGTCTGTCGGCAAGCTTGCGGAAGGGTTGGAGGCGGTGCGCTGCAAAACCGTCACCCAGGAAGGGCGCACAGAGTCCGAACTGGATTTGGATGCCTGCATCAAAAGGCTGCCGCAGCTGATTGTGATTGACGATCTTTCTCACACCAACCTGGGCGAATCCCGCCACCGGAAACGCTATCAAGATATAGAAGAATTGATGAAAGCGGGCATTGATGTCTATACGACGCTGGATGTGCAGCAGATCGAAAGCATCCAGGACACGGTTTTTTCCATCCTGGGCTCCTCTGTGTCCGAGCGAATCCCCGACCGGGTGTTCGATCGGGCGGCACGGGTGGAATTTGTTGACATCGAACCGGAGCGGCTCCAGCAGCGTTTGCTGCGGCAGAAAAAGGTCGGCCTGCTTTCCGGCTATTCCCTCGCACAGTTGAGCGCTCTGCGGGAAATCGGTCTGCGCCGATCGGGCGGCC
>CALXGY010000019.1 GCA_944387955.1 uncultured Faecalibacterium sp. | reverse complement strand
GTCTCAAAGTTTTCCTTGGCGCGGTCGTAATCCACGTTGCCCTGGAAGTAATCGCTGAAGGCGTTCTGGATCAGTTCGACGCAGCCCTGGTCATAAGCGGACAGCGGAGCGATCTTGATGTTCTCGGCCACCGGAGCAAAATACTCATAGGCGTTCTGGCCGCCCAGGAAGCTGGAGGAGAAGCTGGCGTCGGTGGCAGCATCCCGCATGCCGCTCATGGTGTTGGTAAAGTCGAGATAGTCCTTGGAAATCTTGAGCAGGTTGTCCTTGTTGGAGGTCAGGGCCAGGATGATCTCGCGGACATGCTCGATGTTGTCGGTTCCGGTGCAGGCGTGGATGTAAGAGCCGCCCCAGTTGTACTCCTGCGGGGGATTGGTGACCGCCCAGGAGCCCTCAGGGCCATCCCAGTTGGGAGCCAGAGTAAAGTCGATGCCCCAGGCCGGCAGCAGGAAGGCGAATACCTTGGAAGCAGAACCCATGGCCTTGTTCCAGTCGTCGTTGAACTGGCCCTTGACCGTCTTGTCCAGATAGCCTGCATCCAGCCACTCCTTGGAGTCGTTGATCCAGTTCATGATCTGCTGATCCACCTTGCAGACTGTCTCGCCGGGAACCACCCAGGACTGGCTGATGCTGTTGCCATACAGACGGAAGGTATCTGCATAGGAAGAGAAGGTGAAGTAGCCCTTTGCCTTCAGCTCTTCCGCAGTGGCTTTCAGGGTGTCCCAGTCCTTGACCTTCTCTCCGACTGCAGCAGGATCGTCGGTGCCGAATACATCCTTGGCGATGTCACGGCGGTAAACCAGCAGGCCCGGGCAGCACTGCCAGGTAGAACCGCGCTGCACGCCGTTCTGGTCCGAAGCGGTGGTCTTGGTGAAGGGATACTGGTCGGCCAGATCGGTATCCGGATCAATGCCCAGATCGGTCAGCGGCATGGCCACATCTGCCTCGGCGTCTGTGTATTTGTAAACGTAGTCGGTCTCGGACAGGAAGATGTCTACCTTGTCGTCGGTGGAACCGGAAGCCTGGTTCAGCAGAGCCTCGTCCAGCTTCTGCTGATAAACGCCGTCCTGGTTAGGGTTGATAACCCAGTGGATCTCGGTGCCATCTTTCAGGGTCGTGACCGTACCGTCGGACGAGGTGCTGGCAACCTCAGAGTAAACAGCCTCAAGGCGGGTGCGGAACTCATCGTTCCAGCTGTAAATGTTGATGACCTTTCCCTCGGCGGAAGCCTCAGCGCTGCCGCCCGATGCTGCGGTAGAACTGCCGCCGCCGCATGCGGCCAGAAGGCTGGCGGCGCCCACAGCGCCCGCGCCCTTCAGAAAAGAGCGGCGGCTGATAACATGGGATTTGTTTTCGTTCATAAGTGCGACCTCCTCTGTGATCTGACGATCCGGACCTTCCGTCCGGCCTTCTTGTGCCTTTATTATAGCGAAAGAAATCCAGCGGAATATATAATGATTCCATAAAAAATATCAAATTCTTGACAAGCTTTTAGACAGAAAGCGAAATAGCATCATGATTCTGACACTTTTGCGCATGGTTTTGATTTTGGCTCAAAGGGCGTTTCTATATAATAGGAGTCAAGATCCTACGTTTAGAAAGGGGAGGCATCATGAACCATTTGCACTTCTTGGATCAGGATGGCAGTTTTTCCATCCAAAAGCCGGAAAATGTCAGTTATCTGTATTTTCCCCTCGCTTCTGAGACAGGGCTGAAAAGCTCCATCACCCCCAATCTGGGCGGCGATGCCAAAATCGACCAGGAGACCTTCCTGCTGCAGCCAGTCAGTGCGGAAAATCTGCACGACAACCGCGCCGTGCGGAATTTCTGGCTGGTGGACGAGAGCGGCAGGGCATACTCTGTGGCCGGCGCTTCGGCCGGTCAGGAAAACGACCGCTTTACCTCTGCTCAGGATGACAGCACCCTCACCGCTGGTTTGATGTGGCACACTCTCCAGAGAACTTCGTCCAGCCTGGAACTGAGCACCGAGGTCACCGCCTTCTGCCCCCGGCAGGATAACCTGGAAATTCTCTGTGTGACCGTGCGCAACCTGTCTGGGCAATCCCGTACCTTAACCCCGGTGGCTGCAATTCCGATTTATGGGCGCAGCGCGGACAACATCCGGGATCACCGCAATGTTACTTCCATGCTGCACCGGATCTGGACTGACGAAAATGGGGTGATGGTCCGTCCCACCATGTCCTTTGACGAGCGTGGGCACCGTCCCAATCACAAGGTCTACTATGTCTGCGGTTATGGTCCGGACGGTCAGAAACCGGAGGCTTTCTATCCCACCGTGGAGTCCTTTTTGGGCGAGGGCGGGACCTATCTGCACCCCCGCGCCGTATACGAGCAGCTGCCCGGCGAAAAAGCAGGCTGTACAGCGGCTGGCCGGGAGGCTATGGGGGCGTTTCGGTTCCCCAGGGTGCAGCTGGAGCCCGGCCAGGAAGCAAGCTATGTCCTGATGCTGGGAGTCGAGGACAGCGAGGAAGCAGTGAAAGAAATCTGGAACCGGTACGGCTCTCAGGACAGGGTACAGGCGGAACTTGAGCGCACCCGCACCTATTGGAAACAGAAGGTCAATGTCTCTTTCCATACCGGAGACCCGGACTTTGACGGGCTGATGAAGTGGGTTTGCTTCCAGCCGCTGCTGCGGCGGCTGTTCGGCTGCTCCTTCCTACCACACCATGACTACGGCCGGGGCGGCCGGGGATGGCGGGATCTGTGGCAGGATTGCCTGTCCCTTCTGCTGATGGACCCCGGCGATGTGGGCCGGATGATCGAAAAAAACTTTGGCGGTGTGCGGATCGACGGCACCAACGCCACCATCATCGGAGATGGGGATGGAAATTTCATCGCCGACCGCAATGGCATCGCCCGGGTCTGGATGGATCACGCCCTCTGGCCCCAGATGACCACCAAACTCTACATCGACCAGACCGGCGATGTGGAGATTCTGAACCGCCAGGCTCCCTATTTCAAGGACGCCCAGGCCATGCGGGGAACCCGGATTGACCCGCAGTATCAGCCGGAACAGGGCTGCTGGCAGAAAACCAGCCAGGGTGAAGTGTACAGCGGAACCGTGCTGGAACATCTGCTGATCCAGCAGCTGGCGGCTTTCTACGAGGTGGGCGACCACAATGTATATCGTCTGCGGGGCGCAGACTGGAACGACGCGCTGGATATGGCAGCAGAACGCGGCGAGAGTGTGGCCTTTACCTGCGCCTATGCGGGCAACCTGCGGGAATTGGCCGGGATGATCCGTCTGCTGGAGAAAACTACCGG
>CALXGY010000018.1 GCA_944387955.1 uncultured Faecalibacterium sp. | reverse complement strand
ATCTTGCATCCCTTTGCGCAGGAGCGTACAATAAATCTGTCCCTGCTTCAAGGACGGTTTTAAGTTTAATAGGAGGATCATACGAAATGAAACGCGAAAACTTCGGCTCACGGCTGGGATTCATCCTGGTCAGCGCGGGGTGCGCCATCGGCATCGGCAATGTGTGGCGCTTCCCATTCATAACAGGTCAGAATGGCGGCGGCATCTTTGTGCTGTTCTACCTGCTGTTTCTGGCCATTATGGGCGTGCCGGTGCTGACCATGGAGCTTGCGGTAGGCCGTGCAGGCCGGTCCAGTGCTCTCAAGGCCTACAAAGCGCTGGAGCCCAAGGGGAGCTTCTGGCATGTCCACGGCTGGTTCTGCCTGCTGGGATGCTACCTTTTGATGATGTACTATACCACGGTCTCCGGCTGGATGACCGCCTACTTCTTTAAATTTGCCAGCGGCCAGTTCGAAGAGGTCGCTTCCTCCGCCGCCGGCGATGTGTTCAACGCAATGCTGGCCTCCCCGGGGGAGATGGGCTTCTGGATGGCCCTCACGGTCATCGCCGGTTTCATCATCGTCAGCTTCGGCCTGAAAAACGGCCTGGAGCGGATCACCAAGGTGATGATGTGCCTGCTGCTCATTCTGATTCTGGTGCTGGCCATCCGCAGCGTGACTCTGCCCGGCGCGAAGGAGGGTCTGTCCTTCTATCTGCTGCCCAGCCTGGAGCGGGCGCAGGAGGTGGGCCTCGGCGGCGTTATCACCGCAGCCATGAACCAGTCCTTCTTCACTTTGAGCCTCGGCATCGGCGCCATGGAGATCTTCGGCAGCTACATGTCCTCCGACCGCTCTCTGCCGGGTGAATCGGTGAACATCTGCATCCTGGATACCTTTGTGGCCCTGATGAGCGGCATGATCATCTTCCCCGCCTGCTTCTCCTTCGGAATCGAGCCGGATGCCGGCCCGTCGCTGATCTTCGTCACCCTGCCCAACGTCTTTATCAACATGGCCGGCGGGCGGCTGTGGGGCAGCCTGTTCTTCCTGTTCATGACCTTCGCCAGCTTCTCCACCGTCATTGCGGTGTTTGAGAACATCCTGGCCAACTTCATCGACAACTTCGGCTGGAGCCGCAAGAAGGCCTGCATCTTCAACATGGTCCTGATCCTGATTGCCAGCCTGCCCTGCGTGCTGGGCTACAACGTTTGGAGCGATTTGCGGCTGATCGGCGGCCGGGATGTGCTGGACAGCGAGGACTTCCTGGTCAGCAACCTGCTGCTGCCTCTGGGCTCTCTGGTCTACCTGCTGTTCTGCGTCACCAAATGGGGCTGGAACTTCGACAAATACCTGGCCGAGGCCAACCGCGGCGAGGGCATCAAGTTCCCCAACTCTCCCTGGCTCAAGCGGTACTTCCGCTACATTCTGCCCATCCTGATCCTGGTCATCTTGATCCAGGGCCTCATCTGAATCCATTGTCCCTGACCGGCGGGCCCCTTTTTGGGGGCCCGCTTTTATTGGATTTGTCTATATAAGTATGACTTTTACGGCATCCTTTTAAAAAATATTGAACATTCTATGGACAAAGCGTGTCGGGAAGTGGTACAATCTCGTCTGTGCGATCTTTTCCGCGCTTTCAGCGCCTGTCTCGGCGCGGCGGGAGAGACGTTTTTGTCTTTTGAGAGGAATCATACTATGTTGGAAAAAGTTTTCAAGCTTCGGGAAAACCACACCACGGTGCGGACCGAGGTCATGGCGGGCATCACCACCTTCATGACCATGGCCTACATCCTGGCGGTGAACCCCAGCATCCTGTCCGCTTCGGGCATGGACGCCAACGCTGTGCTGATTGCCACCGCCCTGTCCGCCTTTGTGGGCACCGCGCTGATGGCTCTGCTGGCAAACTATCCCTTTGCTCTGGCCCCCGGTATGGGCCTGAATGCCTACTTTGCCTATACGGTGGTTCTGGAAATGGGCTACAGCTGGCAGCTGGCCCTGATGGCCGTCTTTGTGGAGGGCATCATCTTCATCCTGCTCTCCCTGACCAGCGTCCGTGAGGCCATTTTCAACGCCATTCCCATGACCCTGAAGTCGGCGGTCAGCGTGGGCATTGGTCTGTTCGTGGCTTTCGTGGGCCTGCAGAACGCCAAACTCATCGTCAACAGCGATTCCACCCTGATCACCTATCAGACCTTCAAGGGCGAGACCTTCCACAGCGTGGGCATCGGGGCCATCCTGGCCCTGGTGGGCGTGCTGATCGTGGCCATCATGCTGGTCAAGGGGGTCAAGGGCGCCATCCTCTACGGCATCTTTATCACCTGGGGCCTGGGCATCCTGTGCGAGCTGGCAGGCATCTATATCCCCGATCCGGCGGCCGGCATGTACTCGGTCATCCCCACCGCCTTCGTCAGCTTTGACTTCACCTCTCTGGGCCAGACCTTTGGCCAGGTGTTCCGGGTGGACTTCTCGGGCCTGCGGATTCTGGACTTCTTTGCGGTGATGTTCTCCTTCCTGTTCGTGGACCTGTTCGACACTCTGGGCACCCTGATCGGCGTGGCCTCCAAGGCGGACATGCTGGATGAGAACGGCAAGCTGCCCCGCATCAAGGGCGCTCTGCTGGCCGACGCCATCGCCACCAGCGTGGGCGCGGTCTTCGGCACCTCCACCACCACTACCTATGTGGAGAGCGCTTCCGGCGTCACCGAGGGCGGCCGCACCGGTCTGACCGCCATGACCACCGGCATCCTGTTCCTGCTGGCGGTCATCTTCAGCCCCCTGTTCCTGACCATTCCCTCCTTTGCCACCGCTCCGGCGCTGATCGTGGTGGGCTTCTACATGCTGGGCGCTGTTGCCAAGATCGACTTTGACAACATGTCCGACGGCATCCCCGCCTTCCTGACCATCATCGCCATGCCTCTGGCTTACAGCATCTCCGAGGGCATCGCCATCGGCATCATCTCCTGGACCCTGCTGAACCTCATCACCGGCAGGGCACGTGAGAAGACGATCAGCCCGCCGATGTATGTGCTGACCGTTCTGTTCATCCTCAAGTACGTTCTGCTCTGATTTTCCGCAGTTTGACCGGGTGCCGCTTTGCGGCATCCGGTTTTTTTCGTTCCAGGGTTGACAGCCGGCCAATTTTTAAGTATATTAGTAATATCTTAATTAATTATAGTTTTGGGAGGAAGAACCATGCGACCCAATCTGAAACTTGCCCGAATCGGGCGGGAATGCGTAGCCTGCGGCTGCTGCGCGTCGGTCTGCCCGCGGCAGGCCATCCGCATTGCCGGAGGGGTCATCGCCCGGGTGGACCCGGCCCTCTGCGTCGGCTGCGGGAAATGCGCCGCCGTCTGCCCTGCCGCAGTCATCACCATCGAGGCACGGGAGGTGCAGGCATGAAGCAGAAGCACTGGTACGACTACCTTTGGATCGGGGAACTGGCCTACCTGGTTTTGGGGCTGTTCAACATCCTCTTTGCCTGGCTGGGGATGCTGTTTTTCACCATTCCGCTGCTGGTGGCCCTGTTTGGAGGCAGCAAAGCCTACTGCAACCGCTACTGCGGCCGGGGGCAGCTGCTGAACCTGCTGGGCAAAAAGCTCTCCCGCAACCAGCCGCCGCCTCGATTTTTGCGCAGCCGCTGGTTCCGGTACGGCTTTCTGACCTTTTTTATGGTGATGTTCGGGCGGATGCTCTACCAGACCTATCAGGTATTTGCAGGCATGCCGCTGCGCCAGGCGGTCACCTTGCTGTGGGTGTTCCGGCTGCCCTGGCAGTGGCCGGATGTGAGCATGGCCTCTCCCTGGGCGGCGCAGTATGCCTATGGCGTTTTCAGCATTATGCTGACCTCCACCCTGCTGGGGTTTGTCACCATGCTGCTGTTCCGCCCCCGTTCCTGGTGCGTCTACTGCCCCATGGGCACCATGACCCAGGGCATCTGCCAGCTCAAACACCGAAAGGAGGATCTGGTCCATGGAGATGGAGCAGAAAGCCCGGCAGATCGCTGAGCTGCTGAAGCTGCTGGCCAACGAGCACCGGCTGCTGATCCTCTGCGCGCTGACCAGCGGCCCGCTCTCGGTGAGCCAGCTGCACGAGCATACCCCCCGCATCAGCCTTTCGGCCCTGTCCCAGCATCTGGGACAACTCAAGGCGGCGGGCATCCTCCGCTGTGAAAAGCAGGGCATGCGGGTGCTCTACGAGATCCAGGACCCGCGGGTCCTGCCGCTGATGGAGACCTTAAAGCAGCAGTACTGCACCGAAGAAAACACCTAAACAAAAGATCCGCAGATTCCTGCCCTTTGGGGCGGAGAAACTGCGGATCTTCTTTTATTTATTCGGGGTCAGCAGCGGCGGGTTTTGGGGTCACTCCTGTCCCTTATAATCCTCGGGCAGGGACTCCCAGCGGCGCTTGAACACAAAGGCCGCGTCCTTGGGCTGGCGCTGGCGGGTAAAGACGCCCTTTTTGTTGCCGTTGACCCGCATGATGCCCTCGGTGGTCTGGAAGTCGGCGAAGTTCCAGACCAGCTCCCCCTGCACAAAGTCGTAGCTGTCAAAGACGCCGAAGTTCCGCTCCAGGTACTCGTCCTGGTATTCCTGGCTCCACATGACGCTGGGCAGCTTGTGCTCGCTGGCCAGGGTATCGGTGCCGAACTCGGTGAACACAAAGGGGACATTCAGCTTCTTTTCCGCCCACTTGTCCATCTCGGCGCGGAACTTTTCCTCCGCCTCCTCGATCTCGGGGCCGCCGCTGATGTACCAGCCGTAGTACCGGTTCAGGCAGATCATGTCGCACAGGTCATAGCAGCGGCACTTGTCGGGGGCGCTGTTCTTCTCAAAGGCGCCGGTCATGGGCCGGTTCTGGGGGTCCAGGGTCCGGGCGTGGGCGAACACCTCGCTGAAATAATTCCGGGCGTATTCGCTGGTGGTCTCGGGCTCGTTGAAGAGGCTCCAGGCGATGACCGAAGCGTGGTTTTTGTCCCGGGCGATCATCTCGGACACCTGCTGCTTGTGGTTTTTCAGCAGCTCGGGAACGGTGGGAGTCTCGAAGAAGTAGGTGTACTGGCCGGTGCCGGCGGCGGCGAAGTTGTGGGTGGAGCGCATCATGCCCACGGCGGGCACCTCGTCGATGATGAGGAAGCCCTCCTCGTCCGCCATCTGGTACCACTCCTCGGCGTAGGGGTAATGGCTGGTGCGGAAGCAGTTGGCCCCGGTCCACTTCATGCACTCAAAGTCCCGCTTGGCCACCGCCCAGCTGAAGCCCCGGCCCAGGATGTCCGAATCCTCGTGCTTGCCGTAGCCCTTGAGGTAGACCGGCTTTTCGTTGATGAGGATGCGGTGGCCGTCGATCCGCACGGTGCGGATGCCCACCTTTTCCTCGTAGCGGTCGTAGCCCTCCCCGGCCTCGATGACAAAGCGGTAGAGGTAGGCGTTTCGCACCTGCCACAGATGGGCGTTCTCCACCCGCAGGGTGCCGGTGCGGCCCTCGCCCCGGGCCACAGTGCAGCCCTCGGCGTCCACCAGGGAAACCCGGATGGAACGCTCTCCGCCGCCCTCCACGCTGTAATGAACCAGAGCGTCCGCCCCTTCCAGCTCGTAGGTCAGGCTGTAATCGGTGATGGCCTCGGCGGGAGTGCCCACCAAAAAGACGCTGCGCTGGATGCCGGAGTAGTTGTAGAAATCAAAATAGGGCTTGCTGATTTTCCGGCCGTCCGCCAGGACCTTCTGGGTGCCGCAGGGCAGGGTGCTCTCGCTGAGTTCGTTGTTGGCCCGGACGGTGAGCCGGTTCTCCTGTCCCCGGCGGGCGGCGGCGGTCACATCCGCCAGAATGGGCAGAAAACCGCCCTCATGGCGGGCCACCTCCACCCCGTTGCAGTAGATCACCGCCCGGTGGGTCACGCTGCCGAACCGGACAAAGACCTTTTCGGGGTAGTTTTCGGGCAGGAAGAAGTCGGTCTCATACCAGAAATCCCCCACATAGTCCCGCTCTTTGTGGGTGGTAAAGAAGTCGGAAAAGCTGGCCGGCACCGGCATGGAAATGGGGGCAGGCAGCGCCTTGGTCCAGCCGGCGGCCTCGCCCTCGGATTTCGGGTCGAAGGCAAAGCGCCAGAGGCCGTCCAGAATGTCCGCCCGACGAGCGGCATTGCTGCGGGGATAGAGCGTTGAAGCGTTTACCATAAAACAGTCCTCCTCAACAACCAAAAAGCCGTGCAGGCAGACGCGTGCCTGCGCGGCTGAAAAAGGCATAAAATATACAGAGGCGGCAGGAATCAGTCGCTTTCCTGCATACGATCATGGTAGCCCAGGGTCCAGGTCAACACAAAGACCAGAACGCAGACCACGGCGATGGCCACGATGGCCCAGGGACCGTACACAGCCCAGATGGCGGGCAGGGTCAGCAGGTTGACCGACATCTGAACATCACGGGTGACGCTGAATGCACCACAGATTGCACCGCCAACGGCGTTTGCAATGCAAACCATGATCATGGGCTTTTTGTACTTCAAAAGGGTGCCGTAGATGGCAGGCTCGGTGACGCCGCCCACCAGAGCGGTGATAAAGGCGGGACCGGCAACCTGCTTCACGTTCTTCTTTTTGCTCTTGAGGAAGATGGCCAGGGTTGCAATGGCAATGCTGAAGTTGCAGCTGACGGTCAGAGGCAGAAGATAGTCATATCCCAGAACGCTCAGGTTGTTGAAACCGATGGCCATGATGGCCCAGTGGATTCCAAAAAGAATCATGATGGGCCACAGTCCGGCCATCAGAGCGCCGCCCAGCGGCGGGCACAGACGGAGAAGGGCCTGGATGGCGTTGGACATGCCGTTGGACAAAGCAGTAGTGATGGGACCGATGACAATAAAGGTCAGCGGGACCAGGATCAGCAGATCCAGAACCGGCAGGAAAATGTTCCGCACCATCTGGGGAATGACCCGGTTCATCAGTTTTTCCAGCTTAGCCTGTACAAAGCAGACCACGATGATGGGCAGCACCGAGCTGGTGTAGCTGACCATCTTGACCGGAATGCCGAGGAACTCCACCGGGATGGGATCGGTCGCATTGAACAGCGCGGTGATGTTCGGATAAACCATCGCAGCTGCAATGGACATGGAAATAAAGGGCTTTGCGCCGAATTTGTTGGCGGCGCAGTATGCCAGGAACATGGGCAGGAAGTAGAACACACCGTCGCCCGCCGCGTTCAGGATGGTATAGGTGGTGCTGCTCTTGTCCAGCAGGCCCAGGGTCACGAACAGGACCACAAAGCCTTTCAAAAGACCGGCGCCGGTAAATGCTCCCAGGAAGGGAGTGAAGATGCTCGACACGACGTCGATCAGCTTTGAAACGATGCTTCCTTTTGCCTCACCTGCGGCATCGGCGGCCGAGTCCTCGTCTGCCTGCTCCTCCCCGCCGGCGGTAATGTGGGTTTCTGCAATGATGATATCGTACACATCACCCACATCGGTTCCGATGACCACCTGATACTGTCCGCCGGCCTCCATCACCTTAATAACGCCTTCCAGCTTTTTGATCTCGTCGGTCTTTGCCAGCGAGCTGTTCTTGAGCTTAAATCTCAGACGAGTCATGCAGTGGGTCAGCGAAATCACATTTTCTTCTCCGCCAACCTTGGCGACGATCTCTTTCGCCAGATGGTTGTAATCCTTTGCCATGATGTTTCCTCCTATCTGAATAACGACCGCAGTGCATGGGGCCGGGCCCGTCGCCTCATGCTTTTTGCATAAAAAAGAATAACATTTTTCCGAATTTTATGATAGAATAAAACCACACAAAATAGTATTCGCAAAGGCCTTTTTATAGTAAATTCATTCATAAAATAGGAGAAAACAAAATGGCGATGGACCTTGACTCCTGCTGCCGCCTGGCACAGGATATTCTGGGGGTCGGCGTGACCCCTCTGGCCGACCCGCTCCAGCAGGCTGCCTTCTGCACGAAAAACCAGTTTCACCCGTCCCAGACCTATCTGCGTCCCCAGCAGTTCGACCGGATGCTCAAGGAACTGCCCACAGGGGAGATCCTCAGCCTCACCGATCCGTTCCGGATACGATATCTCTTTTTCCGGCTGCAGGGGTTACCGGTAGCCATCGGGCCCTTTTGCACCGAATTCTTTTCCCTGCACGATTGTCAGACCCTGCTGCGGCAGGCGGATCTGCGGGACATGACCGCTCAGGATCTGCAAATCCGCCGGGGCATCTGCCCGGTACATCCCGAATCCGAGCTGATGCACCTGGCCCGCAGCCTGGCCCGAGCACTGGGCCTGGGCGGGACCTTGAACCATCTGCGCAGGGTGGAGCTGGAAAGCTCAAAACACCGGGAGGAAAGCGAACTGCCGCCCCAGCAGCTGTACGCCGAACAGATCAGCCAGCGATACCAGACCGAGCTGCAATTTATGGACTGCATCCGCCGCGGGGATACAAACGCAGCTCTCCACGCCTGGAGACAGCTGCATCAAGCCGTAGCCTACACCAAAAAGCTGGGACAGACCATGGATGCCGCCCGGGTGTCGGCAGCGGTCAACCGCACCACCATCCGGCTGGCGGCCGCCGACGCAGGCATTCCCGCTACAGTCAACGACCTGCTCTCCGGAGAGAGCAACCGCATCATCCTCAACGCCAAAACCATCGACGAGATGACCGCCGAGCACGAGCGGGTGATCCGGGTCTACTGCCAGGCCATTCGCCAGCGAAGGGACCAGCATTACAGCAGCCTGGTGCTCAGTGCCATCTATCAGATGCAGTACCATTACGCCGAATCCATGACCCTCCGGGAACTGGCCGAACAACTGTCGGTGAGCCCGGTCTGGCTCACCAGCCAATTCCACAAGGAAACTGGCAAGACCCCCATCGCCTACCTTACCGAGGTACGGATGCAGCAGGCCGCCCGGCTCTTGATCGAGAGCCGCCTGCCGGTGGGCCAGGTGGCGGCCTCGGTGGGAGTGCCGGACGCCAACTATTTCATCAAGCTGTTCAAGCGCACCTATGGCGAAACGCCGCTGCGCTACCGGAAAAATCACTCTCTGTAACCACTCCCGCTCACTGCAAAGACCTTTGGCACACGGAAAAGGGGCTTTTGCAAAATAGCTCCGATTCAAAAACAAACTGAATAACGACAAAAATCCGCCGTTCCTTGCTGATTTTGGCAGCTTGAAACGGCGGATTATTTTTTGTTTTTTCAGATATTCAGGAAATCGGAAATTTTTCGGGGTTAAAATTTCAGTTTTTATCGTTAAATCGCAATTTCATTTTGCAACAGCCCCTTGCTATGGTTTTAGATACCATCCGAAGTTTAATCGTCATCTGCTTTACAATTGGGACAAAAATCAAACAGAATAATCATGTATTTGATATAAAACAAAATCTCTGTTTCGATAAAATAGAGATACAAAATAGCCAGAACTTCACAACGATCCATAAAGAATTCAGGCTAAAGAACGAAAAAAGGAGGAGTTTTGCATTGAGAAACACGAAAAGACTGGCAGCGGCTGTGACCGCCCTTGCTCTGGTAGCAGGGCTCTGCGGAATGGCCAAACAGACCATCCCGGAGACCCATCTGCAGCCGGAAAATGCCCCGGCAGTGGGAGATGCGCTGTCCTATGAGGGCTATACCCTGCAGTGGGAGGACGACTTCAGCGGTTCGGAGCTGAAGCGGGAGGACTGGAACGTGGAACTTCACGAGCCGGGCTGGGTAAACAACGAGCTGCAGGCCTATGTGGATTCGGAAGAGAACATCTATCTGGAAAACGGCAATCTGGTCATCAAGCCGGTGGAGACCAAAAACGCCGATGGCACCGTCTCTTATACCTCTGGGCGGGTCAATACCCAAAACAAGCAGGATTTCAAATACGGTATTTTTGAAGCGCGGGTCAAAGTGCCCGAAGGCCAGGGCTTCCTGCCCGCCTTCTGGATGATGCCCACCAACGAGAACCTCTACGGTCAGTGGCCCCGCTGCGGCGTCTCGGCCAGCTACCTGTCCCGGCTGTTCAAAAAGGAG
>CALXGY010000017.1 GCA_944387955.1 uncultured Faecalibacterium sp. | reverse complement strand
GAAACGACGTTGACTTCACAAGCGGAAACCGGTATAGTATTATCCGGGAAAAAGGCCGGACGCTGGGCAAAAAAGGCGCTGCATCAGCCGGGAAGAAGGGTGAAATGCGTGGATAAATTCGAGTTTTTGGCGGAATATTTTGAGCAGATGGACGAGCTGGTCTACATCTCGGACCCTGTGCGCTATGAAATTTTATATATGAATAAGCAGCTGCGGGAGAGCCTTGGATATATGCAGGCGGAGGAATACCGGGGCAAAAAGTGCTACCAGGTGCTCCAGGGCCTGGACCGGCCCTGCGATTTCTGCACCAACCAAAAGCTTGCCCCGGGGCGGCATGTGTCCTGGGTGCACAAGAACCCGCTGCTGGACAAGCGCTTCCTTGTCAAGGATACCTTGTTCTGCAGCGACGGGCAGAGCTACCGGGTGGAGGTGGCGCTGGACATCGACAGCGAGACCATCGGCCGCACGCCCTATTATTACGCCCGCAGCGAGAACCTGCTCAACGAGTGCCTGCAAAAGGTTTTTACCCTCACCGACCCGGGACAGGCGGTGCAGAGCATCCTGGACTTCATCGGCCGGACCTTCGACTGCGACCGGGTCTATGTGTTTGAGATGGACGACGATACCGCCAGCAACACCTATGAGTGGTGCCGCGAGGGGGTCAGCCCCCAAAAGGAGATCCTCCAGCAGGTGCCGCTGTCGGATATGCAGTCCTGGATGGAGCTGTTCCGGGAGAAAAAGAGCGTTTCCATCCCGAATGTGGAAGCCATCCGCACCCTGTACCCCACGGTGTATGCGATCCTCAAGCCCCAGCAGGTGCAGCGGCTCACCGCCGCGCCCATCGTGGTGGAAAACCGGGTGATCGGTTTTGTGGGGGTGGACAATCCCTGCCGTGAGATGATGGAGATCGTCAGCGCCCTGCTGAAAACCACCAGTTACTTTATCCTCTCGCTGCTCAAGCGGCGGGATCTGCTGGAAAGGCTCAGTCAGCTGAGCTTCCGGGATATGCTCACCGGAGCGTACAACCGCAACGCCCTGTTTGAACGGTATGCGGGGTGCTGGAACGGGCGGTCGCTGGGGGTGATGTTCTGCGATGTGACCGGCCTCAAGCAGACCAACGACACCCTGGGCCACGATGCCGGAGACGAGCTGCTGCGGCGGTGCTGTGCCATCATCCGCGCGGCGCTGGACAGCGAGTGGATATTCCGTTCCGGCGGGGACGAGTTTGTGGCGGTGTTCGAGAACCTGGAACAGCAGCAGTTCGAGGAGCGGGCCCAGAAGCTGCGGGCTGGGGTGCAGCAGAGCGGCTGCCACATCGCGGTGGGCTGCGCCTGGTCGGACCAGGCCCCCCTCAAGCTGGAGGAGCTCATCGGCCGGGCGGACGCCGCCATGTACGAGGACAAGCGCCGCTATTATGAGGCAAACCGCCTGGTGCCCGGCATCGACCGCCGCGCGCCGAACCGGATGCCCGCCCCGGCCAGGTCCAACAGCCCCTTTTATCAGTTCATTCGCTCCACCTACTGCGATATGGAACTGTTCTTCAATGCGGCGGCCCAGCAGAACACCACCAGCTATTTCTATTTCGGGGACATGCAGAAGAACATGTTCTACATCTCGGACAATATGCGGGATGAGTTCGGCTTCGAGGGGAACATCGTGCCCGGGCTGCTTCAGGAATGGGGCAAGCGGATCGCCACCCCCCGGGCCCGGGCCCTTTACCGCCAGGAGCTGGAATCCATGCTGCGGGAAAAACGCTCGGTCCACGATCTGCGCTATCAGGTGCGGCGGGTGGACGGCAAGACCCTCTGGATTCGGTGCTACGGGGTGCTCAAATGGAACGAGGACCGCAGCCTGCCCCTCTTTTTCTCGGGGCGGGTGACCCACCAGGACGAGGAGTTTGTGGTGGACCCCACCACCAACTTCCCCCGGGAGGGCACCCTGCTGCGCCGGCTGGATGTGGTGCGGGAAAAAGGAGAGGCCACCCTGGCCATCGGCTTCGCCCTCAACCGGATCGCCGACCTCAACAACACCCGGGGCCGCGCCTACACCGACGGCCTGATCCGGGGCATTGCCGAGGAGCTGGTGGAATCCCTGGGGGACAAGATGAATTTCTACCGGCTGGAGGGGATGCGCTGCCTTGCGCTGGTGGACCCGGGCTGCAAGGAGCCGCAGGACCTGCTGGTGGCCCAGATCCGGGCCATTGTGGCCAACCGCTACCGCATCACCGGCACCTCGGTGCAGCAGCCCTGTGCCTTCGGGCTCATGTACTACCCCCAGCCCGGGATGATCCCGGCGGACTTTCTGGAACAGATGGCGGCCCTCATCAAGACCGGAAAACAGGAGCCCTATCTGCCCTATGCCGAGTATTCCGACGCGGTGACCGCCCGGACCCGCCGTTTGGCCAATATGGCCCTGGCCCTGAGCCACGATGTGCTCCATGGGATGGAGCACTTCCGGGTGGTGGTCCAGCCGGTGGTGGAAAGCAAGGATGGGGAGATCCACGGCGGCGAGACCCTGCTGCGCTGGCAGTTCGAGGGGCGGGACGTTCCCCCCGACCTCTTTATCCCCATGCTGGAAAAGGGCGGGATGATCCACACCGCCGGGCGCTGGACGCTGGAGCAGGCGGTGCTGGCCTGCCTGCGGCTGTGCGCCTACGACCCGGAGTTTTATCTGACCTTCAATGTCAGCCTGCATCAGATGTCGGACGAGGGGCTGCCCGCCTTCATGGAGCAGATCCTGGCAAAGTACCAGCTGGACGGCTCCCACCTGGTGGCCGAGGTCACCGAGAGCTGCATGGACGAACAGCCCGAGAAGCTGCTGCAGTTCGTGCAGCTGTGCGAGGACAAGGGGGTGCGGATTGCGCTGGACGATTTCGGCAACGGATACTCCTCCTTCCGGCGGCTGTTGCAGTACCCCTCCAGCATCGTCAAGCTGGACCGCTCCCTGCTGCGGGAGATGGGGGAATCGGATGACAAGATGAACTTTATCTCCAGCATCGTCTACGCCTGCCACCGGTTCGGCAAGCGGGTCTGCATGGAAGGGGTGGAGACCGCCGA
>CALXGY010000016.1 GCA_944387955.1 uncultured Faecalibacterium sp. | reverse complement strand
AACCCTGGACGTCCGCCTTGACCACGATGGCCAGCTCCTTCATGTCGTTCTGAGCCATCTGGGTGAACAGGTTATCCAGAGTGACCTTCTGGAAGGCGGAGAACTGCTTCTCCTTGGCGGCGGCGGCACGGTTCGCGGCCTGCTCGAGGGCCAGGCGCTCGTCCTCGACCGCCTCAAACAGGTCGCCTGCCTCGGGCACAGCGGTCAGGCCGGTGATCTCCACCGGGGTGGAGGGCACTGCGGTGGTGATGGTGCGGCCCTTGTCGTCCCGCATGGTGCGCACACGGCCCACAGCGGTGCCTGCGATGATCACATCGCCGGTGTGCAGGGTGCCGTTCTGCACCAGGATGGTGGCCACAGGGCCCTGGCCCTTGTCCAGACGGGCCTCCACCACAGCGCCCTTGGCGCGGCGGTTGGGGTTGGCCTTCAGCTCCATGACCTCGGCCTCCAGAGCGATCCGCTCCAAAAGGTCATTGATGCCCATGCCGGTCATGGCAGAGACCGGGATGCAGGCCACATCGCCGCCCCAGTCCTCGGGCACGAGGCCGTACTGGGTCAGGCCCTCCTTGACCCGCTCGGGGTTGGCGGTGGGTTTATCCATCTTGTTGATGGCCACAATCACCTTGACCCCGGCAGCCTTGGCATGGTTGATGGACTCGACGGTCTGGGGCATGATGCCGTCGTCCGCCGCCACCACCAGCACGGCGATGTCGGTCATGTTGGCGCCGCGGGCACGCATGGAGGTAAACGCCTCGTGGCCCGGGGTGTCCAGGAAGGTGATCAGGCTGTCGTTGATCTTGACCTGATAGGCGCCGATGGCCTGGGTGATGCCGCCGGCCTCGCCTGCGGTGACGTTGGTCTTGCGGATGGTGTCCAGAATGCTGGTCTTGCCGTGGTCAACGTGACCCATAACGCAGACTACCGGCGGACGCTCCACCAGATCCTCCTGGGCGTCCTCCTCCTGCACGAACAGACGCTCCTCGATGGTGACATGGACCTCGTGCTCCACCTTGGCGTGGAACTCCTCGGCCACCAGGGCGGCGGTGTCAAAGTCGATGACGTCGTTGATGGCGTGCATCTCGCCCATCTGCATGAACTTGGCGATGACCTTGCCCGCCTGCTGCTTGAGCCGGGCGGCCAGCTCGCCCACCGTGATCTCGTCCGGGATCATCACCTTCAGCTGGGCGTTGCGGGCCTTCTCCAGCTGCAGACGCTGCAGGCGCTCGAATTCGCTCTCCCGCTTGCCCTTCTGGAACTGCTGGCGCTGGCGCTGGCTGCGCTGGGTGAACTTCTGCTTGTTGCCCTGAGGAGTGGGCTTGCGGCGGTTCTCGGTGTTCTTGGTGGAGGCCAGGTCATCGTACCGGGCGTCGAAGCGGTCCACGTTCATATCCACCGTGCGGGTGTCCACCGTGACCTGGTTTGCCTCGCGGCGCACCGCCACCGACTGGGCCGAAGCCGCCGGGGCCTGGGCGCCGGTCTGGCGGGCCAGCTCGCTGAAGGAGACGGTCTTCTCCTCCCGCTTCTTGTGGGGCTGCTCGGACTTCTTGTTGCGCTTGCGGTTGTCCTGGGCGGGCTTCTTGGCCTCTTCCTTCGCCTCCGCCTTGGCGGCGGGGGCGGCCTTTTCAGCAGGCTTCTCAGCGGGCTTCGGCTGCGCCTTGGGGGCGCGGCCGCTGTTCAGATAGCCGCTGAGGTCGGTCTCGGCGCTGGCCTTGCTGAACTTCTCCATCAGGTAGTTCAGCTCCTGCTCCTCCAGCGGGGAGCTGTTCTTTTTGCCCTGGACGCCCATAGCCGCCAGCTCCTCCAGGATCTTCTTCACCGGTTGGTTGATGTCCTTTGCAAAATCAATCACTTTATATTTTACGATCATTCGCACATATCCTCCTCGTTTTTGATGGTGCCGCAGGCGGCCAGGCGGTCGTAGCAGAGCTTTGCCAGGTTGCGGTCGGTCACGGCATAGACCGCCACCGCCCGATGGCTCACCGCTGCCAGCTGCTGCTGGGTCAGCGGCATGGACAGCACATCCACCAGATCCCCCACTGCGCGCTGCATCCGCTGCACAGTCTTGGGGCTGGCGTCCGACGCCGTCAGCACCAGCCAGGCCTTGCCTTTGAGGGCGGCTTCCTCCACCGCATCAAACCCCATGGTCAGCTGACCGGCCTTGCGGCAGAGGGACAGTGCCTGATACAGCGCCTCCTCCGGGGCCAGAGCGGGTTTCTGCGGGGCGTTCTTAGGTTTCGGCATCCGCGCCCTCCTTTCCTGCGGCGGCCAGCTGGGCCGCCAGCGCCTCATAGACTTCGGCGGGGATGGCCTGCTCGAAGCTGCGTTCCAGCGCCTTCTTTTTCTGGGCCTTGGCAAGGCAGGCCGGGTCCGGGCACAGGTACGCCCCGCGGCCCGGCTTTTTGCCCACCGAATCGATGCTGATCTCCCCCGTGGGGGCGCGCACGATGCGCACCAGCTCCTTTTTGGGGCGGCTGGTCTGGCAGCCGATGCACTGACGCATGGGGATCTTTTTCTGTGTCATATGCTTTCCCTCCCTGTGCATCTTTTACTTTCAGGGCCTTTCGAGGCCCGGGATCACTCGGCGGGCTGCTCTTCCGGCTGGGTCTGCTCCTCGCCGTAGTAGCCGCTCTCGGGGCGGATGTCGATGTTGTAGCCGGTCAGCCGGGCGCACAGGCGGGCGTTCTGACCCTTGTTGCCGATGGCCAGGCTCAGCTGCTGGTCGGGCACGGTGACCCGGCAGCTGCGGGTCTCGCCGGGCAGCAGTTCCACCTTGACCACCTTGGCGGGGCTGAGGGCGGCGGAGATGAACTCGGCGGGGTCCTCGCTCCACTTGACGATGTCGATCTTCTCGCCGTTCAGCTTATCCACAACAGCGGCCACACGGTCGCCATGGGGGCCGATGCAGGCGGACATGGGGTTGACGTTGGGGTCCTTGGACCAGACCGCCATCTTGGTGCGGGCGCCGGCCTCGCGGCTGATGGCCTTGATCTCCACGGTGCCGTCGAAGATCTCGGGCACTTCCAGCTCGAACAGACGCTTGACAAGGCCCGGATGGGTGCGGCTGATCATGATGCGGGCGCCCCGCTCGCCGGTGAGCACATCCACCACATAGACCTGCAGGATCTGGCCCTCCTCGTACTTTTCGCCGGGGACCTGCTCGTTGGCGGGCAGGATGGCTTCGCCGCCCTTGCCCAGGTCGATGAAGACGATGTTTTTGTCGTGGTCGATGCGGGTGACGGTGCCCTGGATGATGTCGTGGCTCTTGGACTGGATCTCGCTGAGCTGCTGGCCGCGCTCGGCCTCCCGGATGCCCTGGCGGATCACATGCTTTGCGGTCTGGGCAGCAATGCGGCCGAACTCCTTGGTCTTGAGGGGGGTCACCATCCGCATGCCGGCCTTGTAGGTCTTGCGGACGTTCTGGGCCACAGACTCGGCCACCTGGGTGTGGTCGTCCTCCAGCTCGTCGTCCGGCACGATGTCCTGCACCAGAGCGACGTTGAACTTGCCGGTGGCGGGGTCGATCTCCACCAGGACGTTGTCGTCCTCCACCTCATAGTTCTTCTTCACCGCGATGACGATTGCGGCCTGGATCTTCTCCAGCAGATAAGAAGCGGTGAGGCCCCGCTCGTGCTCCAGCATGGAGAGCGCCTCAAAAAACTCGTTGTTGCCTGCCATTTTTCGGTATTCCTCCTAATAGGTTTTTTTATCCCGCAAAAGCCCTTGGGCCTTCTGGAAAAAGTCTGTATCGTTCCAAAGCCCTGTTCAGAACAGGTCCTCGTCGTCGCACAGCCGCACGACGCTGGCCGCTCCCAGAGCATACTCCACCGGGCCGTTCTCGGTGCGCACCGTGACCATCAGATCCTGACGGCTTTCCAGCACGCCGCTGAATTCCCGGATCTTCTGCTCATTGGGGCGGAAGAGCTTGACCCGGATGCGCTGGCCCAGCAGCTGGTCGTAGTGCTCGGGTTTGGTGAGCCGGCGGCCAAGGCCGGGGCTGCCCACCTCCAGATAATAGCTCTGGTCGATGGGGTCGGCCTCGTCCAGCACCGGGTCCAGCGCGTGGGAGACCGCCGCGCAGGTATCGGTATCCATCGGGCCGTCGCGGTCGATGAGCACCCGCAGGTACCAATCCGGCCCTTCCTTTTCAAACACAACATCCCACAACCGCAGGCCCATGCCCTCCACGATGGGGCGGACCAGCGCCTCGACCTTTGCGGCGGTGTTGCCGCCCGACTGCTTCGCCATACAAAAAGCCTCCAAACAAACAAGAAAAGCGGACCTTGCGGCCCACTTTCCAAGACGTTTATTTCGTACTAATAGAATATACCACAGTTTGGGCGGATATGCAAGGGATTTGGGCCAAAAACCCACATTTTACGGCATTCCGCCCGGGATTTGGGGGGATCAGAGCACCCATTCCCCATCCCGGAAGATCTCCACGGTGCTCCCCGACCGGGTGCGGCCGGTGATGCAGGTGTCCTCAGCGCCCACCATGACATCCTCGTGGAGGGTGGACTGGTTCATGCCCCGCGCCTCCAGTTCCTCGGTGGTCATCTGATAGCCGCCGCGGGTGGTGCCGGGGTAGCTGGCGCCGAAAGCAATGTGGCAGGCGGCGTTCTCATCAAAGAGGGTGCTGTAGAATAGCGCGCCGCTGCGGTTGATGGGGCTGGAGGCGGGCACCAGGGCCACCTCGCCGATGTGGCGTGCGCCCTCGTCGGTTGAGAGAAGCTCACCCAGCAGCGCCTCGTTCTCCTCGGCGCCGTACTCCTCGATGCGGCCGTTCTTGAAGGTGACATGGAAGCCCTTGATCAGCTGGCCGTTGTAGTTGTAGGGCTTGGTGCCGTAGACGATGCCCTCCACCTTGTCCTTGTGGGGCGCGGTGAAGACCTCCTCGGTGGGGATGTTGGGCAGGAAGGGCACCCCCTTTTCGTTCTTGCTGACCGCACTCTCCCAGATGGCTCCATCCGCCAGGCCCACGGTCAGGTCGGTGCCGTTGGAGCTCTTGAAATGTACGCTTTCCAGATCCAGCGCGTTCATCTTGTCCGCCAGGACGGTGAGCCGGTCCAGATGGCTCTGCCACTCGGTCACGGGGTCGCCGCCGGAGACACGGCAGACGTCGAAGATCAGGCCCCAGAGCTTTTCCACCGCTTCCTCCTCGGGCAGGTCGGGGAAGATCTTTTTCGCCCAGGGCTTGCTGGGCATGGCGGCAATGCACCACTGGATGCGGTCGTTCATGGTGTACTCCCGCCAGGGCTGCAAAGCGCGGCGGCGGGCGGCGCTGACCCGGCTGATCTTGCCGCCGTCCAGCCCGGCCATGCTCTCGGGGTCATCCGCCAGCAGGTGCAGCACACAGCAGCCTCCCTCGCTCTCGGCGTAGTCCAGATAGCTGCGCAGCACCGAGGGCTTGACATCGCTCAGGGCTTCCTCGGTGGCCAGCTCCATGCGGGCGCGGGAGACGGCGCTGTCCGACCAGTCCACCCGCACGTCCCGGGCCCCGGCGGCAAAGGCGCTGCGCACGCACAGACGGCACAGAGGCGCAGCCTCCAGAGGGCTGGAGATGATCAGGGTCTGCTGGGGCTTGACGTTGCAGCCCACCCGGACGATAAAATCGGCGTATTTGCTCAGAAGAAGTTCAAAATTCTTTTCCATAAAAGGGTTCTTGCCATCCTTTCTGTCTTTGATCCTTATGTTTAAGTATATCCGCCCGAGCAGGCCCTGTCCACCGCCCGGGGGTGAATTTTCTGTGTACAGAGGATGACCACTAAAAATGGGCCTGTTGCAAAATGCCGCAAGGTCTGCACCAACAAAAAATCCGCGCGCTTTGCAAGAAAGCGCACGGATGGTTCAGCTCAGATTTTTAAAAAGGCGCTCAGAAGGCGATCTTCTCCTCCAGGTAGGCCCGCAGCTCGCTGATGGGCATGCGCACCTGCTCCATGGTGTCGCGGTCGCGAACGGTGACGCAGTTGTCTGCCTCGATGCCCTTGGCCTCGTCGCCGATGGTGTTGAAGTCCACGGTGATGCAGTAGGGGGTGCCGATCTCGTCCTCGCGGCGGTAACGCTTGCCGATGGAACCGGCGTCGTCGTAATCCACCATGAAGTACTTGCTCAGCTCGTTGCGGATCTCCATGGCCTTGTCCCCCAGCTTCTTGCTCAGGGGCAGCACGGCGCACTTGAAGGGAGCCAGAGCCGGATGCAGGTGCAGCACGGTGCGCACGTCCTCCTTGCCCTTGGCGTCCACCAGGTGCTCCTCGTCGTAGGCCTCGCACAGGAAGGCCAGGGCTACGCGGTCGCAGCCCAGAGAGGGCTCGATGACGTAGGGGATGTAGTGCTCGTTGGTCTCGGGGTCGAAGTACTCCAGGCTCTTGCCCGAAGCCTCCTGGTGGCGGCCCAGGTCGTAGTTGGTGCGGTCCGCAATGCCCCACAGCTCGCCCCAGTCGGTGAAGGGGAAGGCGTACGCGCTGTCGGTCGTGGCGCGGCTGTAGAAGGCCAGCGCCGCGGGCTCATGGTCCCGCAGGCGCAGATGCTCCTCCTTGAGGCCCAGGGAGAGCAGCCAGTTCTTGCAGAATTCCTTCCAGTAGCCGAACCACTCCAGATCGGTGCCCGGCTTGCAGAAGAACTCGCACTCCATCTGCTCGAACTCGCGGGTCCGGAAGGTGAAGTTGCCCGGGGTGATCTCGTTGCGGAAGGCCTTGCCCACCTGGCAGACGCCGAAGGGCAGCTTGCGGCGGGTGGTGCGCTGGATGTTGGCAAAGTTGACAAAGATGCCCTGGGCGGTCTCGGGACGCAGGTAGCAGGTGGAAGAGCTGTCCTCGGTGACGCCGATGGCGGTCTTGAACATCAGGTTGAACTTGCGGATGGGGGTGAAGTCGTGCTTGCCGCAGACCGGGCAGACGATGTCCTCATGCTCGGCGATGAAGGCGTCCATCTCGTCAAAGCTCATGGCGTCCACATTCACATCGTGGTGCACATCCCCGATGAGCTTGTCGGCGCGGTGACGGGCCTTGCAGGCGCGGCAGTCCAGCAGCGGGTCGGAGAAGCTGGCCACATGGCCGGTGGTGACCCAGGTCTGCGGGTTCATGAGGATGGCGGCATCCAGGCCCACATTGTAGGGGCTCTCCTGCACAAACTTTTTCAGCCAGGCCTTCTTGACGTTGTTCTTGAACTCCACGCCCAGAGGGCCGTAATCCCAGCTGTTGGCAAGACCGCCGTAGATCTCCGAGCCGGGGAAGATATAGCCGCGGCTCTTGCAGAGATTGACGATCATATCCAGGGTCTTTTCGCTCTGCTTCATAGAAAATAACATCCTTTCCGTCCGCGGCTGGTTTGCCGCGTCGCTCTGATAGTGTCCCGTCGGTGTTCTTCCCACCCCGCGGGTGTGCCGCCCATACAGGGCCGCAGTATCCTTACTCTACCATGTTTTGTGAGATTTCGCAAGCCGGTCCGCCCACAAACCCCTTTTCTCCACAAAAAAAGACCTGGACGAATCTTCGTCCAGGTCGAAAAGCAGGCCGCTCAGCGGATCAGATAAAGGGTTGTCCTCCCATCGGTCAGGGTCAGGGACCGGCCCTCCACGGTATAGTAGAGCTTGAGCTCCAGGCTGTCCCCCAACTCGATCCGCATCTGGGTCATATCGGCCGTCCAGGCCGTGGTGGCAAGGGGGACCCCCAGGGCTTTGAACTTCAGGGTGCCGTCGGGGTAAAACCGCATGGCCACCACCTTACCGAGAGGCGTGGACTGTTCTTCCGAAACCATCTGCTCCACCTTCCAGCTGTACCCAATAAAGCCCCGGGGATCGTCCGATCCTTCGGGTTCTTCGGCACATCCAGTCAGGAGGCCCATCAGCAGCATCAGGCAGGCCAGCAGCGCTATCAAACTTTTTTTCATTGTATCTTCCTCACCATCTTTGCCCCGGATTATCCCGGGGTTGATGGCTCTATGATACCGCCGTTTTTATATCCGGTCAATCTGACGAAATTTATCGGGAATAGATTTTGCAGATTTGTACAAATTTTTCATCGAATACCCGGTTGGATTCTTTGGTCCATTTTTATCCAATCCATTTACAAATCCCTTTACTTGTGGTATTTCATCCCGCTGTTGATGGTGCAGGCGCGGTAAAGCTGCTCGGTGAGCACCAGCCGGGCCAGCTGGTGGGGCAGGGTGATCCGCCCCAGGCTGATGCGCCAGGCTGCCGCCCGCTTGACCTGGTCGGACAGGCCGTGGGAGGAGCCGATCACAAAGGCGATGTCCCCCGCCCCGCTGCCCGCCCGCTGGGCCAGAAGGGCGGCCAGCTCCTCGCTGGAAATCTGCTTGCCCTCGACGCAGAGGGCCGCCAGAGCCTCTCCCTTGCGCAGACTGGCGAGAATGGCTTTGCCCTCCTTTTCCAGCGCCCGCTGGACGAGGGTCTCCGAGGCGTTTTTCTCCTCGATCTTTTCCTCCGGCAGCTCGATGATCCGGAAGTTGGCAAACCCGGCCAGCCGCTTTTGGTACTCGGCCACCCCTTCGGCAAAGTATTTTGCGTTGAGCTTGCCCACGCAAATCAGGTCGATGTTCTGCATTCGGTTTCTCCTTTACAGCAGGGTGGTCTGCTCGGCGGTGTCCTCCCCCCGGAGCAGCGCCCCCAGGGCGGGCAGGGTCCGCACCCGGTAGCGGTGGGGATCGGCCAGTTCCAGACTCTCCGCCGGAACCACCGAGAGGATGGACTGCTTCTTTTTCAGGGTGACCACCGCCACGCCCTGGCTGTCCCGGGTGGCCTTTTCCGAGATGAGGGTGCTGCTGACCAGCAGCATCCGCCCCGCCGAGGTGCGGATGGCAAGCTCGGTATCCTCGGGCAGATAGTACATCAGGGCCAGCGGCTCCTTATCGCTGTATGCTTTCAGCAGCTTTCGGCGGTTCTGCTTGGTGGCGTAGGCCGAAAGGGGGATGCGGGCACACTTGCCGCCGGCGTAGAAGAAGAGCATCCAGCCCGAATAATCGGCGGTGAGCTGCATGTGCAGGATGTTCTCTCCCTCTTCCAGCCCCAGCCAGCCGGGCAGATAGACCCCCATCTGGCTGACCTTGCCGTCCTCGAACTCGCTGAGCCGGGCCTTGTAGACCTGGCACTTGTCGGTAAAGAAGAGGGCCTCCACATTGTTGCGGGTCTCGGTCTGGCTGAGGATCTCGTCCCCCTCCTTGAGCTTGTGGGCTCCCGCCGTGCGCAGGCTCTGGGGGGTGATCTTCTTGAGATAGCCCTCCCGGGTGAAGAAGACGGTGACTGGGTAGTCCGGCACTCCCTCCTCCTCTGCCTCGGCGGCGGCGTCGGGCAGCTCGTAGAGGATCTCGCTGCGGCGGGGCTTGCCGAACTTTTTGGCCACCTCGTTCAGCTCCGCGATGATGATGCGGCGGATGCGGGCCGGGCGCTGGAGAATGTCCTCCAGGTCTCCGATCTCCTTTTTCAGCTGGTCGATCTCGCCGGTGCGCTTGAGAATATACTCCCGGTTCAGATGCCGCAGCTTGATCTCGGCCACATACTCGGCCTGCACCTCGTCGATGCCGAAGCCGATCATCAGGTTGGGCACCACCTCGGCTTCCTCGTCGGTTTCCCGGATGATGCGGATGGCCTTGTCGATGTCCAGCAGGATGGCGGCCAGGCCTTCCAGCAGGTGCGGCCGCTTCTGCTTGAGCTGCAGGTCGTAATAGGTGCGGCGGCGCACGCACTCGGTGCGGAAGGCGGTCCACTCCTTCAAGATCTCCCGCACACCCATGACCCGGGGGCGGCCCGCGATGAGGATGTTGAAGTTGCAGCTGAAGCTGTCCTCCAGCGGGGTGGCCTTGAAGAGCTTGGCCATGAGCTTGTCCGGGTCCACTCTTCGCTTGAGATCCAGGGTGAGCTTGAGGCCGTTTAAGTCGGTCTCGTCCCGCATGTCGCTGATTTCTTTAAGCTTGCCGGATTTGACCAGCTCGGCGATCTTGTCCATGATGGCCTCCACCGTGGTGGTGGGAGGAATCTGGGTGATCTCGATCATGTTCTGGCCGGGCACGGCGCTGTACCGGGCCCGCACCTTGACGCTACCCCGGCCGTTTTCATAGATTTCCTCCATCTGAGCCCGGTCGTAGAGGATCTGACCGCCTCCCACAAAGTCCGGCGCGGGCATAATGGCGGAGAGATCCGCCTTTTCGTCCTTGATGACCGCCACGGTGGCGGCGCAGAGCTCTGCCAGGTTGAAGGAGCAGATGTTGCAGGCCATGCCCACCGCGATGCCCAGGGTGTTGTTTGCCAGGATGGTGGGGAAGGTCACCGGCAGCAGGGTGGGCTCGGTGGTGGTGCCGTCGTAGTTGGGCACAAAGTCCACCGTCTCCTTGTCGATGTCCCGGAACAGCTCTTCACAGACCGGTTCCAGCTTTGCCTCGGTGTAGCGGGCCGCCGCGCAGGACATGTCCCGGCTGTATGCCTTGCCGAAGTTGCCCTTGCTGTCCACAAAGGGCACAAGCAGGCTCTCGTTGCCCCGGCCCATGCGGACCATGGTATCATAAATGGCCGCGTCGCCGTGGGGGTTCAGGTGCATGGTGCTGCCCACGATGTTGGCGGACTTGGTGCGGGCGCCCTTGAGCAGGCCCATGCCGTACATGGTGTACAAAAGTTTGCGGTGAGCGGGCTTAAAGCCGTCGATCTCGGGCAGGGCCCGGCTGACGATAACGCTCATGGCGTAGGGCATATAGTTGGTTTCCAGGGTACGGGTGATGGGGTCCTCCAGCACGCTGCCTGCGTTGAGGATCTCCACCCCCTCCCCCAGCTGGGGGCGCTGGGGCTTGGGTGCTTTCTTGATCGTTCGTTTTGCCATTCTCTATTTCCTAGTTTCTTCTCTCTTAATCTATAAGGCAGTTCTCAGGACAGGTCCAGTTCGTCCAGGTACTCGGCGCCGTGGGCCGCGATGTGCTCCTTGCGGCCCTGGAGGTTGTCGCCCAGCAGGGTATCGAAGACCCGGGCGGTCTCGGCCACGTCCGCCGGCATCACCTTGATGAGGCGGCGGCTCTCGGGGTTCATGGTGGTGAGCCACATCATTTCAGGGTCGTTCTCGCCCAGACCTTTGGAGCGCTGGATGGTGTACTTTTTGTCCCCGATCTTTTTTAAGAAGGCTGCCTTCTCGGCCTCGGTGTAGGCAAAGTAGGTGTGCCCCTTGGTGTTGATCTCATACAGCGGCGACTCGGCGATATAGACATACCCCTTCTCGATGAGGGTGGGGGTCAGCCGGTAGAGCATGGTCAAAACCAGGGTGCGGATCTGGTAGCCGTCCACATCCGCATCGGTACAGATGACGATCTTATTGAACCGGAGATTGTCCAGGCTGAAGGTGGCAAGCTCCTTGTTGTACTTGCCCCCCAGCTCGATGCCGCAGCCCATGACCTTGATGAGGTCCACGATGACATCGGATTTGAAGATGCGGGCATAGTCCGCCTTGAGGCAGTTGAGGATCTTGCCCCGCACCGGCATGATGGCCTGGTACTCACTGTCCCGGCTGGTCTTGACCGCGCCCATAGCGGAATCACCCTCTACAATATAGAGTTCCCGGCGGGCGGGGTCCTTGGTGCGGCAGTCCACGAACTTCTGCACCCGGTTGGCCAGGTCGATCTGGGTGGAGAGGGTTTTTTTGATGCTCTGGCGGGTCTTTTCGGCGTGCTCCCGGCTCTGCTTGTTCACCAGCACCTGCTGGCAGATCTTCTGGGCTTCTTCCGGCTTCTCGATGAAGTAGACCTCCAGGTAGTGCTTCAAAAAGTCGGTCATGGCCTGGGAGACGAACTTGTTGGTGATGGCCTTTTTGGTCTGGTTCTCGTAGCTGGTGCGGGTGGAAAAGCTGGAGGAGACGTAGACCAGGCAGTCCTGCACGTCCTGGAAGTTGATGGCCCCCTCCCCTTTCTTATACATGCCCTTGTCCTTCAGATACTTGTTGATCTGGTAGACAAAGGCGGTGCGCACCGCGTGCTCGGGGCTGCCGCCGTGCTCCAGCCAGGAGGAGTTGTGGTAGTATTCCAGCAGCTGCACCTTGTTGGAGAAGCAGAAAGCCGCGCTCATCTTGACCTTATAATCCGGCTGGTCCTCCCGGTCCCGGCCGGTGGCCTCCGACTCGCAGGTGAACACCGGGGTCAGCGCGTCCTCCCCGGCGGTCTCCCGCACATAGTCGGCGATGCCGTTCTGATAGCAATAGCTTTCCTTCCAGGGCTTGCCGGTGGCGGGGTCCTTCTCCACCTCGTCGGTGAAGTTCAGGGTCAGCCCTGCGTTGACCACCGCCTGACGGCGCAGCACATCCCGGTAATAGCTGCCGGGCACCGCAATGTCGGTGAACACCTCGTCGTCCGGTTTCCAGTGGATGATGCTGCCGGTCCGCCGTCCTTTATAAGGTTCGGACTGGAGGCCCCCCACGTTCTCGCCCTTTTTAAAATCCAGATGATAGTGGAAGCCGTCCCGGTAGACGTCGGCGGTCATCCAGGCGGAGGCGTACTGGGTGGCGCACAGGCCCAGGCCGTTGAGACCGAGGCTGAACTCGTAGTTGTCCCCGCCCTCTTTATATTTACCGCCCGCGTACATCTCACAGAACAGAAGTTCCCAGTTGTACCGCCCTTCGCCCTTGTTCCAGTCCACCGGCATACCGCGGCCAAAGTCCTCCACCAGGATGCTGCCATCCTTGCAGCGGGTCACGTTGATGGTGTCGCCGTAGCCGTCCCGGGCTTCGTCGATGGAGTTGGAGATGATCTCAAAGATGGCATGGGCGCACCCCTCCACTCCGTCGGAACCGAAGATGACCGCCGGGCGCTTGCGCACACGGTCGGCTCCTTTCAGGGAGGTAATGCTCTCGTTGCCGTATTCTTCCTTCTTTTTTGCCATGTTTTTCCTCTTTTTGCGCCCCTCAGGGCCCTAAATCACGTTTCTCTTTCAAAAGTTAATTTAACCATATCCCCCGGATAAAAGTCAAACGCTTTTCAGTTTTACGCTGCTGCGCAGTTTTTAAAAGACTTTCAAAAAAAGAGCAAAAAATTTCAAAAAACCCCTTTACAAAATCCCAATTTGGGGTATAATAATCATCGTCCGGTGCGCCTCTGTAGCTCAGTTGGTAGAGCAGGGGACTGAAAATCCCCGTGTCATTGGTTCGATTCCGATCGGAGGCACCATTTATAAGCGGCCGTAGCTCATCTGGTAGAGCGCCACCTTGCCAAGGTGGAGGTAGCGAGTTCGAGCCTCGTCGGCCGCTCCATGGGAGTGGCAATCGTCATTCCTTTCTGGCCCGGTAGCTCAGTTGGTTAGAGCACCAGCCTGTCACGCTGGGGGTCGTCGGTGCGAGCCCGATCCGGGTCGCCAACATGGGAGAAAGCTCCCGCCTACTTTGAACCAAGGTTCAAGGCACTCTTCGCAGAGTGGACGCAGGGATAAATGCGTCAAACATGCGGCCGTAGCTCATCTGGTAGAGCGCCACCTTGCCAAGGTGGAGGTAGCGAGTTCGAGCCTCGTCGGCCGCTCCAATATGGAGCAGCTTCCCCTGCTCCATGTATTATGGTGGCGTGGCCAAGTGGTAAGGCAAAGGTCTGCAAAACCTTCATCCACCAGTTCAAATCTGGTCGCCACCTCCAAAAAATTGGCAAGCATCGAAAGGTGCTTGCCGATTTTACTTTTTCACTCTTCACTTTTCGTTCTTCACAAAAACGCCGCACCGATTTGGGCAGAGCAAAAAGTGTTCCGATAAGACAAAGAAAGCTCTTGTGTGAAAGCGCAAGAGCTTTTTTGTTGTCTGCCCCGCCCTGGCTTCGCAATCCCCGGCTTTGGGTTATGGACGCTCTTGCAAGATACTGTATAATTTTCGTGCAATGCATTGCAATCTTCGTGCAGACAATATATAATAAAATTGAGAGAAAGGAGGGGTCGTTATGACCGGACCCACCACCAACATCAGCATCCGAATGGATTCTGAACTGAAGGCACAGGCAGACGCGCTGTTTGCGGAACTCGGCATGAATCTGTCCACCGCCTTCAACATCTTTGTGCGTCAATCTCTGCGGGAAGGCCGCATTCCCTTTGAGATCACTCTGAACCAGCCCAGCAAGGAAACGGTCGCCGCCATGCTGGAGGCCGAGCGCATCGCCAAAGACCCCTCGGTCAAGGGCTATACCGATATGGACGCCCTTTTTGCCGACCTGAAGAAATGACAAAGTACACCGTAAAATACACCACTCAGTTCCGCAAGGATTATAAGCTGGCCATCAAACGCGGCCTGAAGATCGCCCTGCTCGAACAAGCGATCACCCTTCTGGCAATGGGGCAGGCGCTTCCGGCTCAGAATCGGGATCATGCACTGACCGGAGATTGGGTCGGCCATCGGGAGTGCCACATCCAGCCCGACTGGCTGCTGATCTATCGAATTGAGGAGGATGTGCTGGTTCTGACCTTGACCCGCACCGGAAGCCACAGCGATCTCTTTGGCCGGTAAGCCGGTAATGCTGCGAAGTTCTCCCCTGCCCTACTTATTTATATGCAAAACAAAGGGATGCCCCCTGCCGTTCGGCAGAGGGCATCCCTGTTTTGTTCTTTGGTTTTGGGGCTTTGGGCTTAGTACATGCCGCCCATGCCCATGTCGCCGCCAGCGGGAGCAGCGGGGGCCGGGGGTTCGGGCAGGTCGGCCACCAGGCTCTCGGTGGTCAGGACCATCTCAGCCACAGAGGCGGCGTTCTCCAGAGCTGAACGGGTCACCTTGGTGGGATCGACGATGCCTGCGGCGATCATATCCTCGACGTAGACCTCGTTCTGGGCGTCGAAGCCGTAGTTGGGCTTGTTGGCCGAGACGATCTTGTCGATGATGACGCTGCCCTCGAGGCCTGCATTCTTGGCGATCTGGCGCAGAGGAGCCTCCAGAGCCTTCAGCACGATCTTGGCGCCGGTGCGCTCGTCGCCTTCCAGCT
>CALXGY010000015.1 GCA_944387955.1 uncultured Faecalibacterium sp. | reverse complement strand
ATATGCACCTCTAGCTCAGTTGGTAGAGCAACTGACTCTTAATCAGTGGGCCCAGGGTTCGAGTCCCTGGAGGTGCACCAGAAAAAAGACGCAGGATAAATATCCTGCGTCTTTTTTATTGCAAATTGGAGCCTGCGTTGAGGACCAAACGCAGAAACAAAACAGGCGGACAGGCTTTTGCAGCCGGTCCGCCTGTTTTGTTACATCCCTTTGAAAAATATCGGGAAAGCTTCAAACCCGATTCAAAGTGCCTGCAGGAAGGCCTGCACATTGGGGTTGGCGCTTTCCGGACGGAAGACCGCCAGCATCCGAATGGTGCACCGAGGACCGTCGATCCGGGCGCAGCACATGTCCGGCTTCATCCAGGGTTCTTCCCTGAAAGGCACCAGCCCGATGCCGTACCCCGCCCCCAGCAGCATAAAGGCGTCGGTGAGGTCTTTGGTGTGGATGCGGGGATTCTGCTCCAGCCCCAGCTGACGGAAATACCGGGCAAAGAACTCTCCGGTAGAACTGCTCAGATCGCCGGGGATCAGCAGAGTCTCTCCCGCAAGGGCAGCGGGGGAGATCTGTTTGCAGCCTGCCAGCGGGTGATTGGAAGGCAAAACCCAGGCGAATTCGTCCTCGCCGAAGAGGGTGTAAGCCAGCCCTTTGAGTTCCGGAAGGTCGAAATCCTGGGCAATGAGCAGGTCGATTTTTCCCTGGACCAGGGCGGTTACCAGCCCCTGCCGGCTCCCGGCGGAAAAGCGGACCGCCACCTGGGGGCAGGCGTTATGGAAGGCTCTAAGGTGAAGGCTTACCGCGTGGGATTCCACAATGCTGGGAATGCCCAGGGTCAGGTGGGTGCGGGTCTCATAGTCCAGGGCGCGGGTCTGCTCCACTGTCTGCTGGAGCTCAGCGCAGAGGGCGGAGGTCTTTTCATAGAAAAAGCGGCCCGCAGCGGTGAGCCGGACGTGGGCGGTGTTGCGTTCCAGCAGAGAGACCTTCAGCTCCTGTTCCAACTGCTGGATCTGACGGCTGATGGCGGTTTGGGAGACAAAATGCTTTCGGGCGGCTTTGGTAAAGCTCCCGCTGCTGGCGACGCTCTGAAAATAGACCAGCTGCTGCAATGTCATGAGCGGCTCCTTTCGGTATGACGCATAGTTTCGGCCTGATTATACCAGAAAGCCGCCGCAGAAAAAAGAACTTATGCGAAAAAGTTATCAAGTGATGCGTATTTGATGTTTCTCACGCATGAGACGGCGTGTTAAAATTATGGCGAATATAGGGCGGCACAGGGAAAAACGCCTGAACCGCCCGGAATAAAGAAGGAAAAGGAGTACATCCCATGAGCAAGAAGATCTCCCGCCGCGGGTTCTTGAAGAACTTCGTGGCTGCCGGAAGCAGCGCCGCCGCTCTGGGGCTGCTGGCCGGATGCGCTTCCACCAGCACTGCGGCCAGTTCCTCCGCCGCGCCGGCTGCCGAGGACAAGTACACCCCCGGCACCTATTCGGCTTCCAAGACCATTTCTTATGCCGAGATCGCGGTGACCATGACCTTTGACGCCAACAGCATCACCGCCTGCGAGATCACTTCCTCCGGCGAGCAGGATCTGCTGACCGAGGACAAAAAGACTGCCATGGCCGCCGCCATCGTGGAGGGTCAGAGCGCGGACGTGGACGCGGTGAGCAGCTGCACCCTGGTGGCTTCGGTGGGGGCCATTCAGGAGTGTGTCGCCAACTGCATCGCTCAGGCCTCCGGCCAGGAAATCGAGGCGGAGCAGCCCCAGGCGGTCACCGGCCGGGTAGAGGGCTATTGCGGCCCCGGCGACTGGCTGGGCAAGGCCCCGGCAGACCCCGAGAGCTATGAGGACGCAGGCACCTACGATGTGATCGTCCTGGGCGGCGGCCATGCAGGCATCGGCGCCGCCTTCGGCGCGGTGGACGAAGGCGCCACCGTTGCCGTGGTGGAAAAGCAGGCCTGGGGCAGCTTTGTGGATCTGGAAGGCACCGGCGCCAAGATCGGCGGCTGGTACGGCGAGGACATCGGTCACGTCAACTCCAAGCTGCTGATCGAGCGCGGCTACGGCCCCTACGACACCGGCGCCATCACCTCGGAATTCTGCAAGCGTGCGGCAGGCCGGGTGAACCCCGAGATCATCAAGAATTTCGTGCAGTATTCCGGCCAGATGTTCGACCGCTATCAGGAGATCTACAACTCCTACGAGGCCGAGCGGAAGGAAAACGACAGCGCAGTCTATCTGGCGGACACGGCTGTCATCGTGCCCAAAGCCACCGGCGACGGCAAGACCGGCGATCAGTGGGTGGACGGCGAGCCGGCAGGCGGCGCGGGCACCTACGACATGAGCGACATGTTCCAGTACCCGCTGTGCAACACCCAGGCGGCCTACGGCCAGCAGAACGCCTCCTATCCCATCCGCTGCGGCGATTATCTGACCTGGCCCTGCAACGCCCAGTTCTACGACTACCAGGGCAACAACATCGAGTACATCCACAAGTACATCGTCAAATATGTCTCCGAGACCGAGGGCTGCACCTGGGACTTTGAGCGGGAGGGCGTCAAGCTGATCCAGGACGAAAGCGGTAAGGTCACCGGCCTGTACGCCAAGGACCCGGACGGCACCTATTACCGCTACAACTGCAACAAGGGCGTGATCCTCTGCGCCGGCGACTTCATCGGCAACCCCGAGATGTGCTGGGCGCTGCTCAATGAGGGCATGGAGTGGGCCGAGCGCAGCGGCGCCACTGCCGACAGCTGGGCCTCCGCAGGCACCCGCAACGGCCAGGGCCACAAGATGGCCTGCTGGGCGGGCGGCATGATCGAGCCCACCCCCCGCGGCTGGATGGCCATTGGCGGCGGCGCGTCCGGCCCCTGGGGCACCGCGCCCATGCTGATGCTCAACAGCCGGGGCAAGCGGTTCATGAACGAGGGTGCCATCGCCCAGATGCAGGCCACCTGCCTGCGTCAGCCTGCGGGCCTTGCCTGCTATGTCACCGACGCCAACTGGGCCAAGACCCTGAAGGCTGCTCCGCTGGACCACGGCGCACCCAACTTCGGCATGCAGGACTACTGGGACAAGATTGAGCAGGATATGGCCAACACCGTCTCCGGCCAGTCCAACACCATCACCATTGCAAACCTGGCCGAGCGCACCCAGATGAGCGGCAGCATCTACCGCGCCGACACCCTGGAGGAACTGGCCGATCTGCTGGGCTACAAGGATGCAGCCAAGCAGAACTTCCTGGACTCCATCGCCCACTACAATGAGCTGTGCTATGCCGGGGTGGACAGCGACTACGGCAAGGAAGCGGCCTATATGGTGCCGGTGGATACCCCGCCCTTCTTCGGCGGCACCAGCTCCACCAGCCACAGCTCCAACCCTTCCATGGTCACCATGAGCGGCCTTGTGACCGACGAGACCCAGAACGTGCTCAACCACGACTGGGAGCCCATCGAGGGCCTGTACGCGGCGGGCAACTGCCTGGGCGGCCGGTACGGCTTTGGCTACAGCACCCCCTTTGCGGGCAACTCGGTGGGCATGGCCATGACCCACGGCTGGATCGCGGGCCATCAGCTGGGTTCGGACCACGCCTTCCTGGGTGATCCGGCGGAGCCGATGGAGGCCCCGGCCCGCGGCGGCCCCGGCGGCCCCGGCGGTCCCCAGTGAGCGGAATTTTCTTGAGATCTGAAGATGAAACGGGAGGGGGCCTGCCCTGGGGCGGGACCCCTCCTTTTTGCGGGGGCTTGCGCCGCCCCGGCAGGGAAGATACAATAGAGCTGGAAGGAGAGGAAGACCCATGCCCAAACCGCTGATTCTGGATCTGCACATCCCGTACTGCATCCGCCCCGAGCGGTATCTGAACCATTTCAACGCCGTCGGCACCAACGAGGAGAAAAACCGGTACCTGGCCGCCCTCAAGCGGGAGGTGCTCTCCTGGGAGGGAGAGCTGGAGGACTGGGAGATCCGGGCGGTGCGGCTGAGCGGCGGCAGCGCCAGCGTTATGTCCCCGGACCTTTTGGGGGACCTGCTGCGCACGGTGCGCGGGCACCTGCCCCTGGCCCGGGGGGCAGAGGTGAGCTACGACGCGCTGCCGGTCACCATCGGCACCCCGTCCCTCACCGGCATCGCCGCCGGCCGCCCCAACCGGGCCGAGCTGATGATGCGCTCGGAAAACGAGGCGGAGCTGCGGGCGCTGAACTGCACCCACACCATGCAGCAGGTCCGCAACGCGATGCTCTTTTTCGCAAAATTCCGGCTCAACAACATCGGCCTCACGGTGAACTACGGCATCCCGGGCCAGACGATGCACTCCTGGCACAACACCCTCCACGCCTGTGTCATCATGCAGCCGGGGCACATCCTCACCGCCCCTCTGGACGAGACCGAAGGGGAGGGAATGCCCACAGAGGCCCAGCGGTATGAGATGTTCTGCCACGCGGCGGAGTTCTTGCAGCAGCAGGGCTATCTCATGTATGCGGCGGGACACTTCTGCCGCCCGGGATTTGAATACCGGTATGATGCCCTGGCCCTCAATGGGGATGAGGTGATCGGCATGGGGGTGGGCGGCGGCTCCTGCCTGGAGGGCTGCGCGCTGCGCAACACCAACAACCTCGCCCTGTACATGAAGAACGCCGGCGATTTTGAAAAACTCACCGCCCAGGCGGTGCGGATGGATGAGGAGACCCAGATGCTGCGCTACGCCATGGGCCGGATGCGGCTGACCGAAGGGCTCACCGAACCTCTTTTCGAGGCGCGGTTTGGATCTGCGGTGCCTGTGTCGCTGCGGGAAAGGCTGGAAAAGGCGGTGGCCGCCGGCTGGGCCGAGCCCGCCGAACAGGGCTGGAAACCCACCATGCAGGGGCTGTTCCGGGGGAACATCCTGACCTGAGAGACAAAAAGAGACAGACGGCTCCTTTCGGGGCTGTCTGTCTCTTTTTTTTCATGGGGCGGCTTTGCGGCCCTCTGCTTTTGCGGATGAAAGGGCCGGGTCACTCCTTGTAGTGGTCCAGCTCCTCGGCGGGGTAGGCCCGGGTCCAGTGAAAGGGCTGGAGGACCTTCAGCGGCACAAATTTCAGGGAGCCGTCGTCGGTGGTGACCGCCGCCTGCACTCCCTCGCCCCAGTAGCGCAGCCGCTCCTGGCAGATGCCGCAGGGGGAGAGCACCTGGAAGGGGGAGTGCTCGTCCTCCCGCACCAGGCAAAGACAGTGGGTGACCTTTTCGCCGTATTTGTGGGCCTCCAGCATCGCGCCGGTCTCGATGCAGAGGACCGCCGCGGCGTTGGCGTTGTCAAAGGATACGCTGGTGAAGTAATGCCCCTGGGCGGTGTGGACCACCCCTGCGCCGCCCCAGCCGGAGGGGTAGCGGGCCTCGATCAGCTCGACGGCCCGGCGGTACATTTCCTGTTCGATTTCCGGTTCACGCATGATAAACACTCCTGTTTTTTTCAGAAAAAGGAAGAAGGCTTTCGGGAAGGCCGGCGCTCCCGGCGGCAAAGCGGAGAGAACCGCTCTTTTGAAAAGCTTCTTTCCCGGGGATGAATAACCTGTCCGGAGTATACCACAGCCCGCTCCTTTTTTCCAGAATCGCGGAGGGGCGATTCTGCCCCGACCCTGTGAAAAAAGCACCAGCAGGAAACCTCCTTCGACATTCGCCGGAGATTTTCCCAAACTGTAAAAAAGACCTGTGCCTCTTTCCCTTTTGAAACAGGGAGAAGGGCACAGGTCTTTTTTATAGGCTGCGGGGGCCGGGAGCGGGGGCCAGCAGGTGGCTGGAGCGGTAGTCCCGGGGGGAGACTCCATGTACGTTTTTGAAGGCGCGGGAGAAGTGCAGCTGGTTCGGATAGCCCAGCTGGGCCGCGATCTCGCCGATGGGCAGGCGGGTCTCCTTCAGCAGTTGGGCAGCCCGGGCCATCCGATAATGGAGCAGGTAGGCCTGGGGGCTTTCTCCCACGGCATCCCGGAACAGCTTGCCGAAATAGCTGCGGTTCAGCCCGCAGACCGCTGCGATCTCCTCCACCGAGAGATCCCGCTGATAGTTCTGGTCGATGAAGGCCAGGGCCTCCTTGATGTAAAAGTCCCGGATGCGGCGCTCTCCGTCCGGCTGACGGTTGGCCGAGCTCTGGACCAGCTGGTCCAGAAAAAGAAAGCCGTGGCCGATCAGATGGGTGGGGCTTGCCTCGCTGTGGTTGACGATGTAGAGCATCTGCTCCTGCAAGGCGCGGCGGGCGGCGGCGTTGTGGGCCGTGTAGATGGGCTGGCTGCCGCTGATGCCCGCAAGGTTCAAACTCTCGTGGGCCCGCAGGCCGTCAAACTCGATCCAGACATACTCCCAGGGGTCCTTCGCGTCCGAGCGGTAGGTGGTGATCTGCCCCGGCGCCACCAAAAAACCCTGCCCCGCGGGGACCGGGTATTCCTTTTCGTTTGCCAGCAGCACCCCCTTGCCCGCGATGATGTAATGGAACAGGTAGTGATTGCGGGCGTGGGGACCGTAGGAGTGGGCGGGCGGGGTGCGCTCCCAGCCGAATTGATAGAGGTTCAGGTCGATGAACCGCTCATCCCGGAATACATGAAACTTGAGGGTGGACGGATCTTTTTTGACAGGTTCCACAAAGTTCGCCTCCTTTTTTTTAGTATATACCAAAATGCGTTCTGACTTCAACAAAAATGACCAAATTCTTCAGAATTGGAATATAAAAAGCGGCATTGTGGTATTCAAGAACCGAGGGCATATGTGTATAATGGATTCCGCAAGTAGGGCAAAAAACTGTGCAATGTGCACAATGCATAGTTTTTGCCGAGAGTTTTCGGCTTTTTGCCTAAAACACAGTACCCGGCCGGGGCGAAGGTTTTGGAGCCTGTCTTGTACCCAAACAATAAGGAGATGGATTATGAAAAAGTTCAAGCGCATTGCCGTTGTCGTTCTTGCGGCCGTGCTGCTGCTGAGCCTGTTTGGCTGCAGCGGCGCGGATGACGGCACGGTGAATCTGACCTTCCAGATCTGGGATGTCGCGCAGCGGGATGGAATGCAGGCCATGTGCGACGCGTACACCGAGCAGCACCCCAATGTTCACATCGAGGTGCAGGTGACCAGCTGGGACGAATACTGGACAAAGCTCGAGGCGGCCGCCATGGCCAACAAGATGCCGGATATCTTCTGGATGCACACCAACGAGATCCTGAAGTACGCCGACAACGGCAAGCTGGCCGACTGCTCGGACATTGTGGATACCTCCCACTTCTCCGAGATTTCCCTGTCCAATGCCAGCGGCTCGGACGGCAAGCTCTACGGCGTGCCCAAGGATAAGGACACGGTGGGCCTTGTCTACAACAAGGAGATGTTCGACGCCGCCGGGGTGAGCTATCCCGACGAGACCTGGACCTGGGATGACCTGGTGGAGGCCTCCCAGAAAATTTACGACGCCACCGGCCTGTACGGCTACATGGCCTACGGCGACGATCAGCTGGGCTACTGGAACTTCGTCTATCAGGCAGGCGGCAGCATCCTGACCGAGGACAAGACCCGCGGCAACTTCACCGATCCGGCGACCCGCAAGGGCATGGAGTTCTACATCGGGCTGCAGGATTACGACTGGTGCCCCACCCAGACCTATTTCGCAGAGACCGCCCCCGGCACTGCCTTCTTCTCGGAAAAGGGCGCCATGTTCTTTGAGGGCAACTGGAACATCCTGTCCGAGCTGCAGAACTACCCCGAGATGGTGGGCAAGTGGGACGTGGCCGTGCTGCCCATGTGTCCCGATCCGGTCAGCGGAGACGGACGGGCCACCATCTCCAACGGTCTGAGCTACGCCACCAGCGCCACCAACAAGCACCTGGATGTGGTCAAGGACGTGCTTGCGTTCTTCGGCAGCGAAGAGGGCCAGCGCATCCAGGGTGAGAGCGGCGCAGCCATCCCTGCCTATGAGGGTCTGGAGCAGACCTGGGTGGACGTGTTCGCGGATTACCCGATCAATGTGGATTGCTTCATCGACATGTTCGATTACTGCGTTCAGAGTGTCAACAACGCCGCCCGTCCTGAGTGGAAAACCGATGTTACCGAGATCCTGCTCAAAATCTACACCGGGCAGCTGGATCTGGATACCGGCCTTGCACAGATGCAGCAGGCCGTGGACGAGACCAGCGCCGAATACTATGAGGAGGCAGCCTAATGCAGAAAACGTCCAAGCTGGCCCGCGACGGGGCCAAGTGGGGCCTGATCATGGTGGCCCCCACCGTCATCGGATTGCTGGTGCTCAACATCTGGCCCTTTATCCAGGCCATCTACATGAGCTTTTCCAAGTCCAAGCCCTTCGGCATGTTTGAGTTCGAGGGCATTGACAACTACGTCGAAATGTTCCAGAACGCCGAGTTCTGGCAGGCCAACTGGAACACCATCTTCTTCTGCATCCTGACCGTTCCGGTGGGCATCTTCCTGGCGCTGATGGTGGCCTGCCTGCTGAACAGCAAGATTCGGGGCCGCACCACCTTCCGGGCCATCTTCTTCCTGCCCATGGTGGTGGCTCCCGCCGCGGTGGCCATGGTCTGGAAGTGGATCTTCAACTCCCAGTACGGCATCATCAACACCCTGCTGGGGCTGAACATCGGCTGGCTCACCGACTCCAAGATCGTGCTGATCACCTGCGCGGTGGTCCAGATCTGGAGCAACATCGGCTACGACGCAGTGCTGCTGCTGGCTGGCCTGCAGAACGTTTCCCCCAGCCTGTACGAGGCCGCCGACCTGGACGGCGCATCCAAGGTGCGGCAGTTCTTCGACATCACCCTGCCCATGGTTTCGCCCACCCTGTTCGTGGTGCTCATCATGCGTCTGATGTCCTCCCTGAAGGTCTTTGACCTGATCTACATGATGGTGGACGATGCAAACCCCGCCCTCAACGACGCCCAGAGCCTGATGTCCCTGTTCTACCGTGAGAGCTTTATCGCCGGCGACAAGGGCTATGCCTCGGCCATCGTAGTCTGGACCGTGCTTCTGATCGGCGTGGTGACCATCCTCCAGTTCGTGGGACAGAAAAAGTGGGTCAATTACGAGGTGTAAAGCATGAATACGACGACCAGTTTAAAGAATTCCAAGCGCATCACCACGGCGCTGACCTATGCAGCGCTGATCTTCGGCAGCATCCTGATGATCTTCCCCTTTGTCTGGATGGTGCTGACCTGCTTTAAGACCCAGTCCGAATCCATGGCCATTCCGCCCCAGATCCTGCCCTCCCAGTGGAATCTGGACAACTTCGTGACCGTGCTGCAGAGCCTGCCCTTCACCAACCTGTACATCAATACCGCTCTGCTGATCCTCTTCCGGGTGATCTGCGCAGTGGCCTTCAGCTCGATGGCGGGCTACGCCTTTGCAAAGCTGGAATTCCCCTTTAAAAAGGTTCTGTTTGCCATCATCCTGGTGCAGATGATGCTGCCCAGCCAGATCTTCATTACCCCGCAGTATCTGATGCTGGCCAAGATGGGCATGACCAACACCATCTTCGCCCTGGTGTTCCCGGGCCTGGTGTCTGCCTTCGCCACCTTCTTCCTCCGGCAGGCCTCTCTCGCCATTCCCGACGACATCGCCGAGGCTGCCTATCTGGACGGCTGCAACAAGTGGCAGACCTTCACCAAGGTTCTGCTGCCCCTGACCGGCCCCAGCATCGCCGCCCTGGCCATCTTCACTGCGGTGTTTGCCTATGCCGACCTGATGTGGCCGCTGATCTGCAACACCGACCTGAACATGATGACCCTCTCGGCAGGTCTGTCCACCCTCAACGGCCAGTACACCACCAACTTCCCGGTGCTGATGGCCGGAAGCCTGCTGGCGATGGTCCCCATGGTGATCCTCTATCTGGTCTTCCAGAAGCAGTTCATCCAGGGCATCGCCATGACCGGCGGCAAGTAATGCCGTAAAACAAGCCATTCTCACTCCTTCATCTCTGAACAGGAACGCCGCCCTTTGGGACCTGCAGCCCGGGGGCGGTGTTTCTGTTTTGGGTGAATTTCCGCCCTTTTTGGTCAGAGTGTCGGCCCCCGCCTTGCTCCGGCGGGCCGAGTGTGGTAAACTTATCCTAACCACCTTTCAAAAGGAATTGGAAAAAGCGCGGCGAGCGCCGCGCCTGGATAGGAGGAAATGAAGATGAAGTTCCCGCATTCTGTTGCGCGCCGCGCGGCGGCGCTGGTTTTGGCCGCGGTGCTGGCCCTGGGAGCTCCGGCGGCCTCGGCGGCTCCGGCTACCATCGGCGGAGCGGATACCGCCCAGCTGCCGGTCTCCCAGCAGCTGGAGGAGGAAAACTGCATCTCCTGGCTGCTGGACCTTTTCGGCATCGGCAAGGAGAACCGGATCACGGTGCAGTACCTCAACGTCAAGGGCAAGGGCCTCAAGCGGAACTACCGGCTGGATCTGGTGGATTGCCTGGTGGGCATCACCTATACCGAGCTGGGGGCCATCGGCAACTTTGCCGAGATCAGCGACAAAGCAGCCGCCGAGGCCTGGAAGGCCCAGGCGGTGGCCATCCACTCCTATCTGGAATACCAGAACAAATACGGCTCCTCGGCCAACGCCCTGACCTATACCCCGGTGGACCAGATCCCCGCCTCTACCCGCAAGGCCATGGAAGAGGCCATCGAGCCGGTGGCCCATGAGCTGCTGGTCTACGATGCGGGGTCGGGCTACTCGGTCTGCAACGCGGTCTTTTCCTGCAGCGCGGGCTACAACACCGACACCGGAGTCTACGGCACCTGCTCGGCCAGGGATGCCTGGGGCACCGAGGTGCCCTACCTCCAGAGCGTGGAGAGCCCCTATGAGGAGCAGTACCACAACATCCTGCGGCGGATCATCGGCAAGGATTACAGCATGGTGGAGTATTACGACAGCCGCCACCCGGACGAGCCCTACGTCAGCGCCGACACCAGCCACAAGAGCCTGGGCGGCTTTGTGCAGTATGGGACCCTGGTCTCCAACGGCCGCTCCTACGCCTACCTCGGACAGTTCGTCAGCTCCCGCTACTGCTTTGACTTCGGCACCGATGCAAACGGTACCCCGGCCATGACCTACTACGGCTTCGGCCACGGGGTAGGCCTGAGCCAGTGCGGCGCCGTGGGCTTTGCCCAGGAGCGGGGATACGACTATAAGGAGATCCTCCAGACCTACTACACCGGCGCGGCCATCATGGACCAGCGTTCCGGCGAGATCACCCAGCCCAGCACCGGCCCCACCGGCGGCATCGGCGGCTTCTTCCGCTGGCTGTTCAGCTGGCTGTGAGCATTTAAGCTTTTGTTTTAGAAAATCTATAATTCTGACAGGACGCTTCGAAAAAATCGAAGTGTCCTATTTTTTTACCATAGGTAAATATCTTGAAGAAATATGAATGAAATTTTAATAAAAATGGACGCAAAATGGCTAGAAAATGACATGGATAGCATGACTATAATTACATTATGGAGCGACGTGAAAAAAGCATGAAAGAATATCTCTGAACTGAATGACAAAATAACTTTTGCAGTATTGACACTGGAAATTTTGAGGCATATAATTCTATATCATTGATAATTACAAAATTGAACTTTACATTCGGACTTTCCCTATTTTGACTCGGAAATGCGAATACTCGGGAGAATAAAAATGAAGCAAATAAAACATCAGACAACGGATTTTCTGATGACTTTTTTTGTTGGAAATCGAATGCTTTCCAAAACCATGAGCGAGATTTTGAAAAATCGGCAAAATCCACTGTTTTATGAGGATATGGGTCTTCCTAAAGGAATGATCCTGCCGTTTTTTCAGGAAGAACTCTCCTCCTCAATGGTTTATTGCTTGCGTCAGAGTGCCCGGGAAATGTATAGAATTTATATCAACGATAAGCTCTGCACAGAGCATCTGCTGGAAAACGGGGACTATCTGGTTTTTCAGGATGAAGCAGGTTGCTTGATGTTTAAGATTCTTTGCATCAGCATTTCGGAGATCCGGCTCGCTTATAAAAAATATCAGCTCAAACAGGATGTCATCTTGTATATAGGCAGAGATGAGAGCAATGATATTTCTTTTGATTTTACGGATTATGTGTCAAGGAAAAAACACATTGCAATTCGCTTGGACAGCGAGGGAAATGCCTATGTGGAGGATCTCAAACGCAGAGAGGGTGTCTATGTCAACGGACTACTAACCCACTCCAAACAGCTGCAGCTTTTTGATGAGATCTGCCTCATGGGCCTGTCCATGATCTATCTGGGAGATGCGCTGGCGGTACGAGATTTGCATATGACCAGCACCCTGCTCCCTGTGCAGGACAAAACCCTTAAAGAACCGGTGCCGGAAAAGCGAGAGGATCGCTACTTCATCACGACACCCCGCATCTCACGGACGTTGGACAACGATGAGGTGGAGATCGACGGGCCGCCGCAGCCTCCTTCCAGCGATAAGACACCGTTGCTTCTGACCATCGGCCCAAGCCTGACCATGGCACTGGTGATGTTGGTTAGTCTCAGCGTATCGATTGTAGGTGCGCTGAACGGCAGCAGTACTACCAGTGTGATCACTAGTTCAGCGATGACTGTGGGTATGCTGCTGGGGTCTCTTTTGTGGCCGATGCTTCTGCGCAATTACCAGAAAAAGCGCCTGGCAGAAGAACAGGAGTATCGCACTCAGCGTTATACCGCTTACATTCAGGAACAGGACGAGCTGCTAGCTGCCAAAATGGAGCGCTCGTCTCGGTTACTGGATCAGGTCCTGAATCCGGCTCCGGCTTTTTTGTGTGAACTGCTGGATAATGAGGTGAATCGCCTGCGTCTGTGGGAGCGCTCTTACAGCGATGATGATTTTCTTTCCGTCCGGATGGGCACAGGCAAGCGTCCTTTTGATGTGAGTTTGAAAATCCCCAAAAGCGGGTTCCGGCTCTATCCGGATGAACTGAGCGACCTGCCGGCAAAGCTGGCCCAGAAATACAGTGTTCTGCCCAGCGCTCCGCTGACTCTGGACATGAAAAACAACCGGACCATTGGTCTGATTGGAGATCAGCAGAACATGGACCAAATCCTGAATGAAATTTTGCTGAATGTGGTGTCGCTGCACCCCTATGATGAGGTAAAGCTGGTGATGATTCTCTCATCCCGGCAGGCGGAACGATTCGCAATCTATAAAAATCTGCCCCATATCTGGAGCTCTGACAAAAAAATTCGGTATTTTGCTACAACTCCGGATGAGGTGCATATTGTGTGCAACTCGATCGATGAGATTGTTCAGGAGCGAGTGACTCGGGAAAGTTCATCCGAAAAAATATCTGCAGTTCCTCACTACTTCTTTGTGGTAATGAAAGAAGGTCTGGTTGAAAAGGAAACACTGTTCCGGTATATGAACGATCCTGACAATAAAGTGGGCATCACCGCTCTGTTTGCGTATGGCGACATCACCCAGATGCCGCGTTCCTGCAGAACCATTATCCAGAGCGACAACTCCCGAACCGGATATTACATCCGAAATGAAAACCAAAATCGTTTTACTCCATTTACGCCGGATTCTGTAAATCCGGAAAAACTTCGGAATTTTGCAGCAGGATTATCTCGGCTACCGATCCGTTACGATCTGCGGGCAATGGGGATCATTGACCGGATCTCTTTTTTGCAGATGTATCGAGCAGGTAATGTATCCGAGCTAGAAATCGAGACGCATTGGGACAACAACAATTCGGCCAAATCTCTTGCAGTGCCGGTGGGAGTAATCGCTGGAGGGGAAGTTTTCAACCTGGATATCCATGAAGCCTACCACGGTTGCCATGGTTTGGTGGCGGGAACCAGTGGTTCGGGCAAGAGTGAGTTTTTGCAGGCGTTTGTTCTTTCACTTGCCATCAATTTCAGTCCGAAAGAGGTGGCCTTTGTGTTGGTGGACTTCAAAGGCGGAGACATGGCCCGGCCCTTTATGGCTAAGAAAAATGCGCCAGCCCTGCCTCATCTGGCTGCTACGATCTCGAATCTTTCGGGCAACATCCTGCACCGTGCACTGGTTTCGCTGGAGGCAGAAATCAAGTCACGCCAGAATATTTTCAACGAGTCTGCTGCCGCTTTGGGAGTGGATAAGCTGGACATCAACTCCTATCACAAATACTATAAGAGCGGGCGGCTGACCCAAGCTCTGCCTCATCTGGTCATCATTATTGATGAGTTTGCCCAGTTGAAGACTCAGCAGCCGGAGTTCCTGACCCAGCTGATCAATGTGGCACAGGTGGGCCGAAGCCTAGGCATCCATCTTATCTTGGCGACCCAGAAGCCGGGAGGAATCGTGGACCCGCAGATCATGAGCAACTCCCGATTCAAAATCTGCCTGCGGGTGGCGGACAAGCAGGACAGCGTGGATGTGATCAACAAATCGGACGCCGCCTTGATTAAAAATCCAGGCCGGCTGTATCTCCAAGTCGGCTATGACGAAATCTATGAGTGCATTCAGTCGGGCTATAGCGGAGCAGAATATGCGCCGACAGAAACCTACCATCCAGACGCGGAGGTTACGGTCCAGATGACCGATCAGACGGCTACCCCAATCCATACCGCCAGATTGGATTTGGCTGAGCACACGGACAAGACGCAGCTGGAGGCGGTTGTCGCCCAGATGATCCAGCTGGGACAGAAGAAACACCTGGCGGCAAAACCTCTCTGGCTGGATGTTCTGCCTGAAACGATTCTGTTGCAGGATCTGCCTATGGAAAGCAAGGGTCTTGCCAGTGCGGTGATCGGCCTTGCTGATTTGGTGCGGACTCAGCGTCAAAAGCCGCTGTGCATCGACTTCGCCAGAAGTGGACACATTGCATTATATGGTGCCAGCGGGAGTGGTAAAACTACCTTTCTGCAGACGATGGTCTATTCTATGGTGCAGGGTTACGGATATACGCCGGAACAACTGAATCTTTATGTGCTGGATTTTGGCGGACGAAGCCTCGGATATATGGACCTCCTGCCCCATACCGGCGGAGTGATCTATGCTGATGAGGCGGAAAAACTGGCTGAGCTTGCCAGTGTGCTGACAGAGATCATGGATGAGCGCAAACGCCTGTTTGCAGCCAATCACTGCGGCACCTTTACGGATTACCGTGCGCTAGGACGGGATATGCTGCCGGCGATTCTGGTCCTGATCGACAACTACGCTTCTTTCCGGGACAAGTACATGGATCTGTCGGACACCTTCGCCCAAATGATTGGCGCGGCCAGTACCTTTGGAATCTATTTTGTACTAACTGGTACCACAAAGAACGCGATCCACTATAAAGCGGCAGAATATGTGGCGACCCGTTTTGCACTGAAAATGAACGATCCTGGCTCCTATATGGATATCCTCAATCGCCGTCCTCCGGTGCTGCCGGAGAGCATCGCTGGGCGAGGCATCACGGTGGTGGACGGAGAGGTGGTCGAATTTCAGACTGCCATTCCTCAGAATGAGGAAATGGAGGCAGCCCGCATCGAAGCGATCTGCACGGTCTATCGGCAGATCGCTGCACAGTGGAAGGGCGCTTTGCCGGTAGGCATTGGCCGGGTCGGGGAGGAAGAAACATCGTCTGTCTCCCACACCAGCGCACCGGAGCTGCTCCGCCCGGATCCTTGTGAGGACGATGCAGATCATCTGCTGCTGGGAAGTTCCCGCTCGGGCGCACTGCAGTATGGCATTGACCTAAGAGAGGAAAGAAATCTGTGCATCTGTGCATCTGGGACGGCGGATCTGTCCACGGCCTTTGACAGACTGATGCGGAGTGCAGCAGCATATCCGGAGAGAAGATTCGTACTGATCGAAGATGGCCGGGGCACCCTGGAAGCAGGAGCTCAGCACTGCCCCAATTGCCGAAGAATTCAAAATTCCGAGCAATTGGATCAATTCATCGAGCAGATCAAACAGGAATTGAATGACCGCCTTGCGGACGAGCAGGCGAGAGAAAAGCGGATGCTGCTGATCATTGCGGAATTCAACACTTTCTTTGAGGGGATCAGCGATGAGCAGGCGGCGTTCCTGCGCAAAGTGCTGCGGTATATCGACTCTGCAAAATACGGGATCACCTTTATCTGTGGGTTCGATGTGGACGGAGACAAAAGCAATGACAGCCTGTTCATGAATCTGGTGGTCCGTGCAGGCAACTATTTGTTCTGCCCCGACAGTAGTGCCCGAGCCGAAGAAAAGGTTGAGTCCCTTCCGCGGATACCGGAACTGAAAGCGGGCAGCGCTTATCTCTGCCTGCAGGGAAAAGAGACCGAGATAAGGTGGTAAAAGATGGATCAGGTATCAGTCACAGTTCGGATCCCCGCGCTGGGGATCACATCGGATTTTATCATTCCAAACAATATGTCGGTGGAAAATGTGAAAACGCTGATGCTCAGGATCCTGAGTTCGGAGTATGGCATCTCAGAAGATCCAAACCAACTGCAGCTGTTTGACACACAGGATGGTGGGATGCTGCGCAAGGAGTGCAGTTTTCGCCAGATGGAGATCCAGGACGGAGCAAAGCTGATTTTGCTCTGAGAATATACGAAGGAGGAACAGATGAGGTATCGGATCAATTATTCCAAAGTCATGTCTCAGGCTCGTGCGATCAATGAGCAGGCGGAACGACTGGCTGCACAGGTCAAAACACTTGCCCAGATGGAGCAGGAATGCCGTACCGCCTGGAAGGGAGAGGCGGCAACTGTATTTATCAACAAGCTGACCAATTTGCGCGGCGAGATGAATAGGACCCGGATGCAGATGTCTACCCTGGCCGATACGATCGAATATTGCGCGAACCGCATTCAGCGCGAGGATGAAGAAGCCGCAAGGCGGGCCGCCGCACTGAGCGCGAGTCTCAATATCTGATCGTAAAAATAAACAAATGCCCTATTTGAAAGGAGAATTTCTATGGCAAAGACCGTTTTTGATGTAACTCCCGAAGAACTCGAGAGCTCCGCATCCCGAATCGAAAACAAGGTCAATGAGTTCGTCAAGACCTACAACAACATCTACACGGCAGTGTCGGATCTGCGGGTCACTTACAAAGGTGAAGCGAGTGATACCTTCAATCAGCGGATCGAAGGGTACAAGAACGACTTCTCCGCTGCAGAAAAAGCGCTGAAGAACTATGTTCAGTTCCTCAGAGATTATGCAGCCAAGATCCGTTCGACTGAAAACAATATCAAAGGACAGGCCAGCTCGCTGAGTGTCGGTCAGTAAACGGAAACATAAGCAGATTATTTTCTATGTTTGAGAAGGGAGAAAACAAATATGGCACAGGTAGTAGTGGATTCCGGCGTAATGCGGGATAAGGCAAAATCTCTTGAGACGGCAGCTATGACCATCAACTCGCTGTATGCTGACATGCTGCAGGACGTTACAGCTACTGCAAACAAGATGGAAGGTACCACCATCGATGTCCAGAAGCAGAAGTTCGCCAGTATGGAAAAGGCCTTCGACACCATCGTCAACGATATGAAGAAGTATAGTCAGTTCCTGACCTCCGCGGCGGAAAGCTATGAGGCCGCCGAGAGCGAAGGTACTCAGAAGGCAGAGGAACAGGGCAAGATCTTCTAATAGGCGGCAAAAGTTGGCCTTTTACACATTAAATGGGATCGGCATCAAACCAGCGGGACGGCTTTGTATTGCTGTCTCGCTGGTTTGGCCGTACCATAAGGGGGAAAAAATGTGCCGAGGGTTTATGTAGAGTTTGCGGGAGTACGGCAGCTTGGCGGAAGCTGCGGGACCGTCTACAACAAGATTGGTGAAATACAGGATGAGTTTAAAAACACGGTTCGCCAGCTGGACTGGGACATCCGATTTGAAGAGAACATTCAAACAACAGCCGACCAGCTGACCCGGAAATTGGATGGTTATAAGAAGACGCTGACTTCCTATCAAAAGTTTCTGGAAACGGCGGTAAGCCGCTATATGGAGCTGGACGGAACTCAAAAAAGTTTGTCCACCCTTAATTTGAATGCGACTCCGGAAACAAAAAAGAGTTTTGCCGATTATTTTAAAGATGAATTTGACTGGGGAAAGGTTCTGGGAGGATCAAATTACATTGGAACCCTCTATGATCTGTTTCAGGATATCAAGTCGGCAAACGGATGGGAGGATTGGATCCACTATGGAATCGATGTGGGGCAGTTCCTGCAGGGTGTAGCGACCCAATACAAGAATTATAAACGAATCGGCAATGCAGTAGGAAAGAAAACCGCTACGAGTTGGTTCTTGAAAAATGCCATTGGATGGAAACCGCTGGGACGAGCCTCCACGGCTAAAAATCCGATTACTCGATTCGCAAACAATCTGAAAAACAGCACATCGCCTTTCAATCTGAAAAAAGCGTTTGGGGATTTTGTCGGAGAAAATGGAACAGGCAAAGCGGTAGCGGCCTGGGCACAGGTAGCCGTCAGCGGCATTTTCAACTGGATGAGCAATAAAGAAGAGCAGGCGGCCTCAGGCGGAACGATGTCAGATGGAAGGGTGATTGCCGAAACGATCACCGAAACTGCTATAGATACAATTTTGACACGTGGAGCGTCGGTGGTGGTCGGCGCAGCAGTGACGACTATTTTTGGAACAGCAGCAGCGCCTGCAATCGTGGTCACCGCAGTCAGCAGCGTTGCGATCATGGGAATCAATGCAGGCGTGAAAGCTGCTACGGGCAAGACAGTGACAGAATTTGTGTCGGATACGATTTTGGACGCAGCCGAAGACATCGGCAGTGCTGTAACAAAAGCGTCAGACGCAGTAGGAAAATGGTTCTCAAAACTGTCGTTTGCATAAAAGAGGAGGAGTGTATTTATGAAGATTCGGGAATTGCTTCCTATTGGTTCAATCGTTCTTTTGAAAAATGGCGAAAAACGCCTCATGGTAATCGGTATTTTGCAGACCGATGAAAATGGAGCCGGAAAAAACTACGATTATATTGGAGTACTGTATCCAGAGGGACACATCGGTGAGCAGTTTCAGTATTTGTTCAACCATGAGGATATCGCCCAGATCGTATTCCGTGGTTATGAGGACGAGGAACGTAATGCATTTTTGGAAAAGCTCGCCGCCTTCTACAAAGATTAAACCCCTCCGCGCGGTCTGCGCCACCCACATCGGCAGCAGAAAAAACCACGAGGATAACTTCCTTCTGGACGGGGGCTGCTTGTCTGAGCAGCAGCAGGCGGAGATGCTGCAGCGGCATCGGGTCTGCGTGACCTCCCGTGAAAACCCCCGGGTGCGCCTCTATGCGGTCTGCGATGGCATGGGAGGCCAGCGTGCAGGGGAGGTGGCCAGCCGGATCTGCGTAGAACGGCTGGCCAGGATCGGCCCTCGGCTTGAAGGTTGCCAGACTCTGGAACAGGCAGTGGATTCGCTGCAGAAAGAGCTTAGGAACATCAACGATCGTATCTGTGCAGGTTCTGCGCAGGACAAGAATCTCCGTGGTATGGGATCGACCGTCGTACTGGCGGTCTTTGTGGATCGACGGGCTGCTGTCCTCAGCTTGGGAGACAGCCGTGCCTATCTTTTTGATCCCAATTCAGCCGAAGAAATGCGCCAGCTCACCAAGGATCATACCGAGGGACAGCGGATGCTGGATCTGGGAATCATGACACGCAAGGAGCTGGAGGAGTTTCCGGCCCGAAAAAACCTGAATCGGTATTTAGGAAACGCCGCTCCGGGGCTGCAGGTCCAGGCGGAGGAGTTTCGCGTGCCCCAAATACAGGACGGAATCCTTCTACTGTGCAGCGATGGCGTTACAGATGCTTTGCAGCCGCGACAAATCGAGGCTGTCCTGCGTAATGAACAGGATCTGGCCGTTGCCGCGAGTCGGCTGATCCAGCAGGCAACTGCGGATGCGCAGTCGGACAACGCGACTATTATGTTAATACCATTAAAGGAGTGATTAAAAACGGCGCAGATCAATCTGATCGGAAAAACGATCCTAGGGTATAAAGTAAAAGAAAAATTGGGCTCTGGCACTTTTGGAACGGTGTACAAGGTCGTGAAGGAAAATGCATCCGGCCAGTATGTCCGAGCTCTCAAGCACATCACCATTCCTTCCCAAAAACAGTACGCCTCAGTCCTCAATTCGATGGGCGGAGATATGTCCAAAGCCGACGATTATTTTGGGCAGATGCTGAAAAACATCGTGTCGGAGATCCGGATTCTGAATGATCTATCAGAAAAGGGCGGGTCCAATATTGTCCGCTACTACGAAAATGATATCATCAAAAGCGAAAATCCCCTGAGGTATGATATCTACATCCTGATGGAATACCTTACTCCACTGGATGAGTACATCGAGGAGAATGATTTTCGGGTAAAGGACGTAGTCCGTCTGGGCAAACAGGTCCTGCAGGGACTGGCACTGTGTCATGCGGATCATGTGATCCATCGAGACATCAAAGACGACAATATCTTCGTTTCTCAAAATGGCGAGTTCAAGATAGGAGATTTTGGTGTGTCCAAAGTGCTGAAGGGTAGCACAAGGGCTGACTCTCTTAAAGGTACTCCGGATTTTCTGGCCCCAGAGATCTATCTGGGAAAGGAAAGCTACACCACCTCGGTGGATTTGTACTCGCTGGGTATCGTGCTGTACCGGCTTCTGAACTACTCCCGCAATCCCTTTTTGCCGGCTTTTCCTGCTCCATACTTGGCACAGGATGAGGATACCGCCTTTGAAGCGCGCATGAGCGGAAAAAAACCGTCTCCGCCCTGCCTGGGCGGGGAGGCGCTGGGCCGGGTGGTGGTCAGAGCTGTCTCAGACAAAAATACCCGGTACCAGACGGCCGATGAATTCTTGGAAGATCTGGAACAGGCTTACCGGGAAACTCCGACACATCAACTGGAACAGAGTGTCAAGCTGATCACAATGGCAGCGCCCTCTTCCAATGAAAAAAAATATGGGAATACAATGGGAGAACAGGTAGATCCCCTGCCCCAGGAAGAAGTCTCTCAATACCGCCGCACAGCCAATGAACATTTGTTCGAGGATATGGAGCTTTCGCTGCATGAGGACGAACGTCTGGTAGAAAGAGCCAAACAAAATTCGGGCCGACAGGAACGAAAGCAATCGGTCTTTGGCGGATATCTGGTGGCGGTGCTGGTGTGTTTGGTCTGCATACTGATGCTGGCCTTGGTGATTGTATTTGTGATTTTTGGTCAGAGCAAAGAACCAGTGTCCAGCGCGGTAAGCGTTGCTGTACAGAGCGAACCAGAACCCGAGCCGGAATCTGAACCGGAACCGGAGCCTGAACCGGAACCGGAGTCTGAACCGGAACCCGAGCCCGAGCCTGAGCCCGAACCCGAACCCGAACCGCAAAGGACTGTTGTGTCGAAACCTGCCCCGGAGCCCGAACCAGAGCCGGAGCCTGAACCGGAACCGGAGCCGGAAACTCAGACCGCGGAGTCTGTTGCACCGCAGATAATGACGCCCAGCTTTACCGGAGAGGAGAGTCTGGATGAACTAATGTCAGGCGCAGAACAATACGCACAGGATCTGCTGGACAGCCTTTCGCCCTGATCCAGCAAATCATCCCAAGTTTCGCATGCAGCACAAAATCGTGCTGCATCCAAAAAGATTGTCTAAGTATGAAAGGAGAACGACCCCATGAAAAAAGCAACCAACAAGATTGTAATGCCTGCCAGCTATACACCGGTCTGCCAGGAAGAGATGGAAAATCTTACGGGCGGCGTCAGCCTGAGCAGTATCCTGGACTTCTTCTCTTACATCCTGGGCGGCCTGGACATTTCTTTCGGTCGGCAGCAGAACAATGTAAACACGCAGACAACGGCTACCGCTTCTCAGGCCAGCACCGGTGTCAGCACCGCGAGCGGCTACAGTGGATCTTCGGTTAGCGCTGTGGCAACCCGCACCGAGGTTACCACCGGAACCCAGGGATCTTACTTTGACTGGGATGCCAATTTTAACCTGGGAGATTTGTTCGAACGGGTGGTATCTCTGTTCCTCTAAGAATTGGCCCGGGTATTAGCTGAATTTAAGCTATGACATAGAGGAGACTGTCCAGGAAACGCAAGGCGGGAGATGCTGCAGACGAAGGAGGATTCGTAACGCAGTAGCTCCCGTCTGTTATTTTTCTGGCTGCTGATTTTGAGATCAACGGAGATCAACTACAGGAGGAAGCCAAAGATGTCCAGAGTCTATGTTTCATTTCCGGAATTAGAGCAGATATATACCGACTGTACTATGATTTCCGGTTCGCTGTTTACAATCCAACTAGAGCTCAAACAATTGGTCCGTCAGCTGGATTGGGATATCCGGATGGAAAGAAACGTCGATCGAATGACTGATCGGATCAGCGACCGGTTAAGTGATGAGATCCTCTGCCTACGGCGGATGGGACGATTCCTTCAGGAATGTCTGCTAGAATACCGTCGGCTGGAAGAGTGGGAACATGTTGATCCCGGCTTGGAGCCTGGGCAAGAGCAGGCTCCATCGCTTGTGACAGATCTGCCGAGTCAAGACGAGATACAAGAGGAATTGCTCCAACAAATGCTGGAAAGCGAGAAGAAAGTTTGGGATGCGCTGAGCCAATGGATGGACAAGATAAATCCTGAACAGATGCTTTACGATCCTGCAAGAGTGATCCCTTATTTGGAAGCGCTGACCAAGTACTTCTCCGGGGAAAAGGAAGGGTGGTCTGGCCTAGAAGAACTTATGGACTTGGGGGAAAAGAGTGGATCTCTGTGGAAAAAATTGTATGATGATCTAAAGAAAGATGGTGAAAATCTTTCGTCAATTGATCCCGACGTGGCAGAATCGATAGGGGTCATCGGCAGCATTATGGGAGCTGTGAGCTCACTGAGCGGTGCAGCCGATAATATTTCCAACACCGATGGGATAGGCACTGCAGGGATAATCGGAGAGTTTCTGCAGGGAGGAGATGGCGTGGTCGATCTAATGGAAGAAATCGTGACTATGGGAAATGACTCGAAAGGGATCTATACGCCATCTAGCCTTTATGCCAGCATTGCAAAAGGATATATATCTGCTTTGGGGCAGGCATTCAAAAGCTACGAAGACTACTCAGCAGACGGAGAATGGAGCGGTATGGATACTGGCGCCACGATGGTCGACGCCAGTGTGGACGGATTATATTCTATGGTGGATGCCCTTACATTTGGCTTGATTTCTGAGGAAAGCACTCAGGTCAGTGCTGATCAGATCAGCGATTCTCTCAAGAGTTGGGCCAGCGGCATAGGGGATCGGTCGGCGCAGTATATCCTGAGCGATCCGAACCTGACCCGACAGTATCAGGAGTCGGGGGAATTAGGAAAGATTTTCCTGACCTTTTATGCAGCGGTCAAATCCTGACAAACAAAAGGAAGGTTAATATATGAATGTGGAACAGCTGCTGCCCATCGGCAGTGTGGTAAAATTGAAAAATTCTTCTAAAGAGCTGGTCATCATGGGAACCATGCAGCTCAAACGGATGAAAGACGGGACTGGCCGGGCTTATGATTACCTGGGAGTGCCTTACCCTGAAGGATATATGGGACAAGACACAGGTTTTTTGTTTGACCGAGATGCGGTGGAGCAGGTGGTGTTTACTGGATACACCAGCGAGGGACGGACCCGCTTTTTCCGGGCTATCCAGCAACTGCTGGATGAGACGGAAAAGACCATCCAAGAAAACTATACGACATAATCGATATTTGCGCCTCACAAAAGCCGCCTCTCAGAGATTCTGCAGAGCGCGGCTTTTTATGCACAGGACAGCACAAATCTGCACAAGAATGTTCTGAACCCTTCTCAAATGGGCAAGAATCTGGTATACTTAATTGGTTTAAGACGGCGTTTCGGCGCCGTGTTCCACAAGGACCCGAAGGGATGAAAAAACATGGAAAAGTTGGATCGTACCGCTCAAAAACAGGAGCGGGAATTGTATTGCCGCGCTCTGGCCCATGCCATCGCCGCCGACCTTGCCCCCCAGCAGGCGGTGACGGTCTGCGGGCCGGATGAAGCCCTGGCCGAGGCCCTCTGCGCCGCCGGGGTGAAAGCGGTCTGCGGCGGGGCGGAGGGCGCTCTGCCCGAAACGCTCCCCGCCGAGGGCGGACTTTTGATCGTAGAGGACCCCGCAAAGCTCCTTACCGACCGGTGCCTTGGCTGGGCCGGGCAGGTGCTGGTGCTGGCGGCAGAGGATACAGCCCGGGACGCAGTGCCGGATCTGGCGCTGCTGCTGGCCGAACAGGGCAGCTATCGGGACTTCGGCTGGCGGGGCCGGGGCAAGCTGGAAAGCGCGGCCCTCTACCGCCCCGCCGCTGTGAACGCCGGGGCTCTGGTGGATGGCTACGAGCAGCAGATCAGCCTTTTGCAGACCAAGCTCGCCGCCGCCCGGGAGAGCAACGACGAGTATGCAAAGCTCACCGCCGGCCAGCGCAATGAGCTGTCCGCCGCCCATGAGCACGAGCGCCAGCTGGAAGCCACCCTCGGTGCGGTGACCGGCTCCCGGTTCTGGAAGCTGAGCTGGCCGCTGCGGTATCTGGTGAGCAAGTGCCGGGCGCTGTGGCAGACCTTCCCGCTGTTTGTGCTGCTGCGCCTGCTGCGGCAGGAGGGGGTCAGCGGCCTTGCCCGCAAGCTGGAGGCCCGGCGGTACTGCCGCGGACGGTTCCCGGGGCAGCGGTTCGCCGCCACGCGCCTTGCCTCTGCCGAGCTTTTGATGCGGCAGGCCCAGAACCAGCCTGACGGCCCCACCATCAGCCTGGTGGTCCCCCTCTACAATACCCCTTTGGATTTCCTGGAAGAGCTGCTGGACTCGGTGGTCAACCAGACCTATGAGAAGTGGGAACTCTGCCTTGTGGACGCAGGCCAGAAGGAGGAGGCGGGCGAAGCGGTCCGCCGCCGGATGCTCTCCGAGCCCCGCATCCATTACCGCAAGCTGGAGAAAAACGAGGGCATCGCAGGCAACACAAACCAGGGCTTCGCGCTGGCCGGCGGGGAATACATCGGCCTGCTGGACCACGATGACCTGCTCCACCCCTGCGCCCTGTGGTATGTGGCCCAGGCCATCGCCGACCAGAAGGCCGACTTTGTCTACACCGACGAGGTGACCTTCGAGGGCAAGGTGGAAAACCCTGTGCTCTACCACTTCAAGCCGGATTTCATGCTGGACAACTTCCGCTCCAACAACTATATCTGCCACCTCAGCGTCTTCAGCCGGGAACTGCTGGAGAAGGCGGGGGGCGGCGAGCGGGGCGAGTACAACGGCAGCCAGGATTATGACCTGTACCTCCGCCTGAGCGAACAGGCACAGAAGATCGTCCACATCCCCCATGTGCTCTACTACTGGCGTTCCAGCCCGGCCAGCGTGGCCAGTGACATCTCGGCCAAGCTCTACTGCCTGGAAGCCGCGGTCAAAGCCCTCTATGCCCACTACGAGCGGGTAGGGGAGGCGGTGGACAAGGTGTCCATGATCCCCGGCACCCCGGGCTTCTACAAGACCGATTACACCATCCAGGACTACAAGAAGGTCAGCATCCTGATCCCCAGCTGCGACCACAGCCGGGATCTGCGCAAGTGCATCGATTCCATCTATGCCCGCACCACCTACCCCAACTTTGAGATCCTCATCATCGAGAACAACAGCAAGGAGGAGCGCACCTTCCTTTATTATGAGCAGCTGGAAAAGGAACACCCCGACTCTCTGCGGGTGCTGCGCTGGAAGGGCACCGGCTTCAATTACAGCGCCCTGAACAACTTCGGCGCTCAGTTTGCCACCGGCGAATACCTGCTGCTGCTGAACAACGACACCGAGGTCATCAGCCCCCGCTGGCTGGAGGAGATGGTCATGTATGCCCAGCAAAAGCGGGTGGGCTGCGTGGGCGCAAAGCTTCTGTATCCCGACGACACCATTCAGCATGCGGGCCTGGGCTTCGGCTTTTTGACCCTGGCCGCCCACATGCACAAGAATTTCCCGGTATCCCACCCGGGCTATATGGGCCGCCTGGTCTATGCCCAGGATGTCTACGGGGTCACCGCCGCCTGTCTTTTGGTGCGCAAGGAGGTCTACGACCAGGTGAACGGCCTGGACGAGAGCTTCGCCGTGGCCTTCAACGACGTGGACTTCTGTGTGCGGGTGCGCAAGGCGGGCTACCAGAACGTCTTTACCCCCTTCGCCCAGCTCTACCACTACGAGAGCAAGAGCCGCGGCCTGGACGAAGCCCCCGAAAAGCGGGCCCGCTTCGTCTCGGAGGTCACCCGGTTCCAGACCCGCTGGAAGGAAGAGCTGGCCGCAGGCGACCCCTGCATGAACCCGAACTTTGACCTGGATCACGACGACTTCCGGTTCAAGATCCAGCCGCTGGAATAAAGGAGAAAGGCACAGACTGTGAAACTCTCTGCATGTATTGTGACCTACAACGACGCGCCCGAGGCGCTGCGGGCGGCGGCTTCGGTGCTGCAATATACCCGCCGCCACCCGCTGACCCTCTATCTTGTGGACAATGCCAGCCCCGACGGCACCGGCGCACAGCTGGAACAGGCGCTGGAATCCGGCGCCCTGGCCCCGGCGGAAAACCAGCAGGTGAAGGTCATCCGCCGCCAGCACAATGGCGGCTTTGGTACCGGGCACAACACGGTGCTGCCGCTGCTGGACAGCGACTTCCACTTTGTGCTCAACCCGGATATCCTGCTTTTGGCGGATACCCTCTCGGATATGGCGGACTGGATGGCGGACCACCCGGCGGCGGTGATGGCCCGGCCTGAGCTGCAGTTCCCGGACGGGCGGAGGCAGGTGCTGCCGCTGCGGCGGTGCCGGGCGCTGGCTCTGGTCTACCGGCAGATTCCAAAACTGAAATTTCTCAAGAAAATCAACGATGAGTATACCATGGCCGGCGAGGATCTGAGCCATCCGGTGGAGATCGGGTTCTGTACCGGCAGCTTTTCGGCCCTGCGCACCGCTTCTTTCCGGGCGGAGGGCGGCTTCGACGAGAAATACTTCATGTATGTGGAGGATGCCGACCTGACCCAAAAGATGCTGCGCCAGGGCAAGGTGTACCTGCTGCCCCAGTTCCGGGCGGTGCACGAGTGGCACCGGGCCCCCCACCACGACCCCAAGCATCTGCTCTGGCAGGTGGGCAGCGCGGCACGGTATTTCGCCAAATGGGGCTTTAAACTCTGAGACCGCAAAAAAAGAGGGCGCAGCAGGCAAAAATGCCCGCCGCGCCCCTTCCTTTGTTGCTTTTTTTGCCGCATAATAGTAAAATAAAAGGGATAGCTGCCCTCCTTGCATGGGGCGCCATGATTCTGTTGACAGCGGACGCAGCTCCGCTTTGAATAAAGCTGCACAACTTTTCCATTATAAAAGGAGTGCACAAAGTATGAAAGGCATCATTCTCGCCGGCGGCGCCGGCACCCGGCTCTACCCGCTGACCATGGTCACCAGCAAACAGCTGCTGCCGGTCTACGACAAGCCCATGATCTACTATCCTCTGTCGACCCTGATGCTGGCCGGCATCCAGGATATCCTCATCATCTCCACCCCCACCGACACCCCGCGCTTTGAGGCGCTGCTGGGGGACGGCAGCCAGTACGGCATCCACCTGCAATACAAGGTCCAGCCCTCCCCGGACGGCCTGGCCCAGGCCTTTATTCTGGGCGAGGAGTTCATCGGGGACGAGTGCTGCGCCATGATTTTGGGAGACAACATCTTCTACGGCAACGGCTTCTCCAAGATCCTCAAGACCGCGGCGGCCAACGCCGAGCAGAAGGGCCGCTGCACCGTCTTCGGCTACTATGTGCCGGACCCCGAGCGGTTCGGCGTGGTGGAGTTTGACCCCGAGGGCAAGGTGCTCAGCGTGGAGGAAAAGCCCGAGCACCCGAAATCCAACTACGCCGTCACCGGCCTGTATTTCTACAACAAGCAGGTGGTGGAGATGGCAAAGCAGGTCAAACCCTCGGCCCGGGGCGAGCTGGAGATCACCACCCTCAACGACATGTACCTCAAGCAGGGCCTGCTGGATGTCCAGCTGCTGGGCCGCGGCTTTGCCTGGCTGGATACCGGCACCATGGACAGCCTGGTGGAAGCCGCCGACTTTGTGCGGATGATCGAGATGCGTCAGGGCATCAAGATCAGCGCCCCGGAGGAGATCGCCTTCAAGTACGGCTGGATCAGCCGGGACAAGCTGCTGGAATCCGCCGAGCGGTACGGCAAATCCCCCTACGGCAAGCATCTCAAGAACGTGGCCGACGGCAAACTGCGCTATTAAACGGGAAGGGGATAGGATATGAAGATCATTGTCACAGGCTGCCGGGGGCAGCTGGGCACCGAGCTGATCAAGCAGCTGCGGCTGGGATACAGCGAACTGGGCCCCATTCCTGAAAAGCTGATGCACGCCACCGTCATCGGCGTGGACATGGCCGAGCTGGACATCAGCTGCTATAAGGCGGTGGACGACTTCATCCGCCGCCACAAGCCGGATGTTATCATCAACTGCGCCGCCTTCACCAACGTGGACGGCTGCGAGACCAATAAGGACGCGGCATTCAAGGTCAACGCCATCGGCCCCCGGAACCTGGCCCAGGCAGCGGCCAAGACCGGCGCGCGGCTGGTGCATGTTTCCACCGACTATGTGTTCTCCGGCCGGGAGAACGGCGGCATCCCTCAGGATGAGTGCGAGATGCCGGGGCCCATCAGCGCCTACGGCACCACCAAGCTCATGGGCGAGCGGTATGTGCAGCAGTTCTGCCACCGGCATTTCATCGTGCGCACCGCCTGGCTGTACAGCTACTACGGCAAGAACTTTGTCAAGACCATTGTCAACGCCGGCAAAAAGTACGGCAAACTGGAGGTGGTCAACGACCAGCTGGGCAACCCCACCAACGCGGTGGACCTGGCCCACGAGATCCTGCAGCTCTGCGTTACCCACGAGTACGGCCTGTACCACTGCACCGGCAACGGGGTCTGCTCCTGGTATGACTTCGCCAGTGAGATCATCCGGCTCTCCGGGGTAGAGGCCACCGTGGCCCCCTGCACCAGTGCCGAATACAAGTCAAAGCACCCCGAAAGCGCCGACCGCCCCCACTGGAGCGCGCTGGATAACCGGATGCTGCGCTGCACCGTCGGGGACGAGGTGCGCCCCTGGCAGGAAGCTCTGGCCTGCTTCTTTGAGCACTGGGACGGCGACAACGGCATGAAGGACGAATAAACGGACGGAAGGATCAAACAAATATGAAAAAGACCTACCTCATCACCGGCTGCGCCGGCTTCATTGGCTCCAACTTTGTCTACTATATGTTGAAAAAATACCCGGATATCCTGCTGGTCAACCTGGATAAGCTGACCTACGCGGGCAATCTGGAAAACCTCAAGGGTGTGGAGGGGGACCCCCGTCACGTCTTTGTCCAGGGCGACATCTGCGACAAGGAGCTGGTGGCCGGCCTGTTTGAAAAGTACGATTTCGATTACGTCATCAACTTCGCCGCCGAGAGCCATGTGGACCGCAGCATCGCCAACCCCGAAATCTTTGTCCAGACCAATGTCATGGGCACCGTGAACCTGCTGCAGCGGGCTAAGGAGGCCTGGTACGATCCCGCCGCCAAGACCTGGAAGGAGGGCAAAAAGTACCTCCAGGTTTCCACCGACGAGGTCTACGGCGCGCTGGGAGCCGAG
>CALXGY010000014.1 GCA_944387955.1 uncultured Faecalibacterium sp. | reverse complement strand
CCCTGGACACGGCAGGGCAGCCCTTCCGCCCCGAGGACCCGGCCTATCTGGCCCGGTTTGACAAACTGCTGGAATCCACCAGCCTGGTTCTGTTGGACCTGAAAGAGATGGACCCGGAAAAGCACCGGGCCCTCACCGGCCAGTCCAATGAGAACATCCTGGCCCTGGCCCGGTACCTCTCGGACAAGGGCATCCCCCTCTGGATCCGCCATGTGCTGGTGCCCGGCCTGACCGACGACGAGGCGGGCCTGAAACAGATGGGCGAGTTCATCGCCAGCCTGAAAACGGTGGAGCGGGTAGAGGTTCTCCCCTACCACACCCTGGGGGTCTTTAAGTGGAAGCAGCTGGGCATCCCCTACCCTTTGGATGGAGTGCCCACCCCCACCGACGAGGCCGTCCGGCGGGCCCAGCAGCTGCTGGGAACAGAGTGTTATCCCCAAGGCTAATTCTACAAAACGTATAAGAAAAGCGCGGGCCGCGTAAAAACGGCCCGCGCTTTTTTGTTTATAGTACCAGTGCCCGGGGGTGTCCCCGCCAGGGCATCCATTCCGATCTGTAATAATCGGTCAGAAAAATACCGGCCGCCGAAGCAGCCGGTAGAAGAGAAGCTGGATTTTACTTTTTCCGGGCCGACACTAGGAGCATCATGGGGCGGCGCATTTCGTCCTTCATCCCCGGCAGATCCATCATATTCTCGGGGGGCTGGGGCTCCACAATCCGGCACAGTTCAAACCCCGCCCGGAGCAGGGTGTCCAGATAGGTGGTCAGGGTCCGGTGGTATTTAACCACCTTTTCCCCCAGGAAAATGGCCTCCCGCCGGCCCTCGTAATAGTAGTTATCCACCGGGAAGTGGAGGATCTCCCCTTTTTCGTTGTAGTACCAGTCCTGGCTGCCGTAGGCGGTAAAGACCGGGTGCTCCACCGAAAAGACGAAGTCCCCGCCCGGGGTCAGCCATCTGTAAATCCGCTCCACCAGGGGCCCGAACGCCTCCACATAGTGGAAGGCGAGGGAGCTCAAGACCACTTCGAAGCTGCCCGCTGCAAAGCGCAGGTCCTCCATGGCGGCCCGCTGATAGGTGATCTGGGGCGCGGGGTTGAGCTGCCCGGCCCTTTGGAGCATCTTCTCCGAGAGGTCAGTGCCCAGAACCGAGGCCGCCCCCTGGTCCGCCGCGTATTTGCAGTGCCAGCCGTAGCCGCAGCCCAGATCCAGCACCCGCTTGCCCCGGAAACCCGGCAGCAGCTTTTGGAGCTCGGACCACTCCCCGGCTCCTTGCAGGCCCTGTTGGGAACGGGTCATCTGGCTGTATTTCTGGAAAAAGGTTTCGTTGTCGTAGTGATTCTCTTTCATTGCGGTATCTCCCATGCAAACATCTAAAACTGGTTTTTCAAACGTTCACATGGGCTGCTGCAATTTTTTGGCAGATAATACCCCCGCACATTTTCGCTCCCTCCTGTTTATGGGTTTCGATCAGCCGCCCAGATAGGCTTTGCTGACTTCCTCGTTGGTGAGGAGCTCTTTGCCGGTGCCCTCCATGACGATCCGGCCGGTCTCCAACACATAGGCCCGGTCGGCGATGGAAAGGGCCATCTGGGCGTTCTGCTCCACCAGCAGGATGGTCATGCCCTGCTTGTGGACGTCCTGGATGATCTTGAAGATCTCCTGCACCAGCAGGGGCGACAGGCCCATGGAGGGCTCGTCCAGCATCAGCATGGAGGCCCCGCTCATCAGGGCGCGGCCCATGGCCAGCATCTGCTGTTCGCCGCCGGACAGGGTGCCCGCCATCTGGCGGCGGCGCTCCTTCAGCCGGGGGAAGAGGGCATAGACCTTCTCCATATTGGGGGCGATGGTGCCCGCCGGCTGGGTAAAGCCGCCCATCTCCAGGTTCTCCTCCACGCTCATGTGGAGGAAGACCCGGCGCCCCTCGGGCACCTGGGCCAGGCCGGACTCCACAATCTTGTGAGCCCGCATCCCCCGGATGTTCTTGCCCTGGTAGACAATTTCGCCCGTCTTGGGGTGGAGCAGGCCGGAGATGGTTTTCAGGGTGGTGGATTTGCCCGCGCCGTTGGCGCCGATCAGGGTGACGATCTCGCCCTGGTTGACCTGGAAGGAAATATCCTTGATGGCGTGGATGTTGCCATAATAGACGTTGATGTTCTCAACTTTCAGCATCGTTTCGGCCATGGCTCAGCCCTCCTTTTTGCCCAGATAGGCCTCGATGACCTGGGGATTGTTGCGGATCTCGTCCGGGGTGCCCTTGGCGATAACCCGGCCGAAGTTCAGCACCGCGATGCCCTCGCAGATGCCCATGACCAGGTTCATGTCGTGCTCGATGAGCAGAATGGCCAGGTCGAATTCGTCCCGGATGCGGCGGATGTACTCCATCAGCTCGGCGGTCTCGGAGGGGTTCATGCCGGCGGCGGGCTCGTCCAGCAAAAGCAGCTTCGGACGGGTGGCCAGGGCCCGCAGGATCTCCAGACGCCGCTGGGCGCCGTAGGGCAGGCTGCCGGCCTGAGTGTTGGCCAGATCCGCCATGTGGAACATGTCCAAAAGCTCCATGGCCCGCTCGGTGGTGTGCTTTTCTTCCTTCCAGTACCGGGGCAGACGCAGCAGCGAGTAAACCAGGTTGTAACGCATGGACTCGTGCATGCCCACCCGGATGTTGTCGATGACCGACAGATCCTTGAACAGGCGGATGTTCTGGAAGGTACGGGCCACGCCCATGCGGTTGACCTGGTAGGTCTTTTTGCCTGCGGTGGGCACGCCGTCCAGCAGGATGGAGCCGCGGGTGGGCTGGTAGACGTTGGTGAGAAGGTTGAACACGGTGGTCTTGCCCGCACCGTTGGGGCCGATGAGGCCGGTAATCTCGTTGCGGCCGATCATCAGGTTGAAGCTGTCCACCGCGGTCAGGCCGCCGAAGTCGATGCCCAGTTCACGCACGTCCAGGATGGGGCGTTTATCCTTGTCCCGGTCGGTCAGAAAACCGCCCGAGGGGATGCTGTGCAGAGAGGTGTTGTAGGTCTGGCTCATGGCTCAGCGGCCTCCTTTCCGATTGAGGACCTTTTCCAGAATGCGGCTGAGGGAGAAATCATAGCTGCCCAGCAGTCCGCCCGGACGGAAGATCATCATAAAGATCAGCGCCAGCGAGTACAGCACCATCCGGTAATCCGAGAAGCTGCGCAGCGCCTCGGGCAGGATGGTCAGCACACCGGCAGACAGGATGGAGCCCAGCATCGAGCCCATGCCGCCCAGAACCACCATGACCAGGATCTCGATGGACTTCATGAAGCCGAAGGTGGAGGGGTCCAGAACGCCCAGATAGCAGGCGTACAGGCCGCCCGCGAGACCCGCGAAGGCCGCCGAGAAGGAGAAGGCCATGACCTTGTAGTAGGTGGTCTGGATGCCGCAGGACTCGGCTGCGATCTCGTTGTCCCGGATGGCCAGGATGGCCCGGCCGTGGCGGGATTTCATCATGGCGTGGATCGCAAAGCAGGTGATGACGACGCAGAGGAACACCGAGATGTAATCGGAATACTTGGGGATGTTCTTGAGGCCCTTGGCGCCGTAGAACAGGTTATACCCCAGCACATCGTCGATGTTGTTGAGGGTGATGCGGATGATCTCACCAAAACCCAGGGTCAGAATGGCCAGATAGTCGCCGGTGAGCCGCAGGGCGGGAATGCCGATCAGCACACCGAAAATGCCGGCCATCAGCGCGCCCAGCGCAAGGCCCGCCGCGAAGGAGAGGCCCGGCATGCTCTCGGGCAGGGGGCTGTACTTGGTGAAGAGGGCGCAGGTGTAAGCGCCCACCGCCATGAAACCGGCGTGGCCCAGGGGCAGCTGGCCCAGATAGCCGGTGGCCACGTTCAGCGAGACGGCCAGGATAATGTTGATGCCCACCAGCAGCAGCACCTTGTTCTGGTAGGTGGAGAGGGCATTCCGGGTCAGAAAGCTCAGGCCCAGAAACAGCAGCGCCACCAGCACTGTATTGATGAGGTAGCGCACCGGCATGGAAATTTTACGTTTTGCAGCGTTCATCTTGGCACCTCCTTACACCTTTTCCTGTACCTTGCGGCCCAGGAAACCGGTGGGCTTGACCAGCAGAACCACGATCAGAATGGCGAAGGTGACCGCGTCCTTCCAGGCAGAAAGGCCGATGGCCGAGACAAAGCACTCGCACAGACCAATGGCGATGCCGCCGATCATGGCGCCGGGGATGGAGCCGATGCCGCCCAAGACCGCCGCGACGAAGGCCTTGAGGCCCAGCATGGAGCCCATGGTGGGAGTGGCCTGGGGGTAGCTGCAGCAGTACAGCACCGAGCCGATGCCGGCCAGGGCTGAGCCCACCGCAAAGGTAAAGGAGATGGTGCTGTTGACGTTGATGCCCATGAGGCGGGCGGCGTCCATATCCTCGGACACCGCGCGCATGGCCTTGCCGAGCTTGGTCTGCTGCACCAGGAAGGTCAGCACCAGCATGGAGGCCACGGTCACCAGCAGGGTGATGATGGCGGTGAGGCTCAGGTTCACGCTGCCGATGCGGAAGACCTTGCTCTCAAAGTAGGCGGGGATGACCTTGGCTCCCGAGCCGAACACCAGCTCGGCCGAGTACTCCAGGAAAAAGGAGACGCCGATGGCGGTGATCAGGAGGGAGATGCGGGGCGCACCCCGCAGCGGAGTATAAGCGATCTTTTCGATGATGACGCCCAGCAGGGTACAGGAGATGATGGAGGCGCAGACCGCCGTCACCGGGCCCAGACCCAGCTGGTTCATGGCTACCCAGGAGGCATAGGCGCCCACCATGATGATGTCGCCGTGTGCAAAGTTCAGCAGCAGGATGATGCCGTACACCATGCTGTAACCCAGTGCGATCAGCGCATAGATGCTGCCCAGCGACAAGCCGTTGATCAGCTGGCTAAAAAACACGGTCATTGTTTTTTGTTCCTTCCTTTCTTCAGGGCGCAGGACTGCGCCCGGGATTCTGTAAAAAAAGGTGCGGAGACCCCTCGAGCACTCTGTTCGAGATCTCCGCACCATTTTTCCTGATAAACAGTCCTGCACCGGAGCTCCGGCGCATCCGCACCGCCGGTCAGGCGGTTTGGAGGCTCAGGCCATCGGCACGCGGGCGATCCCTTCGCCTTTGGGCAAAACGATCAATACTGCTCCTTCAGAACTGCTGCGCCGGCCTCAAAGGTCAGGATGGCCGCAGTCTTGACGGGGTCGTTGTGATCGTCGAAGGTAAAGGTGCCGGTGGCACCCTTTATCTCGCCGTTCTTGATGCCGTCGATGACCGCCTGCTTGTACTCGTCGGTGCCAGCCTCCAGACCCGCAGCCTCGGCGGCCTCCAGGCCGTAGCAGAGGGTCACAGCTGCGTCGTAGCCCAGCGGAGCGAAGCCGTTGGGGTAGCTCTCGCCGTACTTTTCCTCGTAAGCGCTCTCAAACTCGGGAGCGGCGCCCACAGCGTAGTTGGCGCAGAAGTAGCAGCCGTCCAGCTGATCGGCGGTGGCGTAATCGGAAACGCCGTCCCAGCCGTCGCCGCCCAGGAAGGGCACATCCAGACCGACGTCTGCGGCCTGGGACAGGATCTGGCCCACATCCTCGTAGTAGTTGGGGCAGAAGACCACCTCGGGAGCCTTGCCCAGGATGGTGGTCAGCTGGGTCTTGAAGTCCACGTCGCCCTCGGAGTAGCTCTCGGAGGCCACGATCTCGCCGCCGTTGGCAGCAAACTCCAGCTCAACGTTCTCGGCCAGGCCCTCGTTGTAGTCGGCGCCCTTCTGGAAGATGACCGCAGCCTTGCGGTAGCCCAGCTTCTCATAGGCATAATCCGCCATCTTCACGCCCTGGTAGGGGTCGGTGAAGGTGGTGCGGAAGACGTTGGCGTAGACGGTGTCGGTCTCGGCGTCGTAAGTAACAGCCTGGGCGGTAGCAGAGGCGGTGACCATGGGCATGTTGTAGTCCTGGCTCTCCGCCACGACCGCCAGGGTCGGACCGGTGGTAACGTCGCCGATCAGGCCGGTGATGCCCTGATCGCACATCTGGGTGAAGCAGGTAACGGCCTGGGTGGCGTCGCCCTGCTCGTCCATGGTGATGACCTCGATCTGCTTGCCGTTGATGCCGCCCGCTGCGTTGACCTGATCCAGGTACAGCTGCGCACCGTTGGCAACTGCGATGCCGTAGTTGGACACATCACCGGTCAGGGGAGCCAGCACGCCCACCTTGATGGTGGAGCCGGCAGCAGCAGTGGAACCTGCGGCAGAGCCGGCGGTGGAGGAAGAGGAAGAACCGCAGGCGGTCAGCACGCTGGCAGCGGCAGCCACACCTGCAGCCGCCAGGAACTGACGGCGGGAAATCAGCTTTTTCATAATATGTTCCTTCTTTCGTTCTACAAGTTCGTGTACGCTTATAGGGGCGGCGGAGCCTCGCTCCACTGCGCCCTTGAAATAGGAACAAGGAGGCCCGCTCCAATCAAGCCTCCTTGCTTTCTCCAATTATAGCTATTTGGAAAAACCACCGCAAGACGCAAAACGCACATAGTTTTTCCCCGGTTTTACTTTAGTGATGTAAAGAATCCACAATTCGTTCAGATTTTCGCGGGCAGAGTATTCACTGCCTCGTTCTTCTGTTTTGCGCGTCCCACTGCCGTAAAGTAAAAGCCCAGGGAAAGCGCCGTGCCGATGCCCCAGCCGATGGGCCAGGCCATCCAGATACCGGTGGAACCCAGTGCCGTAGCGGACAGGACCATGGCCAGCACCACCCGCAGCAGAAGGTCTGCAAAGGTGGAGATCATGAACCGCACCATCAGCGCACAGCCCCGCAGCACGCCGTCTGCCACCAGCTTGGAGGCCACTACACAGTAGAAGGGGGCCAGAATCCGCAGCAGCAGTACGCCGGTCTCCATGGCCGCGCTGCCGCCCTCGTTGAGGAAGAGGTAGAGCAGCCACCGCCCTGCGAAGAAGTAGAGCACCGACAGCGGCAGGCAGATCATCCAGACCAGCTTGATGCCGGCAGCAAATCCGGCCCGCACCCGCTCGGTCTTGCCTGCGCCCACATTCTGGGAGGTGTAGTTGGAGATGCCGTTGCACAGGGTGGTCAGAGAGGTGATCACCAGGTTGTTGAGCTTGATGGAAGCGGAGTAGCCTGCAATGACGCTGGCGCCGAAGCCGTTGATGATGCTTTGCAGCACGATGTTGCCCACCGAGACGAAGCTCTGCTGCAAAATGCTGGGAATGGCCACCACTGCGATCTTGCCCAGCATCGGCCAGGAGAAGAACACCGTCCTGCGCTGGGTCGGGATCTGCCGCAGCCGGACAAAGGCCGCCCAGACCGCCAGCACACAGCTGACACCCTGGCACAGGAAGGTAGCCCAGGCCACGCCTGCAACCCCCATGTCAAAGGCCGCCACAAACAGGATGTCCATGCCGATGTTGGCAGTGGAGGAAGCAGCCAGGAAGTAGAAGGGGGTCTTGCTGTCCCCCAGCGCCGAGAAGATGCCGGTGGTGATGTTGTAGAAGAACATGAAGGGCAGGCCCAGGACGTAAATGTCCAGATAGAGCTTGGAATCCGCCAGGATCTCCTCCGGGGTGCGGATCAGCTCCAGCAGTGCTCCGCAGCCCAGCAGGCCCACCGACATCAGCGCCGCGCAGAGCACCGCGCTGCCGATCAGCGCGGTGCTGACCGCCGTTTTCATCTCGTCGTACTGCTTGGCGCCAAAGTACCGCGAGACCACCACCGAGCTACCGATGTTGCAGCCGAAGGCAAAGGCAATGAAGATCAGGGTGATTTCATAGCTGTTGCCCACCGCGGCCAGCGCGTTTTCACCGATGAATTTGCCTGCCACCAGGCTGTCCGCAATGTTGTACAGCTGCTGGAAGATGATGCTGCCGAACATGGGCAGGCAGAACTGCCACAGCACTGTGGACGGTTTGCCCACCGTTAAATCCTTGTTCATGGGAATTTCGCCTCCTCAATACAGATCCCATATCCCCCGCCCCGGCCAAAAAATCGCCGGGGTGTTTGCTTTTATTGCCAAAAGATAGTATAATTTTTTTGAGGTCATATGTAAAACGTATTTTTTACATATTTAAAATATCATTTTGATATGATGCATCCCGCAAAAAGGAGGCTTCACCATGGCTGTGCCCTACGACTACTACCGCATTTTTTATTATGTGGCCAAATACCGCAGCTTCACCCGAGCGGCGGGAGCGCTGCAGAGCAACCAGCCCAATGTGACCCGCACCATCAACCGGCTGGAGGAGGAGCTGGGCTGCCGGCTGTTCCAGCGCTCCCGCCAGGGGGTGACCCTGACCCCCGAGGGGGAAAAGCTCTTTGCCCATGTGCAGATCGTTCAGGAGCAGCTGCAGGCCGCCGAGTATGAGCTGTCCGCCAGCCGCAGCCTCTCCAGCGGCAGCATCTCCATCGGCACCAGCGAGACCGCTCTGCACGGGCTTTTGCTGCCGGTGCTGCGGCGGTTCCATCTTCGGTATCCGGGGGTGCGAATCCAGGTGACCAACGATTCCACCCCCCAGGCCGTGAAGACGGTGCGCTCGGGGCTGGTGGATCTGGCCGTCGTCGCCACCCCCTGCCCCGGCATTTCAAAGCCTCTGGCCGAGCGGCCGCTGTGCAGCTTTGAGGACATTCTGGTGGCCGGGCCGGACCAGGCCGGGCTGGCCAAAGAGCCCATGACCCTGGCGCGTCTGGCCGAGCTGCCGATGGTCAGCCTTGCCCCCAGCAGCAGCACCTACACCTATTTCAGCCAGATCTTCGCCCAGCAGGGACTGGCTTTCCATCCCGACATCCTGGTAACCACCACCGATCAGGTGCTGCCCATGGTGCGGTACGGCATGGGGCTGGGGTTCATCCCCGAGCTGTTTGCACGGGAGGCGCTGCGTTCAGGGGAGTTGGTCCAGCTGCCCCTGGCCGAACCCATCCCGCCCCGGCAGATCAGCCTCATTCGGGACAAAAGCCGCCCGCCCAGCATCGCGGTCATCGAGCTGGAACGGATGCTCTGTGCACAGTCCGAGCTGGATTGCCTCTGACCCTCAGCGGGGATACAGCCGCTGGAGCTGTGCTACCCGCTGGGCGGCCCAGCGCTCGGCTGCGGGATGAGAGAGCCAGGTTTTCCCCCCGGCGTCCAGGGCCAGCTGCCGCCCCAGGGCCGCGCTATCCCGGTCGGCGGCGTCCAGGTCCGCCGCGGTGAGCTGTACCGTCAGCGCCCGGGGGACATCCGGCAGCGGGGGCAGCGGGTCGGACCAGAGAAAGGGCGGCAGCAGCTGCACTGCACAGCTGGAGCGGCTGCCCGCTTCGGTGAGTACCAGGGCCGCCGGTGCGCCGTCGGAGGTCACCTCCAGATGGTCATAGAGCAGCTGCATCCGGCAGGGAGCCAACAGCCGGGTATATCCCGGGCGGGGCTCGGAGGAAAGGACAAGGTATTCCCCCGCTTCCTCCGGCCAGATCCGCCGGGCCGGGGCCTGGAACCGGGCCCACAGCCCCGGCAGCGCGAAGCTGCCCTCCTTTTCCAGCCCGCGCTGGAGCAGCAGATAAAATTCGGTCAGCGGGTGATCCGGATTCGGCGGCGGAGGGCCAAAATCCGGGCGGGTCAGTCTGCCTCCACCCATGGAACTGCACTTCCTTTCCTGATGGTTGAATTTATTTTTGTCTTTCGCTTTCTGATTGACCTGATTTGTTTCTCTCGTTATACTTATAGTTGGTTATAAAATTCCAAGATGTTCCCGCCCTGCGGGATGCGCAACTGAACAGAGAAAGAACGGAGAATACTATGCAGACACAAACCTTTACCACCCGTCAGCTTACCGTCACCGCCTTGATGTCGGCCGTCCTGTGTGTACTGGGGCCGATGTCGGTGCCCATCGGGCCGATCCCCATCTCCCTGACCAACCTGGTCATCTGTTTTGCCGTCTGGCTGCTGGGGATGCGGTACGCCACTTTGAGCGTGCTGGTCTATCTGCTGCTGGGCGCAGCAGGTCTGCCGGTCTTTTCCGGTTACAGCGGCGGCCTGACCAAGCTGGTAGGGCCTACCGGCGGCTACCTCATCGGCTTTCTGCTGATGGCGGCCATTGGCGGCTGGGCGTTGGATAAAAGTCATGCCCAGCCGCTCCAGACCGGTCTGGGGCTTGTTCTGGGCATCGCGGTGAGCTACCTCTTCGGCACCGCCTGGTTCATCCTCCAGATGCAGTGCGATCTTGGCTATGCGCTGGCCGTCTGTGTCTGGCCCTTTGTCCCCTTTGATCTGGGCAAGGTTATCCTTTCCTGCGCCGTGGGGCATCTGCTGCGCAGCCGGCTGGAAAAGGCCGGTCTGCTGCGGTTCTGACCTTTGCCCTCTTCTGCTGAAAACACAACTCCCGCAGTCATCGCCTTTCGGGGCTTTGGCTGCGGGAGTTTTTTTGGTTCAGTTTCCGGCTCAGCCCTTATAGCCCAGGGTCGCCGCCATGACCGCCTTGATGGTGTGCATCCGGTTTTCGGCCTCGTCAACGACGATGCTCTGGGGGCCTTCGAACACCTCGTCCGACACCTCCATGGCATCCCGGCCAAACCGCTCGCCCATCTCCTTGCCGACGGTGGTCTTGTGGTCGTGGAAGGCGGGCAGGCAGTGCATAAACACTGCATCCGGTCCGGCAATTTCCATCAGCTGTGCGTTGATCTGGTAGGGGGCAAGGTCTGCGATCCGCTCGGCCCAGATCTCCACCGGCTCGCCCATGGAGACCCAAACATCGGTGTAGAGCACCTGGGCCCCTTTGGCCGCTTCCATCGGGTTTTCCTCAAACCGGATGGTGCCGCCGCTCTCTTTTGCCAGCTGCCGGCACTGGTCCACGAGAGCGGGGTCCGGCCAATACTTCTTGGGGGCGCAGACCGTGTAATTCAGCCCCATCTTGGCGCAGCCCACCATCAGGCTGTTGCCCATGTTGTACCGGGCGTCCCCGAAATAAACAAAGTTGATGCCCTTGAGCTTGCCGAAGTGCTCCCGAATGGTCAAAAAGTCGGCCAGGATCTGGGTGGGGTGGAACTCGTTGGTCAGGCCGTTCCAGACCGGCACCCCGGCGTATTTGGCCAGGTCCTCCACGATCTCCTGACCATAGCCGCGGTACTCGATGCCGTCGAACATCCGCCCCAGCACCCGGGCGGTATCGGCGATGGACTCCTTTTTGCCGATCTGGCTGCCGGAGGGGTCCAGATAGGTGACCTCCATGCCCAGGTCGTGGGCCGCCACCTCAAAGCTGCAGCGGGTGCGGGTGGAGGTCTTTTCAAAAATCAGCGCAATGTTCTTGCCGCGCAGGGCGTCATGGCGCACCCCGGCCTTCTTCTTGGCCTTCAGGTCGGCGGCCAGGTCCAGAAGAGCCTCGATCTCTTCGGGGGTATAGTCCAGGAGCTTCAAAAAGCTGCGGTTCTCAAAATTCATGAATGGTCCCTCCATATTTTCATGTTATCCGCATAAATATTCATCTGAATGTGTCCTATTATAGTACGCTCCGGCGGCCGGGTCAAGCCCCGGTTTTACAGCTGCAGCTCCACCGGGCGGCCGGTGCTGTGGTAGGCGGTGAGCCGCACCCCTGCTTTCTTGAACATGAACCGGGCGGCAATGCTGGAATCGCTGTCGTGGTATTTGTCGCTGTAATAGACGATCTCCTTGATGCCGGACTGAATGATGGCCTTGGTGCACTCATTGCAGGGGAAGAGGGTCACATACACCCGCGCCCCCTTGAGGTTGTTGTGGGCGCTGTTGAGAATGGCGTTCAGCTCGGCGTGGCAGACGTACATATATTTCGTGTCCAGCGGTGCGCCCTCCCGCTCCCAGGGCATGGCGTCGTCGTCGCAGCCGGTGGGCATGCCGTTGTAGCCCAGGGAGAGGATTTTGTTCTCCGGGCTGACGATGCAGGCCCCCACCTGGCTGCTCGGGTCCTTGGAGCGCATGGCGGTCAAAAGGGCAATGCCCATAAAATACTCGTCCCAGTTGATGTAATCCGTACGTTTCATCGTGGTTTCCTTTCTGCTGTGCCGGTATCGGCCGCTGCGCGCACCGGCCGTTTTTGCCATGATCGTGTCTAAATTATACCTGATTGGGGCCCGGAATACAATCCGGTATGGACCGGGTACGAGCAAAATGCACAAATCGTTCCCGGCAATTTTGGATGGGCAAACGGCAGAAAACTTCAAACAGATTATTTAAAAAAGCTTTCTCTTGTGGTATTATCTTTGTAAAACATGCCACAAAAGCGGAGATTCAGCTCCGCCTGGCGGAAAAGAGGGAAGAACCGATGAAATACGCAAGTCACAATATCCGCAATATTTTGATTGCAGGCCATGCCGGCAGCGGCAAAACTACGCTGACCGAGGCATTGGTCTATTTTTCGGGCGCCAGCGAGCGCATGGGCCGCGTAGAAGACGGCACCACGGTTTCTGACTTTGATCCTGAGGAGGCAAAGCGCAAAGCCAGCCTTTCGGCCTCGGTGGTCCCGGTGGAATATTCCGGCGTAAAGTACAACCTCATCGACGCCCCGGGCCTGTTCGATTTTGAGGCCGGCGAGTACGAGGGCATCCGCGCTGCTGAGAGCGTGCTGGTCTGTGTGTCCAGCCGCAGCGGCGTCACCGTCGGCGCCGAGAAGGCCTACAAGCTGGCCCGCAAGAACGGCAAGGCCACCATGGTCTTTATCACCAAGTCGGACCTGGACAACGACCATTACTTCAAGATCCTGGAGGAGATGAAGATCAAATTCGGCTCCACCATCTGCCCCTGTGTGGTCCCGGCCAAGCTGGATGACGGCACCCCCGTATACATCAACCTGTTCAGCCAGAAGGCCTTCAAGTACGAGGGCGGCAAGCAGATCCAGATCGACCTGCCGGACATCGGCCACCGCTTCCAGGGCCTGATCGAGGCCATGAGCGAGGCCATCGCCGAGACCGACGACGAGCTGATGGAAAAGTTCTTCGGCGGCGAGCCCTTCACCACCGAGGAGATCGTCGAGGGCATGCGCAAGGGCGT
>CALXGY010000013.1 GCA_944387955.1 uncultured Faecalibacterium sp. | reverse complement strand
CCTCAAAGCCGCGGCCGTGACGGGCCTCGTCCTTGGCCATCTCGTGGACGGTGTCGTGGATGGCATCCAGATTCAGAGCCTTTGCCTTCTTGGCCAGCTCCATCTTGCCGGAGCAAGCGCCGCACTCGGCCTCAGCACGCATCTCCAGGTTCTTCTTGGTGCTGTCGGTCAGGACCTCGCCCAGCAGCTCAGCAAACTTTGCTGCGTGCTCAGCCTCCTCGAAGGCATAGCGCTTGTAGGCCTCAGCGATCTCGGGGTAGCCCTCGCGCTCAGCGACGCGGGACATCGCCAGGTACATGCCGACCTCGCTGCACTCGCCCTCGAAGTTGGCGCGCAGACCGTCGACGATCTCCTGGGGCACGTCCTCGGCCTTGCCGATGCCCACCACATGCTCGGTCACATACTCGTTGCCGACCTTCTCAACGAAAGCGGAAGCGGGTGCCTTGCAGACGGGGCACTTCTCGGGGATAGAACCTTCAGCGATATAACCACAGACCTTGCAGACATACTTGCTCATAATTTGGGTCCTCCATTTTATTTATAGTTTCTGTAATCGTTGACCTAGACGGCCGAACCAGCCGCCTGACTGTAAGGCCATTATACTGGAGTAACCGAGGGTTAGTCAAGAATAACTATCAAGAATTATTCTCATTTAACAATTTCTTTACACCTGCAGATTTGCGCTGCTGGGGGCTGCACTGCCGTTTGCTGCATCGAACTCATAGTCGTTGCCGGGCAGCACCGCATTGAGCAGGATTCCCACAAAGGCCGCGATGGCAAGGCCGGACAGATTGATGTCCACCCCGCTGATGGTGAAGGTGATGCCGCCCACCGAGTTGAAGCCCAGCGCGCTGACCAGGATGACTGCTGCAATGATCAGGTTGCGGCTATTGGTAAAGTCCACCCGGTTTTCCACCACATTGCGCACACCGATGGCCGAGATCATGCCGTACAGCACAAAGCTGATGCCGCCCACGATGCCGGAGGGGATGGTATTGATGACCGCCTCAAACTTGGGGCTGAAGCTCAGAAGCACCGCCAGGACTGCGGCGATTCGGATAACCATCGGGTCGTAGATCTTGCTCAGAGCCAGAACGCCGGTGTTCTCGCCGTAGGTAGTGTTGGCCGGGCCGCCCAGCAGGCCAGCCATGGTGGTGGCCAGACCGTCGCCCAGCAGCGTACGGTTGAGGCCCGGATCATTGATATAGTTGTGGCCGGTGGTGGCGCTGATGGCCGCGATGTCGCCCACATGCTCCATCATGGTTGCCAGAGCGATGGGCAGGATGGTGAACAGAGCGCTGATGAACTCGGGGCTGCCGTCGATGGCAAACAGACCCATGGCCTCCTTATGCAGAGGGATGCCCAGCCACTCGGCGCTGGCAATGGCCTCAAAGTTCACCGCACCGGTGACCAGGGCCACCGCATAGGAAACCAGAACGCCGATGAGGATGGGCAGGATCTTGACCATGCCTTTGCCCCAAATGTTGCAGACGATGACCGTACCCAGAGCCACCAGCGCCAGCAGCCAGTTGGAGCTGCAGTTGGAAATGGCCGAAGGGGCCAGAATCAAGCCGATGGCAATGATGATGGGGCCGGTGACCACCGGCGGGAAGAACTTCATGATGCGGCGGATGCCGAAAATGGTGATCAGGCCGCTGACCACCAGATACACCAGACCGGAAAATGCCACCGCAGCACAGGCATAAGGCAGCATCTCGGTATTGGGAATGGTCTGGCTGCCCTCCGCATCCGCAAGCATGGGCGCCACAATCGAGAAACCGCCCAGATAAGCAAAGGACGAGCCCAGGAATGCCGGGACCTTCCCTTTGGTGATCAGGTGGAACAGCAGCGTACCCAGACCCGCGCACAGCAGGGTGGTGGATACGCTCAGACCGGTCAGCAGCGGAACCAGAACGGTGGCGCCGAACATGGCAAACATATGCTGAATGCCCAGCACCAGTACCCGGCCTGTACCCAGCTGACGTGCATCATAGACACCAGCAGAATAATCGACCTTGTGATCCATTGTTTTACCTCCTCATTTGTCGGAACAGTGTTTTTTCTCAAAAAAAGAGGCAGCGCCGCACAAAGCAGCGATGCCCCTGATTTTTGAGACGGATATTCCCGCTCTGCAAAGAAAGCGAAAATTGAAGGATGTATCGGTCTGAACCATCTTCAAAACGCCTCCTTCTGCAAAGCTCTGTACAGTATAGCAGAACTGAGGACGGTCTGCAACCCGTTTTCAGTATTTGCTTTACAAAAAAGCCGTGTGCCCGGCATTCGGCCAGGCACACGGCACCGTATTTTCAGAATTTCAGCAGCAGGCAGGCTTATTTGCTCTGCTTGCCCATCCAGGTCCACATATTTTCGCCGGTGACATCGTCCGCGCACTGATTCTGGAAGAAGTAGACCCAGCTCCAGTGGCCCATGTACTGGTAGGGAGCGCCATCCTCGCCCACATACTTGCCGGTGGTGTCATGCACATCCGCATAGATGCTGGTGCGCAGGTTGGGCGCGTTCATCGCCTTGAGACGGGCAATGGTGGGCGCTTCGTAGACCTCCGGCAGGACGGTGGTGTCGTTCTCTGCATAGATGAACCAGATGGGCAGATCCCGAATCGCTTCCAGCTCCGCATCCGAGATGCCGCTGTCCTTGTATGCCTCGCAGATGGGGTAAGCAGCTGCGAAGTAATCCGGATAGCGCAGGACCATGTTCACGGTCATGTAGCCGCCGTTGGAGCAGCCGCCGATGATGATGCGGTTGGGGTCGATGTCGGTATGAGTTGCAACAAAGTTGTCGATCAGCTCTTTGAGCACCTGGGTATACACCGAGGGCACGCCGGGATTGTTGCCCCACTCCCCTGCATCGCCATACTCCAGCCAGAAGGTCGGGGTCTGGGGGGTCAGGATGTAAGCAGCGCCGCCCATGGCGTCCTGGAATTCCTTCTCGGCCAGCGGAGTCACCTCATTGCCCAGCAGCAGGATACTGGGGTCCTCTCCGCCCTCACCTGCGCCGTGCAGCCAGATCACCAGGGGCAGCTTTTTGCCGGTAAGGTTCATGGGCTGATAGTAGGCATAGGTCAGGGTCTTGCCGTCGGTTCCGGTAAAGACGCCGTCGGTCTTGAATGCATCCAGCTCCGGGATCTGCGCCGCTGTGTAGTCGATGACGGGGTCCACTTTCAGGGAAGTGACCGAAGCGCCCAGCGCCGTGGTCAGAGATGCACCGGCAGCCAGCTCTACCTTGAGCTCATAGGGATCGCACCAGGTATTTTTCCCGGTAATCACATCATAGCAGAAAGGCGAGCCGGTGTTGGGATCATAGCTCATCTCCAGACGGACATAGCGCGAGGGAAGATTGGTGCGCGCCCCCTTGCTGGTGCAGGTGTAAGCCTCTACTACTTTGCGGGGGGCAGAGCTGACCACATGCTCCGCGGAGAAGGTCGCCCAGTCAAAGGATTCCTTGCTCTCGGTTACAACAAAATCCGCCGCTTCTACCGACGACGGGCGGACCGTCTTATCCAGCTGGATGATGGTAGCCGTCACTGCGGGGCCCCACTCATACCCGCCGATGACCACCGTCTGAGGATAGCCTTCCTCAGGCATAGCATCAAAGCAGGCACTGGCCGATGCCGCTCCTGCGGAGAGCATTGACCCCATGACAGCCACTGCACCGGCAGTCTTTAGAAAACGGCGACGAGAAATTTTACGCATACAGATCCTTCTTTCTTGTTTCTTATCTCTTCTCTTTATTTCCGGGCGAATCAGTCCCCGGCCACATTGTTAGTATACCAACAAGAGTCCATTTTTTCAAGAATAACAAACAATTTATTTAAAATATATTTTTTTATTTTGTACAGTTCATACCATTTTGGTGTAATATTTTCAGTTGCTTGCTTTTGCAGCGGAAATAAAAGACATTGTGCTCCTTCTTCCCTCGGCCCAAACTCGATAAAAAGCAAAAAGCCTGTGAAAGAACGCATAAGCGAACTCTCACAGGCTTTATGGTGCCGCCGACGGGGGTCGAACCCGTACTCTGTCTCCAGAAAGGGATTTTAAGTCCCTCGTGTCTGCCAATTTCACCACAGCGGCAGAATGCTGCTGTACAGACAAAATCTGTGCAGCAGCTATTATAATACCTTACCGTCTCGAATTTGTCAAGAAAGGGGCTCCGCCCTTCCCCGCTTCTCTCAGACCCGGCCGCCGTGAAGCTCGGCGTACATCCGGTTGCGGCACTCTGCCACGGCAGGGGTCATGTTGGCATAATGCTTGTGGGGGCACTCCAGACGCAGCTCGCTCTCCCAGGTCTCCTCCATCAGCTGGTGCGCTACATACTCCCGCTTTTCGGTGATGGTGGGCAGCTCAATGGCCAAAGCGCCGTCCAGGATGTGAGGAACCAGCAGCGGCTTGACCCGGGTGGGGGTAAAGGTAATGGTGCGTTCAATGGCATCCGGGTCCAGATTCACCATCGTAATAGGCTTTCCAGCCTCCACCACTTCGCCGTCCATGGCGATCAGGTCGCACTGAGCCTGTCCGTTGGCATCGTAGAGCCGCCAGGGCATCTTTTTGCCGGGGATGATGGCTTTGCTGGCGCTGTCCGAACATTTCATCTTGGGCAGATAGCTTCCGTCCGGCTGTTTGACCGCCACCAGCTTGTACACACCGCCGAACACCGGATCGGAGGCAGCGGTGATGAGGTTCTCGCCCACGCCGTAGGAGTCGAAATGAGCATGCTCATACAGCTCCATGTTGGCCATCTTCTTTTCATCCAGGCTGTTGGAGGCCACCAGCTTGATATAGGGCTTGCCCGCTGCATCCAGAGCCTTGCGCAGGCGCTTGGAACCTCGCGCCAGGTCGCCGGAGTCGATTCGGGCGGCCTTGACCCGTTTGTTGGGATCGTCGGGGTACTTCTCGATCAGATAATCATCCAGCTTGATAAGGTTGGGCAGGCCGCTCTCCATAATATTATAGGTATCCAGCAGCAGGCTCACCGATTCCGGGTAGGTATCTGCGAAGGCCTTGAAGGCCTCGAACTCGGTGGGGAAAAACTCAATGAAGCTGTGGGCCACGGTACCCACGGCCTTGACCTCGGAGCCATAGCGCATCTCGGCCAGACAGTTGGCGGTGCCGATGCAGCCGCCCAAAATCGCTGCATAAGCGCCGTCGTTGCCTGCGCTCTTGCCCTGGGCACGGCGGGTGCCGAACTCCATAACGCTGCGGGGAGTCTTGGTATTCAGACCCACCACCCGGGTGGCCTTGGTGGCAATGAGGCTGTGGAAGTTCATGGTCTGGAGCAGATAAGTCTCGATGAGGATGGCGCCCACCAGGTCGCACTCGATCCGCACCATCTGAACATTGGGATAGCAGACCGTGCCCTCCGGCATGGCGTACATGTCCCCTTTCCAGCGATAAGTGCGGAGGTAATCGCAGAATTCCTCGCTCATCCCCTTGGTGCGCAGCCACCAGATATCCTGCGCATTGAAATGGTAATTGAGCAAAAACCGGGTCAGCTTGCGCTGACCGGCGCTGATCGAATAGCCCTGGTTGTCCGGGTTTTTGCGGAAGAACATATCGAATACAAGGGTCGTATCTTTGTATCCATGCAAAAACAGGCAGTTGGCCATGGTGAACTCATAAAAATCCACAACCATTGCGGGGTTGTCGTAGTCTTCATCCGGAATATAGGGAATGACGCTGATCTCTTCCATAGCGGGTTCCTCTTTTCTATCTGTACATGACATGGTTCGGCAGCGATGAATCGCTGAGCCTGCAATGTGCGAAACAAATGCACACACGCAGCGTTTGTGCGCAGTTATTGTAAAGTATGATAGCATCATTTTCGCGTCGGTGCAAGAGTTTGCGGGAAATTTGCACCAAACACAGGACATCTGTCATGACATATCATTTTGGAAAACGCCCCGGTGCGAAACCGCACCGGGGCGCTGTTCTTAGCGTAAAATCTTTTCTCAGCCGTTCATGATGCTGGGAGTGGAGTTCTTGAGCAGGACATCGTGGCTGCCGCCCTCCACAATAGAGGTGGAGGAGACAACGGTCAGACGAGCCTTTTCCTGCAGCTCAGGAATGGAAAGTGCGCCGCAGTTGCACATGGTGCTCTTGACCTTGTACAGGGTGGTCTGCACACCATCGGCCAGCGGGCCGGCGTAAGGCACATAGCTGTCCACGCCCTCCTCGAAGGAAAGCTTGGTGGAGCCGCCCAGGTCATACCGCTGCCAGTTGCGGGCGCGGTTGGAACCCTCGCCCCAGTATTCCTTCATGTACTGGCCGTTGATGCGCACCTTGTTGGTGGGGCTCTCGTCAAACCGGGCAAAGTACCGGCCCAGCATCACGAAATCGGCGCCCATAGCCAGCGCCAGGGTGATGTGGTAATCGTGAACAATGCCGCCGTCCGAGCAGATGGGCACATAGATGCCGGTCTCCTTGTAGTACTCGTCCCGGGCCTTGGCAACCTCGATGACCGCAGTCGCCTGGCCGCGGCCGATGCCCTTGGTCTCGCGGGTGATGCAGATGGAACCGCCGCCGATGCCGATCTTGACAAAATCGGCGCCTGCCTCGGCCAGGAAGCGGAAGCCATCGCGGTCCACTACGTTGCCTGCGCCGACCTTTACCTTGTCGCCGTAGTGCTCACGAATCCAGGCAATGGTGCGGCTCTGCCACTCCGAGAAGCCCTCGGAGGAGTCGATGCACAGTACGTCCACACCGGCCTCCACCAGAGCAGGCACACGCTCGGCGTAATCGCGGGTGTTGATGCCGGCGCCCACAACATAGCTCTTGTTGGCGTCCAGCAGCTCGTTGGCATTTTCCTTGTGGGAATTGTAATCCTTGCGGAACACGAAATATTTCAGATTGCCCTCAGCATCCACCAGGGGCAGGGTGTTGATCTTGTTGTCCCAAATGATGTTGTTGCAGTCGTGCAGAGAGGTATTCTCCGGAGCGGTGACCAGCTTGTCCAGCGGGGTCATGAAGCTGGTGACCGGTGCGTCGTCGGGAGTATGGTTGACGCGGTAGTCACGGGAGGCCACGATGCCCAGCAGCTTGCCGCTGCTGCTGCCGTCTGCGGTAATGGCAATGGTGGAGTGGCCGGTGCGTGCCTTGAGAGCAAGCACATCGTGCAGGGTTGCGGTGGGAGCCAGGTTGGAATCCGAGACCACATAACCAGCCTTGTAGGTCTTGACACGGCGCACCATGGTTGCCTCATCCTCGATGGACTGAGAGCCATAGATGAAGGACACGCCGCCCTGACGGGCCAGCGCAATGGCCAGCCGGTCGCCCGAAACCGACTGCATGATGGCACTGATCATGGGAATGTTCATCTCAAGGGGGCACTTTTCCTCACCCTTGCGATATTTGACCAGCGGGGTCTTCAAACTGACCGCATCCGGCACATTTGCCGAGGAAGAGTATCCCGGGACCAGCAGGTATTCGCCAAAGGTGCGGGAGGGTTCTTCATAAAAATAAGCCATACTCGAAATCTCCTTTTCTCAATGCCATCTCAAACAAAAACGACCGGAGGAAAGATGGTAAAATCTGTACTTTGATTTGAATATACTATACCACATTTGAACATGGAATACAAAATTTTTCGAGCACAAACTTTTCCGGCGTCATTCACAAAAAAACAGGCAGATTGACCAGGCAATGGGCGCAAAAGTACGACTTATGCGCGTCTTTTTTCCAGTTGGACCGTTTCTCATACCAAACAATTCCATTCATGCTTCTTTTTTCTGAATACAAAAAAGCTCACCCATTCAGGTGAGCTTTTTTGTACACGAAGCGAGATACCGCCTGTGCGGCGCAGCCTGCAGCTGTGAAGGAGAACAGCCGGAGGAGGAGAAAGCCGCGCCCGATATCTCAAGAACAAGAAGAAAAAGAAGAAAAAGATTTCACAGTCGCTGGAGCGTTCGCCCCGTCCCTGTAACCATATTGTAACTCTTTTGATACCAAATTGCAATAGGTTTTTGTAACTTTTTGTAATTATTTTTTTACTGGCGGCAGATCAGTTCAAAAGCAAGCTGACCGTCCCGCCGGCCTGCCACATACCATCCGCCCTGCTCACCAGGGCCATACAGAACCTCCATGCTCTGCCCCATCAAAACTTCCCGATGATATTTTACGGAAACCGAACGAAGCGGGCCCGCCTGGATGACCTCCAGGGGCAGCGCGTCGCAGGCAATGTCCAGATAGCAGGCGTTGTTGATGTGGCCATTGACATCGCACAGCGAGTAGCTGGCCTTCCAGACCCCGGCCGTCTTCAGCTCGGCGGGCTTGCCCACCGTCTGCGGCAGCTCGTAGGGCACTTCCAGGTTCCAGGCTGTATCCAGCTGTTCCGGCGGGCGGCGCAGAATGCGGCCCTCCTGGGTATCCACCAGAATCCAGCGGGCATCCACGAGAGCCACCGTCTCCCCTGCCCCATCCTGCACCAGCGTCACTCGTTTATTGGCCGCCCTCCGGCTGCGCTCGGGAATACTGGTAAACAGCAGCTTTTCATCCTTGCGGGGCACACGGTCGAACCGCAGAGCCTGCTTCCCCAGCAGGTAAGCCAGATGCAGACGGCAAAAATACTCTGCATCAAAGCCCTTCTGGCAGGAATTGGCGGTGGCCAGCTGCTCTGCATACCGCAGCAGCGCGGAAGGCTTCATCAAACCGCGGTAGTCCACATCGGTATCCTGTACCGTAATTTGTTCGGTGTAGGTCTCCAGTTCCATCTTTTCCTCCATAAAAAGCAGCAGGCAGCGCCCAAAGCGTGTCCTGCCGGTTCTTCCGAGCCGGACGGCTCAGTAGGTGTTGCGTGCCTGGCGGCGGAGCTTGCGCCAGATGTTGAAGATTGCCAGTGCCAGCATTGCGGCCAAAAGCATCAGGAAGAGGAAGGCGTTGCCGCCCTCGTTGTAGCTCTTCATCTCGCTCCACTTGAGATCCAGCTCGCTGTTCACCTCATCGCTGAGCAGGGTGAAGGTCTGGACCTTTTCCATGATCTCTTCCGAGGGGTAGGCGATCTCGCTGTACTTGAGCTCCTCGTCCAGCACTTCCCAGACATCGGTCATGGGGGTGGTGTAGCCGATATAGTCGGCATTGGCTGCGCCCACGTCCACCTCACACATAAAGTTGATGAACATCTCGGCGGCCTCCTGATGGGTGCTGGCAGCGGGGATGCACATGCAGTCCACCGAAAGGACGCTTCCCTCCTCCGGGAACACCCAGGCAAGGTCGGGGTTGTCGTCGATCATGGTGATGGCGTCTCCGGAATAGTATACTCCGACGGCAGCCTCTCCGCCGATCATCTTATCAAAGATCTCGTCCATAACATAGGCCTGGACCAGCGGTTTTTGCGCCTTGAGCTCTTCCACCATCCGGTCCACCTCTTCAATCGAAGAGGGATTGATGCTCTCGCCCAGTTTGAAAGCTGCGATGGCGGAGGCATCCCGGCTGTTGTTGAACATCAGAATGCTGCCGGAATACTCCTGGTTCCACAGATCGGCCCAGCGGACCGGCGCTGTCTCCACCATGGTGGTATTATAGATGATGCCGGTGGTGCAGAGCATATACGGCACCGTATATGCGTTGTCCGGGTCGTATTCGGGGTTGCGGTACTCCTCGTCAATGCGCTGGAAATTCGGGATATTGTCGTAGTTGAGCGGCAGCAGCATATCTTCGTTGATCATCTTGGCGACCATATAGTCGGACGGGACGATCAGGTCATAGTTTGCAGCGCCCGATTTGAGCTTTGCGTACATCGACTCATTGGAATCGAAGGTTGTATAGTTTACCTGAATGCCGGTAAGCTGCTCAAAGGCAGCCACTACGTCCACGCTCTCATCCGAGCCGTTGGAGATGTATTCGCCCCAGTTGTAGACGTTCAGGGTCAGATCCTGGTCTGCAAAACGGGTCCAATCATAATCCGCCGAAACCGAAATATCCTCGGTGACCTGAATCATCTCTCCCTCGGCGCCGGCGGCCAGAGGCACCGTCAATGCCAAAGCCAGCGCCAGAAATAATGTGCAGATTCGTTTCATTCTTCTCCCCCTCAGTTCCGCTCCTTCTGATCCTTGCGATACCGGCGGCTCTCCATAGCATTGGAAACCAGGATGATGCTCAGGATCACCATAAACATGATGGTGGACAGAGCATAGATCTCCGGGCTGACCTTTTTGCGGGTCATGGAATAGATGGCGATGGGCAGGGTCTCCACGGTGCCGCAGTTGAAATAAGAGATCATGAAGTCGTCGATGGAATAGGTCAGGCAAATGAGGAACGCCGAGAGCACCGCCGGGCTGATCTCGGGCAGGATCCCCTTGAAGAAGGCCTGCCGCGGATCGCAGCCCAGATCCAGCGCCGCCTCGTACAAACGGATGTCCATCTGGCGCAGCTTGGGGCTGACGTTGAAGATCACATAGGGCACGTTAAACGCAATATGGGCAATGAGCAGGGTCGGCATGCCCATGATGGTGTCCGGCAGCCAGGAGACATTCCCTGCAAATTTCTGATAGGCCACAAAGAGCAGCATCAGCGAAATGCCGGTGATGATCTCCGGGTTGACCACCGGGATATAGGTGATATTGGTGATGAGCATACGAGACTTGCGCCCCATAGCCGCAATGCCCAGCGAGGCAGCCGTTCCCAGCACAGTGGCGATGACCGACGAAATCAGCGCCACCTCCAGCGAAACCACAAGCGCCTGCAAAATTTCAGAATTGGTAAACAGGCTCTTATACCATTTGAAGGTAAAGCCGGTAAACAGCGCATAGCCCTTGCTCTGGTTGAAGCTGAAAACGATCATATACGCAATGGGCAGATACATGAAGCAGAAAAAGAGCACCACATAGACGCGCTGCATCAGGTGCAGATGCTTTGTTTTCATTACGAAACGCCCTCCATCTCATCCTCATCGAAGCTCGAGGTAAAGCTCATGCACAAAAGCACGATGAGCATCAGCACCAGGCTCATGGCCGAGCCGACGTTGAGGTTGTAGCTGTTGCCCAGGAACTGCATCTCGATCAAGTCGCCGATCAGCAGGTTGGAGCCGCCGCCCAGCATACGGCTGATGACAAAGGTGGACACCGCCGGGACAAAGACCATGGTGATGCCGGTACAGATGCCCGGCACGCTCATGGGGATCAGCACTCGGACCAGGGTCTTGGAGGTGTTGGCGCCCAGATCCTGGGCTGCCTCCACCAGGCTCTGGTCGATCTTGGTCATGCTGGTGTACAGCGGCAGGATCATATAGGGCAGGTAGTTGTAGACCATGCCCAGCACCACCGCGCCGGAGGTATTCAGCATGGTGAAGGGCCCCAGGCCGAACAGCCCCAGCAGAGTATTCACCGGGCCGTTGATGCTCAGAAGGCCCATCCAGGCATAGGTGCGCAGCAAAAAGTTCATCCACATGGGCAGCATGACCAGCATCAGCATGATGTGCTGCTTATTGACCCGCAGCCGGGACAGAAAATATCCCACCGGGAAGGCAAGCACCAGGCAGATGACCGTGGCAATCAGGGCCAGCAGCAGACTGCGGGCAAAAACGCTGCCGTAGCCGCTGACCATGGCGAGGTTGTCCAGCGTAAAGCTGCCGGTGCTGTCGGTCATGGCATAGTAAACCACGATCAGCAAAGGAACAATGGTAAAGAGGGCCATCCATACAAAGTAGGGATAGGCCAGTCTCCGATCATACATTTTCATTCCTGTCAGCCCTCCGAACGCGCCATGATGTGGATCTCGTTGGGGCCGATGCGCATGCCGATGGTTTCGCCCGGAGTGCAGGCGCGGGTGGAATGGATCAGCCACTCCCGGCCGTCGCATTCCACATGCATCTCAAAATGAACGCCCTTGAAGATGACCTCGTTCACCAAACCGGTCAGCTGGCCCTCCACCGGGGAAACCACCTCGATGTCCTCGGGACGGATGACCACCTGCACGCTCTGCTCCCGCTTGAAGCCGCGGTCCACACAGGGGAATTCCACACCGGCAAAGGAAACCAGGAAGTCCCGGTGCATCACGCCATCCAGGATGTTGGAATCCCCGATGAAGTCGGCCACGAAGGCATTCTTCGGCTCGTTGTAGATCTCTTCCGGAGTGCCTACCTGCTGGATTCGGCCGCCATTCATGACCACCACCGTATCCGACATGGTCAAAGCTTCCTCCTGATCGTGGGTGACGTAGACAAAGGTAATGTTCATCTCCCGCTGCAGCCGCTTGAGCTCCAGCTGCATCTCCTTGCGCAGCTTGAGGTCCAGCGCGCCCAGAGGCTCGTCCAGAAGCAGGATCTCGGGCTCATTGACCAGACTCCGGGCAATCGCAACACGCTGCTGCTGGCCGCCGGACATCTGGCTGATGCTGCGGCGCTCAAACCCTTTGAGGCCCACGACCTCCAGCATGTTCCGCACCTTGGTGCGGATGGTGTCCTCGTCCATCTTCTTGAGCCGCAGGCCAAATGCCACATTCTCAAACACATTGAGATGCGGGAAAAGCGCGTATTTTTGGAACACAGTATTGACCGGCCGGCGGTAGGGCGGCAGGCCTGTAATATCCTTGCCGCGCAGGTTCACCGTACCGGAATTGGGTTCCAAAAATCCTCCGATCAGGCGCAGGGTCGTAGTCTTTCCGCAGCCGGAAGCACCCAAAAGCGTGACAAATTCCTTATCGTGGATGTCCAGGTTCAGGCCATCCAAAATGCGTTGACCGTCAAACTCCACCACAATGTCGCGCAGAGACACGATCACCGAATTATCCACCATGAAACAGATCCTCCCCTTTTTTATCCTGTCGGGCAGCAATGCCCTGGTATTTGGGGAAAACTGCCGCCTTTTGTCCGGCTCGACAAAAGGCGGCAGCTTTCCCCTTTTTGTTTATCTTAAACAATCCCCGCATAAATGTCAATTCTCAGCGGAAAGTTCCCTATAAAAGACAAAAGAAAAGCAGTTCCTCCTCTATTTTTTGCAGTTCTGTTCCGTCCATGCTGAAATCCCCCTAAAAACACAAAAACCCGGGGCAAATGCCCCGGGCAGCGGAAAATCTCCGCCGGATAAAATTACTCTTCCTGCGCTTTCAGATCTTCGGCGGTGCGGCAGAGCGCATTCAGCACCGAGGGGTCCACCTGATAAACCGAAGCATCCCCTTCCACCGCGAGGTAGCATCCGTCCTCTGCGGTCGTATAGGCCAGCTGGATTTCGCTTTCATCGGTGGTAACGGTAACTGTAACCTGGGGTGCATCCAGTCCATACGCCGCAAGGTCCGCGCCGGTGGTCTGGGCCGAGA
>CALXGY010000012.1 GCA_944387955.1 uncultured Faecalibacterium sp. | reverse complement strand
AAGCGCAAGGCAATCATTGCCGGCAACTGGAAGATGAACAAGACTGCCACCGAGGCTGCGAAGCTTGTGGATGAGCTGATCCCCGCCGTGAAGGACGCCACCTGCGAGGTGGTCATCTGCACCCCCTACACCGACCTGGTCACCGCCGTTGCCAAGACCAAGGGCACCAACATCCATGTGGGCGCTGAGAACGTTCACTTCGAGAAGTCCGGCGCCTTTACCGGCGAGATCAGCGCCGACATGCTGGTGGACCTGGGCGTGGAGTACGTCATCGTTGGCCACAGCGAGCGCCGTCAGTACTTCGCAGAGACCGACCAGACCGTCAACAAGCGCGCTCTGGCCGCTCTGAACGCCGGCCTGAAGGTCATCATCTGCGTGGGCGAGAGCCTGCAGCAGCGCGAGGAGGGCGTCACCGAGGAGCTGGTCCGTATGCAGACCAAGATCGCTCTGCGGGATGTCACCGCCGAGCAGATGGCCAACGTGGTCATCGCCTATGAGCCCATCTGGGCCATCGGCACCGGCAAGACCGCTACCGCCGACCAGGCCCAGGAGGTCTGCGCCCAGATCCGCAAGGTGATCGGCGAGGTGTACGGCGAGGCAGTGGCCGAGGCTACCACCATCCAGTACGGCGGCAGCATGAACGCCAAGAACTGCGAGGAGCTGGTCAGCAAGAAGGACGTGGACGGCGGCCTGATCGGCGGCGCTTCCCTGAAGGCAGCCGACTTTGCGGTCATCGTCAGCGCAGCTTCCAACGGCTGAGCCTTCCGCAAAAAACAAGGAGAGTAACAACACTATGTCGAAAAAACCTGTAATGCTCTGCATCCTGGACGGCTTCGGCTGGGTGCCTGAGCAGACCTACGGCAACGCCATCGCTGCCGCCAACAAGCCCTACCTGGATAAGCTGTTCGCCACCTGCCCCCACACCACCATCGGTGCTTCCGGCATGTGCGTGGGCCTGCCCGACGGCCAGATGGGCAACTCGGAGGTGGGCCACACCAACATCGGCGCGGGCCGTATCGTTTACCAGCAGCTGACCCTCATCACCAAGTCCATCCAGGACGGCGAGATGGTCAAGAATCCGGTGCTGGTGCGCAACATGAAGGCTGCCATCGACGCAGGCAAGGCCATCCACTTCATGGGCCTGATGGGCAACGGCGGCGTTCACAGCCATGTGGACCACCTGTTCGGCCTGCTGGATATGGCCAAGCACCTGGGCGCAAAGGATGTCTACATCCACGCCATCATGGACGGCCGTGACACCGACCCCCACGACGGCGAGGGCTTCCTGGCTCAGGTCCAGGAAAAGCTCGACGAGCTGGGCATCGGCAAGATCGCTACCGTTACCGGCCGCTACTACGCCATGGACCGGGACAACAACTGGGACCGTGAGGAGAAGGCTTATGCCGCCTTTGTTTACAACGAGGGCGAGCGTGCCGCCGACTGGAAAGAGTGCATCGAGCGCAGCTATGCAAACGGCGTGACCGACGAGTTCGTGGTGCCCTGCATCACCTGCGAGGGCGGCCGGGTGCAGGAGGGCGACACGGTGGTCTTCCTGAACTTCCGCCCCGACCGCGCCCGTCAGATGACCCGCATCTTCGTGGACGACGATTTCAAGGGCTTTGAGCGCCGCTATGGCCGGTTCCATGTGAACTACGTCTGCATGGCCCAGTACGACGCCACCATGCCCAACTGCGAAGTCGCTTATCCGCCGGTGGACCTGACCAACGTCATGGGCGAGTACCTGGCAAAGCTGGGCAAGACCCAGCTGCGCATCGCAGAGACCGAGAAGTACGCCCACGTCACCTTCTTCTTCAACGGCGGCCGCGAGGCTCCCTTTGAGGGCGAGGATCGCTGCGTGATCCCCAGCCCGAAGGTGGCCACCTACGACCTCAAGCCCGAGATGAGCGCCCCCGAGGTCGCAGAAGAGTGCGTCAAGCGGATCGAGAGCGGCAAGTATGACGTCATCATCCTGAACTTTGCCAACTGCGACATGGTCGGCCACACCGGCGTCTTTGACGCCGCGGTCAAGGCCGTTGAGGCGGTGGACCAGTGCGCAGGCAAGGTCATCGACGCCGTGCTGGCTGCCGGCGGCGCGGTGATCCTCACCGCCGACCACGGCAACGCCGACAAGATGCTGAACCCCGACGGCACCCCCTTCACCGCCCACACCACCAACGTGGTGCCCTGCCTGGTGGCGGGCATGGGCGATCTGAAGCTGCGGGAGGGCGGCGTTCTGTCCGACCTGGTCCCCACCATGCTGGAGATCATGGAGGTTCCTCAGCCCGCAGAAATGACCGGCAAGAGCCTCATCGAGAAGTAAGGGTAGAGTTTTCCACCGGAAAGCCAAAACCCGTTTAAAAGGCCCCGCAGGGCCGCGTGAGAACGCGGATGCCCTGCGGGGCCTTTTTCAAACAAAAACAGCCGCCGCAGAAACTGCGGCGGCTGTCCTTTTCAGCTGCGGGGAAGGGGCTCAGCGCTCAGAGGCATGCTTTGCATACTCGGCGCGGTAGCCTTCCTGCTCCTTCTGGTTGCCGTAGACGTAGTGGCCGTTGCCGACCTCCACCCAAACCGGCTTGTCGGTGCTGTAATCGTGCATGGACGGGTCGTAGACGAGAAGCTTTTTCTTCTTCTCGAGGGCCGGGTCCGGGATGGGCACAGCACTCAGCAGGGCCTTGGTGTAGGGGTGCAGCGGGCAGCGGAACAGCTCTTCCGCCTCGGCCAGCTCCACGATGCGGCCTTTGCTGATGACCGCGATGCGGTCCGAGATGAACCGCACCACCGACAGATCGTGGGCGATGAACAGATAGGTCAGCCCGCGATTTTCCTTGAGGTTGTTCAGCAGGTTCAGCACCTGGGCGCGGATGGAAACATCCAGCGCCGAGATGGGCTCGTCCGCCACGATGAACTCCGGCTGCATGATCAGCGCCCGGGCGATGCCGATGCGCTGACGCTGTCCGCCCGAGAACTCATGGGGGAAGCGGGAAGCAAATTCCGGCAGCAGGCCCACCTCGTGCAGGGCCTTCATGACCTGATCGTGCAGGTCGGCCTGGTCCTTGTACAGGTGGTGGTTCAGAAGGCCCTCGGCCACGATATACTCCACCTTGGCACGCTCGTTCAGCGAAGCCATGGGGTCCTGGAAGATCATCTGACACTTGCGGATGACCTCTTTGTCCAGTTCCTTGGAGATGCGGCCGTTGATCTTCTGGCCCTTGAAGAGGATCTCGCCGGCGGAGGTGGGGTTGATGCGGCAGATGGCACGGCCGATGGTGGTCTTGCCCGAGCCGGACTCGCCTACCAGGGAGAAGGTCTCCCCCTTGTAGATGTCGAAGTTGACATGGTCCACCGCAACGAACTTCTTGTGGCCCGTGCCGAAGGAGATCTGGAGGTCCTTGACCTCAATGAGCTTTTCTCTCTCAGCCATGGGCAGCCTCCATTTTCTCACGCAGGTTCTGGATCGAGTGGGGACGCTCTACCTTGGGCGCCCGGGGGTCCAGATACCAGGTCTTGGCGGAATGGGTCTCGGAGACCTTGAAGAAGGGCGGCTCCTGGACAAAGTCGATGGCCAGCGCCTTCTTGTTCCGGGGCGCGAATGCGTCGCCGTGGATCTCGTTGAACAGGTTCGGCGGGGTACCGTCGATGGTGGGCAGCGCCTCGCCCTTGACGCCCAGCTGCGGCAGAGCCTGCAAAAGCGCCCAGGTGTAGGGATGCCATGCATCGTAGAAGATCTCCTCGACGGTGCCGTACTCCACGATCTGCCCGGCGTACATGACCGCCACACGGTCGGCCACGTTAGCCACGACGCCCAGGTCATGGGTGATATAGATGACCGACATGCCCAGTTCCTTCTGCAGATCGCGGATCAGCTGCAGGATCTGAGCCTGGATGGTCACGTCCAGCGCGGTGGTGGGCTCGTCGCAGATCAGCACCTGCGGCTTGCAGGCCGCTGCAATGGCGATGACCACGCGCTGACGCATACCGCCCGAAAACTCGTGGGGGTACTGGTTGTAGCGGCGCTCCGGGTCGGGGATGCCGACCTTGGCCAGCATCTCGATGGCGGCCTTCTTGGCGGCCTCGCCCTTGAGCCCCTGGTGATGCTCGATGCTCTCCTGGATCTGCTTGCCGATCTTTTTCAGCGGGTTCAGGCTGGTCATCGGGTCCTGCATGACCATCGAGATCTTTTTGCCGCGGATCTTCAGCCAGTCCTTTTCCTTGAACTTGGCCATGTCCTGGCCTTCAAACTCGATGGAGCCGCCGGTGATTCTGCCGTTGGCGTCCAGCATGCCCACAAAGGTCTTGGTAAAGACCGATTTGCCGGAGCCGGATTCGCCCACGATGGCCAGCGTCTCCCCCTCGTACAGGTCCAGCGAGCACTTGCGGATGGCCTTGAGGGTCCGCCCGCGCAGGCTGAACTCGATCTCCACGTCGCGGGCAGAGATAATCGGTTTCTTTTCCATCTTTTATCTCTCCTTTAAACGTGATTGCGGGGATCGGCCGCATCCGAGAATGCATTGCCGCAGATATAGAAGGTGACCGAGATAATGGACACAATCGCAGCGGGGAAGATCAGCAGATACGGATAATCCAGGAAGAACAGACGGGCATTGCGCAGCAGAACGCCCAGCGAGGGGGTCCGGTCGTCCAGGCCCAGGCCCAGGTAGGACAGGGTGGACTCCAGGCCGATGGTGGACGGGATGCTCAGCGCCAAACGCAGGATGATGACCGACACCAGATACGGCAGGATGTTCTTGGTCAGCACCCGCCACAGCGGGGTGCCGAGGCACCGGGAGGCGAGGTTGTACTCGCGGTCACGGTACATAAACACCATGTTGCGCACCCGGCGCGCCATGACCAGCCAGCCGGTGGCGATCAGGGAGATGGCCATGATGGTGAAGCTCTGGCCGATCATCAGGGCGATCAGGGTCATATAGATGATGATGGGGATGTTGTTGATCAGGTTGTACAGCTCGGTGAAGAAGCGGTCCAAACTGCGCACATAGCCCCAGATCAGTCCAATGATGATGCCCACGATGCCTTCGCCCAGGGCAACCACCAGCGCCAGACGGATGGAGGTCTGGGCGGCGTACCACACCTGGCACCAGTAGTCGCGGCCGATGTTGTCGGTGCCGAACCAGTATTCGCTGTTGGGAGCGATGAATTTGTTGTTCTGGTCCACTACCAGGGTCGCATAGTCATACTTGCCGATGGCCAGTGCGATGAAGGTGAAGATGGCCAGAGCGAAGAAGAGCAGCGCACAGAAGACGGCGCTCTTCTTTTTCAGGAAGTTCTGGAACACCGAGCCCCAGTAGGAATAGTTGGAGTAGCCGGTCTTTTCGGCTTCCTCGGGGGAGTACTCGACGAAGTAAAACAGTTCGTCCGGGTTCTTGCCCTCAAAATCCTTGGCCTGTGCCATCAGCGTGCGCCTCCCTTCTCGGTCAGAGTGATGCGCGGGTCAACCAGCATCATCAGGATATCGCCCAGGAAGACGCCCACGATGCCCAGCGCAGCATAGAACATGACCAGGGTCTGCACCACGTTGACGTCGTAGCGGTTGATGGCGTCGGTCAGCAGGGGGCCCATGCCGGGCACCGAGAAGAACCGCTCCACCAGCAGCGAGCCGCCGATGGTCAGAAGCATGGAGGCCGGGATATACTGCACCATGGGAACCATGGCGTTGCGCAGAACATGAGAGATCATGATCTCACGGGTGTTCAGGCCCTTGACCTTGGCCAGCTTGATATAGTCTCTTGTCAGCTCGTCCACCATATACCGGCGGGTCCACAGCGCATAGCCTGCGATGGAAGCCAGCGACAAACAGGCCACCGGCAGGATGCTGGAGGGACCGACGTTGCGGGTGGAGTACAGAGCCGGCAGCCCCAATACCTTGGAGCCGAAGACCAGCACAAGTGAATAGGAGACCAGCGCTGGCACCGCGTTCACAAAGACGGTATAGACGGTTCCCAGATGGTCGATGAGCTTATCCTTGAACACCGTTTGCAGGATGCCCAGGATCACGCCCAGGACCAGCGAGATCGCCAGGGAGATCAGACCCAGACGCATGGAGACTTCAAATTTGCTGCCGATGACCTGGGTCACAGCAATGCCGCTCTGAATTCTCCGCGAGATACCGAAGTCCAGGTGGAGAATCTGCCCATAAAAGCGGACAAGCTGTTCCCCGACGGGGTCCAAAAGACCGGCGGCTTCCAGCGCTGCGTTTTTCTGCTCGGTGGTGAACTTCATCAGCTGATCTTCGGTGAAGTAGTAATCCGTAGGCAGCAGCCGCAGCAAAAGGAAGACGATGGTGACAGCAAGAAGGATGGTGATCAGCGACTGCAGCAGCCGCTTAATCGTGTATTTGATCATCAAGCGACGCCCTTGCCCGCCTCGTAAACCTCGGCGAAGGCAGCGAAGTCATCCGCGGTATAGGCTTCCGTGGAGGTCTCCCAGTTGACGTACTTGTAGGCGGCGATGCCGCACAGGGTGTTGATCTTGGAGTACAGGTTGATGTGGGTCAGCTGCAGGCCGATCTCGTAGTAGTTGGGAACGGTCAGAACGTTCTCCAGGAAGTAAGCCTCAGCCTGTGCGAAGGCGTTGTAGCGGGCGTCGGTGTCGTCGACGATGGCGTTGGCCTCGTTGTACAGGCGGGTGAACTCCTCGAACTGCTCGATCAGCTCCTTCTGGTAATCCTTCGGGTCCTCGGCGACCTCGGCGATATAGGAGTACTCGTGAGCATAGTAGGCGTTGTCGTCGTGCAGGATCTCCTGGCCCAGGAAGTTGGAGACGTCGGCGTAGTCGGCGCCCCAGCCGCTGCCGTACCAGCAAGCCAGGTGCGGGATGCGGATCTCCTGATCCATGGAGGTGATATAGTTCAGCCAGTCCAGCTTGACGAAGTCGTCGCCCAGGCAGTCCTTGAAGATCTGCTGCAGGACCAGCATACCGTCGGTGGAAGCACCGGCCTTGACGTAGGAGTACAGGGTAACAGGGAAGGTAACGCCGATGGCGCTCAGCTCCTCCATGCACTCAGCCTTCAGCTGGGTGATGTCCTTCAGACGGCGCAGCTGCTTGCCGTCGGACTTCGGATAGCCCAGCAGCTCGATGACCCGGTCGGTGTAGTCACGGCCGTCGGAGAAGGTGCACAGGCCCTTCATGGTGTAGCACAGGTTCTCCAGATCCAGGGGCTTGAGCTGGTTGACGCGCTTGTAGCTGTCCAGCAGATCCAGGCCGTGCATCAGGCACTGACGGAACTTGGTGTTGGCAACAGCCTTGTTCCAGTTCTCATCGGGGGTGCCGTCCTCGTTCTTGCGGTTGAAGCACAGGTGGTACTGGTAGCTGTACTTCTTGGGAGTAGCCTCCACCACGTTGTTGTAGTACTTGTGGTTGGGATCGGCCAGAATGGTGGAAGCCGGAGCCTCGGCCAGCTCCATCTCGTCCACCTCGCCTGCATCGTACAGCTGGAAGCCCACGACGGTATCGTCGATGATGCGGACGGTCACAGACTCAAAGCGGGACTCGTTGGCAGCGTTGAAGTAGTTGGGGTTCGGCACAAAGACCTTGGAGTTGTTCTGGATATACTCGTTGACCACATAGGGACCGGTGTACCACATGGTGGTGTTGTCCAGGCCCAGGAAGCCGTCCACGCCCAGCTCGTCCACCAGAGCCTTGGGAGCGGGGAACAGGCAGGCGCCGGAAGCCACGGTGTGGAAGTAGGGGCAGGGCACCTTGCAGGTGTAGACGACGGTGTAATCGTCCGGAGCGGAGATGCCGACGCCATGCTCCAGCATGTCCTCGTAAGTCAGGGCCTTTGCCTCGTCCTCGCCCAGCTCGTTGGTGTACTCGTTGTACTCCTTGGCGCCCACGATGTAGTTGTTGGGCATGGAGGTGTTCATGTTCTCGTTCTTCTTGGCGTTCAGGACCCACTCCAGGCCCACCAGGAAGTCCTGGCTGGTCAGGTTTGCCTTGACCTCGCCGTTGACATCGCTCCAGGTCACGTCGTCACGCAGCTTGAAGGTCCACTCGGTGGCGTCCTCGTTCTGGGTCCACTCGGTGCAGACATCGGGCACGAACTGGCCGTAGATGTTGTTGGTGACCAGACCGTTGACGCAGTTGCACAGGACGTTCAGGTCAGCGGCGTTCTGGCTGTACAGAACGTTCCAGGTCTGCAGCTCGCGCAGTGCCAGCTCCCAGGTGACCAGGTTTGCGATGGGATCGCCGCCGTTGTCCACCACCGGAGCGGAGCCGGAAGCAGCGCCGGAACCAGCGGTGCCGGTGCTGCTGGAGCTGCCGCCGCAGGCGGCCAGGAGACCTGCAGCGCCGACTGCGCCCGCAGCCTTCATAAAGGTGCGGCGGTCGATCATGTGCTTTTTGTTCATGTTCATTTTGTGTTTTCCTCCCTGTTTTTTCTTGTGCCGTTGGTACGGGTGCAGTTTACGAGAAGCTGTTCCTATCCCTGAGCGGGGCGGCCCTTTTGCCCTGCAAGCAAAGACAAAAGGGCGCAAATACAGACACCATTGCCTGTATCTGTGCCCCATCACAGAATCCTTAACACAATAGTATTCTATCATCCGAAAGTTCGTCTGTCAATGGAAACTGCCGCCTTTTGCTGAAAAAAGCAAGATGGGAAGATGAAAAATTGAAAATTCTTTTCTTTTTGCCCTTCAAATCCCCCCGGTCTCTGTAAAAAATAAACCTTTTTTCCGAATCCGGAAAAAAGAAAGTTTACAACTGTGCATTATCTGCGCACAACTATCTTTTTGGCCCAAAACGTGTTACAATAACAAAACAGCTACATAATTAAATACAGGCCCGCCTGGCCCTCTCCGCCCCAGGGAGGCGCAAAGGAGCCTGAAAAAGAGGGAGAAGGAAGAAAACCGGCCTTTGGGACCGGCAAAGGAGAAAATCGGATGAAAAAATTGTTTTCCATATACAAAAAGGAGATGCTCCACGCCATTTTTTACAAGGCGGTCACCCGTCTGGCGGTGGGGATGACCCTCTGCCTGATTTGGCAGCGCTTTGGCAGCGACGGCCGCTTCACCCTTGTGGAAGGGCCGGTGCTGGTCTGCGGCGCCATCTTTTTGGGCTGGGCCTGGTTCAACTATCTGGCCCTGGACGGGCTGAGTGTGCACCATCTGCTGGAAAAGTCCCGGGAGCAGAGCGACGCGGAAAAAAAGCGCCGCAATCGTCATTCTACCCGTTCCATCGTGGATTATGCGGATGAGAAGATCCTTTCCTTCGACGAGCTGGAGCCGGACGAAAAGCGGCTGTGCAGCCTGCTGGTGAACCTGGTGCTGGGCCTTCCCATGGTGGCGGCGGGCTTCATCGCCGGGGCGCTGTGACGGGAGGGGCTATGAGCGAAGGACAAAAACAGATTGTGGTGGGGGTGCTGGCCCATGTGGACTCGGGCAAAACTACCCTCTCGGAGGCGCTGCTCTACCAGGCCGGAGCCATCCGGAAACTGGGCAGGGTGGACCACAGGGACGCCTTTCTGGACACCGACAGCCTCGAGCGGGCAAGGGGCATCACCATCTTTGCAAAGCAGGCCCGGATGCAGCTGGGCCATACCCTCATCAGCTGGCTGGACACCCCGGGCCATGTGGATTTTTCCACCGAGACCGAGCGCACCCTCCAGGTGCTGGACTATGCGGTGCTGGTCATCAGCGACACCGACGGGGTGCAGAGCCACACCGAGACCCTCTGGCGGCTGCTGCGGCGGTACCATGTGCCCACCTTTGTATTCATCAATAAGACCGACCTGCCCGGCCCGGACAGATCCGAGCTGCTGGCCCAGATGTCCCGGCGGCTGGGGGAGGGTTTTGTGGATTTCGGCCTGCCCGACGCCCAGCGGGAGGAGGCAATGGCGGTCTGCGACGAGCAGCTGATGGCCCAGTACCTGGAAGAGGGGAGGATCGACCCGGAGTCGGTGGTCACGGCCATTGCCCGGCGGCACCTGTTCCCCTGCTGGTTCGGCTCTGCCCTCAAATTGGAAGGGGTGGACGCCCTGGCCGAAGGGCTGGACCGGTGGACCCGGGCCGCCCGTCCCCACGAGAGCTTTGGAGCGAAGGTGTTTAAAATTTCCCAGGACGAGCAGGGGGCGCGGCTGAGCTGGCTGCGAGTCACCGGCGGGGTGCTGCGGGTGAAGGACCTGCTCACCGGCGAGACCGGGGGAGAGCCCTGGGCCGAAAAAGCAAACCAGCTGCGGCTTTACTCCGGCACCAAGTACACCCTGGCCGACCAGGTGGGACCGGGGGCGGTCTGCGCAGTGACCGGCCTGACCCATACCGCCCCGGGCCAGGGTCTTGGAGCCGAGGAGGACAGCGAACTGCCGGTGCTGGAACCGGTGCTGACCCACCAGGTGTTCCTGCCCGAGGGGGTGGACCCCCACACCGCCCTGGCAAAGCTGCGGCGGCTGGAAGAGGAGGAGCCCCAGCTCCATGTGGTCTGGGATGAGACCCTGGGCCAGATCCACCTGCAGCTCATGGGGGAGATCCAGCTGGAGATCCTCAAGAGCCTGCTGGCCCAGCGGTTCGGGCTGGAGGTCTCCTTCGGCCCGGGAGGCATCCTTTATAAAGAGACCATCTCCCAGCCGGTGGAAGGGGTGGGCCATTATGAGCCGCTGCGCCACTACGCCGAGGTGCATCTGCTGCTGGAGCCGCTGCCCCCGGGCAGCGGGATGCAGTTTGCTTCCGACTGCCGGGAAGAGGTGCTGGACAAGAACTGGCAGCGGCTGGTGCTGACCCACCTGGAAGAGAAGGAGCACCGGGGCGTGCTCACCGGCGCGCCCCTCACCGACATCAAGATCACCCTGCTGACCGGCAAAGCCCACCTCAAGCACACCGAGGGGGGCGACTTCCGCCAGGCCACCTACCGGGCGGTGCGCCAGGGCCTGATGATGACCAAGAGCGTGCTGCTGGAACCCTGGTACCACTTCCGGCTGGCCCTGCCCGCCGAGAGCCTGGGCCGGGCCATGAACGACTTGCAGCGGATGGAGGGCAGCTTCGGCACCCCGGACACCGAGGGAGAACTGTCGGTGCTGGAGGGGGACGCGCCGGTCTCCACCATGCGGGATTATCCGCTGGAGCTGGCGGGGTACACCCACGGCCGGGGACGGCTGACCCTGACCGCGGCGGGATACCGCCCCTGCCACAACGCCGCCGAGGTCATCGCGGCGGCAGGCTATGCGCCGGAGCACGACCTGGACAACCCCTGCGACTCCATCTTCTGTTCCCACGGGGCGGGATACTCGGTGCCCTGGGACAAGGTGCGGGAACACATGCATGTGGAAAGCGGCTACGGCAAGGTCCGCCGCCCTGAGGACACCGCCCCCCAGATCACCCGCCGGGCGGCAACCTACCGGGCCACCCTGGAAGAGGATGCCGAGCTGATGAAGATCTTCGAGCGGACCTACGGCCCCATCAAGCGGGACCCGCTGGCCGCCTTCCGGCCGGTGAAAAAGGAACGGCCGGACTTTGAAGCCCAGCAGTGGACCATCCTGCCCGAATACCTGCTGGTGGACGGCTACAACGTCATCTTTGCCTGGGAGGACCTCAAGGCCCTGGCCAAGGACAGCCTCGCCGCCGCCCGGCAGAAGCTGATGGACCTTCTGTGCAACTACCAGGGCTTCAAGAAGTGTGTGGTCATCCTGATTTTCGACGCCTACCGGGTGCCGGGCAGCCCCGGGAGCATCGAGCAGTACCACAACATCCACATCGTTTACACCCGGGAGGCCGAGACCGCCGACATGTACATCGAGCGGGTCACCCACGAGATCGGCAAGCAGCGCCGGGTCCGGGTGGTGAGCTCGGACGGCATGGAGCAGATCATCATTCTGGGTCACGGCGCACTGCGGGTCTCCTCCCGCATGTTCCGGGAGGAGGTGGCCGAGGTGGAAAAGGCCATCCGGGAATTCGTACAGCAGGAGGGCGGCTGAGGCTGCCCGGAGAGGAGAGCACCATGAGCAAAGAGCAGCGTCTGGAAGAAGAGTTCGTTTGGTCCCGCATCCTGCCCCGCCCGGCCGACAGCCACAAGGGCAGCTTCGGCAGCGTATTGGCGGCGGCAGGCAGCGCCCGTTACCGGGGAGCGGCGGGGCTGACCGCAGAGGGCGCGCTGCGCACCGGGGCGGGCATTGTGACCCTGGCCTCGGTGGAGCCGGTGATCCAGGCGGCCGCCGCCCGGCTGCCCGAGTGCTGCTTCCTGCCCTGCGCCGCCACGGCGGAGGGGAACATCGCCGGGACTGAGGCCGGGAAGATCGCCGCCGCCCTCGGGCCCAAAACCGTCCTGCTGCTGGGGCCGGGGCTGGGCAATACTGCCGACGCCCGAACCCTGGTGCGGCGGCTTCTGCCGGCGGCGGGGGCCGCGGTGCTGGATGCCGACGGACTCAACGCGGCGGCGGCTCTGCTGGCCGCCGGGGAACCGCTGCCCCGTCCGGCCCAGGGCGGGGCGCTGGTGCTGACCCCCCACCCGGGGGAGATGGCCCGGCTGACCGGCCTGAGCACCGCCCAGATCAATGCCGCCCGGGAACAAACCGCCTGCTTCTATGCGGCCCAGTGGCAGTGCGTGCTGGTGCTCAAGGGCCACCGCACGGTCATCGCCGCGCCGGACGGCCGGACCTGGGTCAACGCCACCGGCAACCCCGGCCTTGCCCGCGGGGGCAGCGGGGACATCCTGGCGGGCATGATCGCCGGGCTGCTGGCCTGCGGGCTGGAAGCGGCCGAGGCGGCGGCCTGCGCAGTCTGGCTCCACGGCGCGGCGGCCGACCGCACCGCCCGGCGGCTGGGGGAGTACGGCATGCTGCCCCACGACCTGTTTTTGGATCTGGGGCAGATGTTTGCCGCCCGAGGCCGCTGAAGGCGCCGAACGGGAGGAGGGAAAACAGATGCAGTACACCGCCAATGAGATGGCCCGGCTGCTGGGCGTTCCCAGCCACACCCTCGCTACTACGAAAAGATCGGCATCATCCGCCCCTGGACCGACAAAACCAACGGCTACCGCTATTATTCGGTGGTGGACACCCGGCGGTTCAACCTTTGCCGGGCCCTGCGGGCTGCGGATTTTTCGCTGGAGGACTGCCGGGAGCTGCTCACCGATCCCTTTGGCCCCGAGAGCCGGGCGCTGCTGCACCGGCAGGCCGAGGCAATGCGCCGGCGGGAGGTGCTGGCCCGGCTCACCGCCCGCCAGCTGGAACGGATGGAGCAGGACTATGCAGAGCTGGGACAGCGGATGGACCGGATGGAGATCCTGACCCTGCCGGCTGTCTGGATGCTGACGGTAGCCAGGTGCGAGACCCCTGTGGCCGACCGGGCGCTGGAGGAGGAAAAGCAGCAGTGGCTGGAATGCCTGCCGCTGGTGCGCTGGGTCAGCCGCATTCCCCGCAGCACCATGGAGCAGTTCGGACAGGGGAGAGTGGCCTACTCCTCCGGGCTGATGATCCAGGCCGAGGACGCCGAGGCCCTGGGCTTTGTGCCCAGCGAGCGGGTGCAGCTTCTGCCGGGCGGTCGGCTTTTGTCCACGGTCTGGCGGCAGACCGGGCGGGGGCCCTTTGACTGGGATTCCCTGCGCAGGCCTTTGGCCTGGATGCGGGACCAAGGCATCCAAACCTATGGCGACGGCTTCAGCACCATCCTTGCCTCCCGGGTCAACCAAAAGGGCGAGATCGAAAATTATCATTATCTGGGAATCTGGCTGGGACCTTAGAAATACAAAGGGGCGCTCTGCGAAAGAGCGCTCTTTTTTCGCGGGAGATTATACGATATCAATAAATTTTTCGCAATTCTTTGGTCAGATTGCCGTTGACTGTGAAGTAACTTTATATTTTATACTATGTTTGTTAATTCACAAGCGGTAGCCTGTGCCGCGTTGTGAAAAGTCATGCTTTTCCGAAACCAGAAGGAACATGAAAGGATGGTTTTGCACATGAGCAAGAAGATCTCCCGCAAAAGCTTTCTGAAGCTGGCTTCCGCCGCAGCCATGAGCGGCGTTACCGCCGGCGCGCTGACCGCCTGCAACAGCGCTTCCAGCACTGCTGCCTCCAGCACCGCTGCTTCCGGCGCAGCCGGCACCTATACCCCGGGCACCTACACCGCTTCGGCCCAGGGCATCGGCGAGGTCAAGGTCACCATGACCTTCGACGCCGAGAAGATCACCGATGTGCAGCTGGATGTCTCGGGCGAGACCGCCGGTTACGGCAAGGACGCCGCCGACGAGCTGATCCAGCAGGTTCTGAACACCCAGTCCAGCGAGATCGACGGCGTGTCCGGCTCCACCGTTACCTCCAACGCAGTGCGCAAGGCTGCTGAGAACTGCATCAACCAGGCCAAGGGCATCGCCACCGAGTCCACCAACGCCACCAAGGCCGAGACCGTGGTCCCCGACGGACTGTCGGTGGAGGAGGTCGAGTCCTCTGTGGTCGAGCTGGGCGACATCACCCCGGACGAAGTCAAGGACTACGACATCGTGGTAGTGGGTGCCGGTGCAGCCGGTGTTCCCGCCGCAGGCTGGGCTGCTGAGCTGGGCGCTTCGGTGGCCCTGCTGCAGAAGCAGAGCGTGGTGGTCAGCCAGGGCAACTGCGGCTCGGCCATCATCAGCTCCAAGTCCACCGAGGCCGGCAAGAAGATGTGGGTCCACATGACCAACGGCCTGTGCGACTGGCGCGCCGACACCTCTCTGCTCAATGCCTACGTGGAGCACAGTGAGGAAGCCCTGATGTGGTATCTGAACCGGGCAGGCCTGACCGCCGAGACCGAGTACGGCGACGGCAGCCTGGTGGATTCCAACACCGAGTCCGCTTCTCTGCTGCACAACGATGAGAAGGGCCTCAACGCCTACATGTGCACCAGCCAGGACCTGACCGGCGTGTGGAAGGACCGCATGGATACCTACGACTTCGGCGACGAGCACTGCTACTTCTTCGCTCCCTGGATCGGCCCCAAGCCCAAGAACGTGGGCGACGTGCTGGCGGTGGTGCTGGAGAACGTTCAGGCCAAGTGCCCGAACCTCGAGACCTTCTTCTCCACTCCTGCGGTCAAGCTGGTCACCGAGGGCGGCAAGGTCACCGGCGTCATCGGCAAGACCGAGGACGGCAAGTACATCCAGTTCAACGCCGCCAAGGGCGTCATCCTGGCCACCGGCGACTACATGAACAACGAGGCCATGGTCAAGCGCTGGTGCCCCGACATCCAGGAGTTTGACAAGAAGCAGTATCAGAAGACCGGCGACGGCCACATCATGGCCATTGCAGCGGGCGCTCAGATGGAGAACCTGGGCCACACCAAGATGATGCACGACTTCGACTCCGGCCTGATGTACGAGGAGCCCTTCCTCTACGTCAACATGGAGGGCAACCGCTTCTGCAACGAGGATACCGGCTTTGTCTACATGGGCAACATCACCAAGTATGTGCCCAAGTACAACGGCGCCAACGTGGACGCCAACCATCCGGACGGCTCCAAGGGCTGGTACTGCCAGATCTACGACAGCGACTACATGAGCTACGCCAACGCCCCGGTGCCCGAGGCGGCCATGACCAAGTACATCCCCGGCGCGGTGGAGAACCCCGAGGGCGTCTTTGTCAACCTGCTGGACACCTACAAGGCCGACACCCTGGACGAGCTGGCCGAGCTGCTGGACATCCCCGCCGACGCGCTGAAGGCCAGCGTCGAGCGCTACAATGAGCTGTGCGACAAGGGCGCGGACGAGGACTTCGGCAAGAACATGAAGTACATGCACAAGATCCAGACCGCTCCCTTCTGGGGCATCCGCAAGCACATCCGCGTTTCCTCTGTGGACAGCGGCGTCAACACCAACGCCAACGGCCAGGCTCTGGACGCTGAGGGCAAGGTGATCGAGGGTCTGTACTGCGTCGGCAACGTGGGCGGCCCCTTCTACGGCGGCGCGGATTATCCGTTCCACCAGACCGGCCTGTCCCTGGGCCGCTGCTACACCTTCGGCATGATCGCCGCAAAGCACGCTCTGGGCCAGCTGTAAATCCCTTTCCGTGCTGAAAAGCATCGGGCGCGGAATACATAAGCAAAAAGAATCCCGGCAGCCAGGAAGTACACCCGGCCGCCGGGATTTTTTGTTTTTAAAGAACGGGTTTTGCCCCGGGGCTCGTTTTAATTTTGCCCGCTTGGGCGGGGGAACTGCATTTTCACATGTTTTGATTCCAGATCCAGCAAAAAGCGCTTTTTGTCCAGCCCTCCGGCATAGCCGGTCAAAGCGCCGCCCGCGCCCAGAACCCGGTGGCAGGGCACCAGGATGGCAATGGGGTTTCGGTGGCAGGCCGACCCTATGGCCCGGGCCGCCCGGGGCCTGCCCAGGGCGGCGGCCAGCTGACCGTAGCTCACCGTTTCGCCGTAGGGAATGCGGCAAAGGCCCTCCCAGACCTCTTTTTGGAAGGGGGTTCCCTTTGCCGAAAG
>CALXGY010000011.1 GCA_944387955.1 uncultured Faecalibacterium sp. | reverse complement strand
GCCGCCGCCGCCAAGGAGAAGCAGTTCTCCGCCTTCCAGAAGGTCACTCTGGATAACCTGTTCACCCAGATGGCTCAGAACGACATGAAGGAGCTGGCCATCGTGGTCAAGGCGGACGTCCAGGGTTCGGCCGAGGCAGTCAAGCAGAGCCTGGAGAAGATCTCCAACGACGAGGTCCGGGTCCGGGTCATCCACGCCGGCGTTGGCGCTGTGAGCAAGTCGGACGTGGACCTGGCAGACGCCTCCAACGCCATCATCATCGGCTTCAACGGCCGCCCGGACAACGTGGCCAAGGAAGCCGCTGCCGCCACCAAGGTGGAAATGCGGATGTACCGGGTCATCTACGACGCCATCAACGATGTCACCGACGCTATGAAGGGCATGCTGGCTCCCAAGTTCCGCGAGGTGGCGCTGGGCGAGCTGCAGGTGCGCCAGGTCTATAAGATCAGCAACGTGGGCACCGTCGCAGGCTGCCGCGTTACCAGCGGCAAGATCACCCGGGACAGCAAGGTCCGGGTGGTGCGGGACGGCATCGTGCTGGCCGAGGACGAGATCGCATCCCTCAAGCGCTTCAAGGACGACGCCAAAGAGGTGGCCGAGGGCTTTGAGTGCGGCGTCACCCTGGCCAAGTTTGCCGACGTCAAGGAAGGCGACGTGTACGAGGCCTTCAAGATCGAGGAATACCGCGACTGAGCCCCCCGGACCGCCCCCGGGGGCGGAAGCCGCTCTTTGTAAGGGACCGCCCCGGGCCGGAACTGCTCCGGCCCGCCCGGTCCGATCCCCCTGAACGGCGAAAGGAGAAACACTATGTCGGAAAAGAATATGGGGCGTCTTGCCCAGGATATGAAGCGGGAGGTCATCGCCATCATTGGCCGTCTGAAGGACCCCCGCCTGGAGGGCGGTCTGCTGACCGTCACCCGGCTGGACGTGACCCCCGACCTGGACGTGGCCAAGGTCTATGTCAGCGTTATGGGCCGTCCCGACGGCCCCGCGCCCGCTGTGGCCGCCCTGAACCGGGCCGCAGGCCATGTGCGCACCGAGGTCAGCCGCAAGATGCACATCCGCAAGGCGCCCCGCTTCATCTTTGTGGAGGACGACGGCGCAGCCTATGCGGCCCACATCAACGAGCTGCTGAAAGAGCTGAATGTGGGAGAGACCCGGGAGCAGGACCCGCAGAACGAGCAGACCGGGGACTAAAAGCGCCCGGGCCTGAAAGGATGGGATGAATGATGACCGAACCTCTGACTGTACAGCAGATGGCCCAGCGCCTCAAGGCTGCGGATGATATCCTGATCCTCTGCCATAAAAATCCCGACGGGGACACCATCGGCTGTGCGGGCGCGCTTTATCACGCCCTCACCGCCATGGGCCGGTCGGCGGCGGTGCTCTGCTCCGACCCGATCCCCCCGATGTACGCCTATACCCGGATGCAGCTGTTCACAGGGCAGTTTGCCCCCCGGCTGGTGGCGGCGGTGGATGTGGCCAGCATCCAGCTCTTCGGAGAGAACAACCGGATGCCCGAGTTCAGCCACCATGTAAACCTGTGCATCGACCACCACACGGGCAACACCGGCTATGCCGATTTCACCCTGCTGGATTCCACCGCAGCGGCCGCCGCCGAGCTGCTGTATGAGGTGCTCATGGAGATGGAGGCCCCCATCACCCCCCAGGTGGCGGACTGCCTGTACACCGGCCTTTCCACCGACACCGGCTGCTTCCGCTTTTCCAACACCACCGCCCGCACCCATCAGGTGGCGGCTAAGCTCATCGAGGCAGGAGCACGGGTGCAGGAGCTGAACACCCTGCTCTTTGACACCAAATCCCGCCCCCGCATGGAGGCCGAGCGGATCGCCCGCAACCATCTGGAATACCATCTGGAGGGCCGGTGTGCCCTGATCTACCTCACCCGGGACGAGATCGCCTCCTCGGGGGTGGACCAGGCGGATCTGGAAGAACTGACCAGCCTGCCGGTGAGCATCCAGGATGTGCTGGTGGGCGTCACCCTGCGCCAGCAGCCCGGCGGCAGCTACCGGGTCAGCATCCGTACCGCCAAAGGGGTGGACGCCTGTTCCATTGCCCGGCGGCTGGGCGGCGGCGGACATGCCCGGGCCGCAGGCTGTGAGCTTTTGGGCAACCTGGAAAACGCCAAGAGCGCGGTCCTGGCCGAGGTGGAGGCCGAACTGGACGCACAGGAGAAGGAATGATGCAGGGAATTTTGATCGTGGATAACCCCTCCGGCTGGACCAGTTTTGACGTGATCGCAAAGCTCCGGGGGGTGCTGGGCACCCGCAAGCTGGGCCACAGCGGCACCCTGGACCCCATGGCCACCGGGGTGCTGCCGGTGTTCTGCGGCGCGGCCAGCAAGGCGGTGGACCTGCAGCTGAATCACGACAAGGCCTACTGCGCCCGGCTGCGGCTGGGAGCGCGCACCGATACCGGCGACATCACCGGCCGGGTGCTGGAGACAAGACCGGTCACAGCAGGGGAGGCGGAGCTTCTGGCCGTGCTGCCGGACTTCATCGGCCCCCGGATGCAGCTGCCCCCCATGTACTCGGCGGTGAAGGTCAACGGCCAGCCGCTCTATAAGGCGGCCCGCCAGGGCCTGGAGGTGGAGCGCAAGCCCCGGCCCATTGAGATTTACGACATCCAATACGGCGGCAGCCCGGCCCAAGGGGAATATCTGCTCACCGTCCGCTGCTCCAAGGGCACCTACATCCGGGTGCTGCTGGAGGAGATCGCCGCCGCCATGGGCCAGCTGGGCACTATGAGCGGGCTGCGGCGCATCCAGGCCGGCGTATACGGCGAAGCCGACGCCCACACCCTGGAGGAGATCCTCGCCGCCAAGGAGGCGGAGACCCTGGAAAGCCTGCTTTTGCCGGTGGAGAGCGTCTTTGCATCCCTGCCGCTTTTGGTGGCGGATGAGCGGGCGGCGCGGCATCTCTACACCGGCTGCCCCACCAGCCGCTACCCGGCGGCGGACGGGCGGTATCGGGTGCAGGATGAGGAGGGCCGGTTTTTAGGGCTGGCCCGGGTGGAGCAGGGGGTGCTCAAGGTGGAAAAGCTCTTTGTAGAGCGCACCTGAGCCCTGCAATCCCCAAAACACGAGGGAAGGAACAAAGAGTATCTATGCAGATCTATTCACAGCTGGCCCCGCTGGCGCTGGACGGCAAGGCCGGTTCCGCCGTGGCAATGGGCTATTTTGACGGCATCCATATGGGCCACCGCTCGGTCATCGGCTCGGCGGTGGACTGGGCCAGGGCCCACGGCGCGGCCCCGGCGGTGTTTACCTTCCGCCTGGAGCTGGGCAGCCGCATGAAGGGCCGCCGCCTCATCTCCACCGAGGACAAGCACCGTTTGGTAGAAAGCCTCGGGGTGGAGCACTATCTGGTGCCCGACTTTGAGGACATCAAGTCCCTCTCTGCCGAAGAGTTCGTGCACCGGATCGTGGATTGCTGCCATGCCCGTGCTCTGTTCTGCGGGGAGAATTTCACCTTCGGAGCCCGGGCGGCGGGCAATCCCCAGCTGCTGAAAAAGCTGTGCGAGCCTCTGGGGGTGGAGGTGGTGGTGCTGCCCATGGCCCGGTTTGAGGGCAAGCAGGTTTCCTCCACCCGCATCCGCACCGCGCTGGAGGGCGGGGACATCCCGGCGGCCAATGCCATGCTGGGTGCGCCCTATGCCATCCGGTTTGCGGTGCAGCACGGCAAGGGCCTGGGCCATACGCTGGGGGTACCCACCATCAACCAGATCTATCCCCGCGGCTACCAGATGCCCCGCCAGGGCATCTACATCACTCGCACCTGTGTGGACGGGGTGTGGTACCCCTCGGCCACCGGTCTTGGCAGCCGTCCCACCGTCAACGATGACCCGGAGCAGGTCACCTGCGAGACCTTCATCCCCGGTTTTTCGGGGGATCTCTACGGCGCGGACCCGGTGGTGGAATTCCATGCCTACCTGTGCCCCAGCAAGCGGTTTGACAGCCTGGACGAGCTGAAAGCCTGCATTCAGGGAGCCGCCCGGCGGGCCGTGGCCTATTTTGCATAAAAGGGCGCAGCAAACGCCCAAAACCGGCGCGAAGAGGCAAGATCCTGCTTGCTTTTTCGCGCCGGGTCTGTTATAATTGATTCGTTACCGTGGCAAGGTCCGGGGAGTATGCCCTTTGCAGGGAACACCGGTTCCCCTGGCTGGGCCATCGGCAAATAAATTTTTATAAAGAGGTACTGTATTATGAACAAGCAGGAAGTTATGGCCAAGGTCGCTCTGAGCGAGAAGGACACTGGCTCCCCCGAGGTTCAGGTCGCTCTGCTGACCGCTCACATCAACGAGCTGAATGAGCACCTGAAGAACAACCCGAACGATCATCACAGCCGCCGTGGTCTGCTGAAGATGGTTGGCCGCCGCCGCACACTGCTGGCCTACCTCCAGAAGAAGGACATCGAGCGCTACCGTGCTCTGATCGCAACCCTGGGTCTGCGTAAGTAATCAAAAAACAGGGGGCAGGTGCCGGACGGTGCCTGCCCTTTGCCTGTTTTTTGGATAAATGCTGCCGGAGGCCGACCGCGTGTTGCAGCAGTAAATCGGGCGCCCGGGCGTTCAGGGCGCGGACGTCGGATTTATTGCTATAGCCCGCGGGCCGGCCTTTGGGGGCGCACCCGGCGCAAAACCGCCGGGAGACGGCAATTCCCAAAGACAAGGAGGCAAAACAAATGGCAATCGAATTTGGTTCCCGCAAAGAGACCTTTGAAAACTACAAGGTCTACGAGACGATGCTGGCCGGCCGCCCCTTCAAGGCTGAGATGGGCAAGATGTGCGGCCTGTCCAACGCCAGCGCCATGATCCGCTACGGCGAGACCGTTGTCATGTGCAACGTGGTCATGAGCCCCAAGCCCCGGGAGGGCGTGGACTTCTTCCCCCTGAATGTGGAATACGAGGAAAAGCTCTACGCAGGCGGCCGGATTCCCGGCAGCTTTATGCGCCGTGAGGGCCGCCCCGGCGAGCGGGCCATCCTCACCAGCCGCGTAGTGGACCGCCCCATGCGTCCGCTCTTCCCCAAGGAGATGCGCAACGATGTCTGCATCACCATGACCGTCATGAGCCTGGACCCCGACTGCAGCCCTGAGATCGCGGGCATGATCGGCGCATCCTTGGTGACTGCTGTGTCCGACATCCCCTGGAACGGCCCCATCGGCGGCGTGCAGGTGGGCCTGGTGGATGGCGAGATCGTGCTGAATCCCACCTATGAGCAGCGCCGCCGCAGCGACCTGGCCCTGACCGTTGCCGCCACCATGGACAAGATCGTCATGATCGAGGCCGGCGCCAACGAGGTGGACGAGACCACCATGCTGGAGGCCATCAAGACCGCCCATGTGGAGATCAAGAAGATCATCGAGTTCATCAACCGCATCGTGGTCGAGCGCGGCAAGCCCAAGATCCAGTTCCAGACCGTGGGCATCGACATGAACCTGTTCCACGCGGTCAAGGACAAGTACCTGAACGACTTCAAGGCCGCCATGGACACCGACGACAAGAACGTCCGGGACGCTGCACTGCGCCCCATCATGGACCGCATCGCCGAGGAGTACCCCGATCTGTCCGACGCAGATCTGGACCTCATCAGCTATAAGATGCAGAAGCTCATCGTCCGCCGCTGGCTGCTGGACGAGGGCAAGCGTGTGGACGGCCGCGGCATCAACGAGATCCGCCCGCTGGCCGCCGAGGTGGGCATCCTGCCCCGGGTCCACGGCTCCGGCATGGTCACCCGCGGCCAGACCCAGGTGCTGACCACCTGCACCCTGGGCGGCACCAAGGACAACCAGCTGATGGACGACCTCACCGACGAGCAGACCAAGCGCTATATCCATCACTACAACTTCCCGCCCTACTCGGTGGGCGAGGCCCGCGCACCCCGCAGCCCCGGCCGCCGCGAGATCGGCCACGGCGCTCTGGCTGAGCGGGCTCTGGTGCCGGTGCTGCCCTCGCTGGAGGACTTCCCCTACACCATCCGCTGCGTCTCTGAGGTTCTGAGCTCCAACGGCTCCACCTCTCAGGCTTCCATCTGCGGCTCCACCCTGGCCCTGATGGACGCAGGCGTGCCCATCAAGGCCCCGGTGGCCGGCATCTCCTGCGGCCTCATCACCGAGGGCGACCGCTGGATGACCATGCTGGACATCCAGGGCGTGGAGGACTTCCACGGCGACATGGACTTCAAGGTGGGCGGCACCCGCCGCGGCATCACCGCCATCCAGATGGATATCAAGATCGACGGCCTGACCTATGAGATCATCGCCGACGCCTTCGAAAAGTGCCGCAAGGGCCGTCTGTACATCCTGGACGAGATCATCAAGCCGGTCATCGCCGCCCCTCGCGCCGAGCTGAGCCGCTGGGCCCCCAAGATGTTCAGCATGATGATCCCCACCGACAAGATCAAGGACGTCATCGGCAAGGGCGGCAAGGTCATCCAGGACATCTGCGCCACCTGCAACTGCAAGATCGACGTGCAGGAGGACGGCCACGTCTTTGTCTCGGCCGTGGATCAGGAGGACGCAAAGCGGGCCATCTTCACCATCAAGACCATTGTGGAGGATCCCGAGATCGGCGCCATCTACAAGGGCAAGGTCACCCGCCTGATGAACTTCGGCGCCTTCGTCGAGATCGCTCCGGGCAAGGAGGGCCTCGTGCACATCTCCAAGCTGGACACCAAGCGTGTGGAGCGTGTGGAGGACGTGGTGGCCGTGGGCGACGCCATTGTGGTCAAGGTCACCGACATCGACCAGCAGGGCCGCATCAACCTGAGCCGCCGCGACGCCATCATCGCGCTGGAAGCCAAGAAGAACGCCAGCAAGCAGCAGTAAGCTGTTTTGGGAAACTTTTCTCTGAATTGAAAAACGCTGCTCCCCGTTTGCCGGGGGGCAGCGTTTTTTGTTTGGGAAAAGCGGCGTTCTCTTGGAGTTGTCAGCGCCAGCGGACTGAGGGAGTTCGGAAAACTGCTGCTGACCGGGAGGCACCCCCCCTTGGCTCCCCCTCGGGGGGCAGCGGAGCCGACCGCCGCCTGCGGCGGATTGAGGGAGGCGGAGCTGGGGCCGCCGTCTGAATTTTTAAGGGCCGCCCAAGGCCCGCCGGAAGGCAACCCGGAGCTGGCGAGGGAGTGCAGCGAGCGAGGCGGAGAGGGCCTCACTCCTTCTTTTCCGCTCCGGTTCCCAGCAAAAGCAGGGAATACTCGTACAAAAACAGCAGCTTCGGGTCCTGCAAAAAGGGCCCCGCAAGCTTTTCCATCTGGGAGAAGCGGTAGAACAGGGTGGTTTTGTGGATGAACAGGGCCTCGCTGGCCGCCCGGGTGCTGCGGTTGTGGGCGAAATAGGCCCGCAGGGTTCCGATGTAGTCGGTGCCGAACTGCCGGTCGTGCTCCAGAAAGAGCCGGATGTGGGGATGCAGCCAGGACTCAGGCTGCCCTGCCGGAAAGCTGTTCAGGAAGGCGCACAGCGGCAGATGTTCCTCGAACAGATAGAGGGGGGACTCCTCCTGCAGAGAATGAACCTTTGAGCGATGCAGCAGCATCTGCACCAGCGCCTGGGCCTGGCTGTCTGCGCCGGGCAGCTGGCACAGGCCGGAAAAAGGCATGCTGCCCGCCAGACAGAACTGGCAGAAGGAGAGCCAGCGCTCCAGCATCCCGCCGGGGAGGGGCTGGGCAGGGCAGAGCAGCAGGATCTGCTCCCGCATCGGGCAGCACAGGCTCTCGGGCAGAAGCTCGGTCAGCTGATGCAGCAGCTGGCGGTGGGGGATGTTGGCAAAGAGGGAGCGCTCGGGGGAGAACAGGCAGTACAGCCGGTAGGACTCCCGCAGTTTCCAGCCGGTTTGGGCCAGACGTTTTCGGGCCAGGGCCTCGTCGGTCAGCTGTCCCTGCACCAGCTGGCGCAGGATGACCGCCCGGGTGCTCTGGGTGGAGTCGGGGGGCAGCAGGTCCCGCTTTTGGAATTCGGCCGCCAGCGCCGCCCCCAGGGCCGACCAGCAGTCCAGCAGAAGGGGATCGGGCTGCTGCTTTGTGCGCACGAAGAGATACCCCGCCGTCTGTTTCTGGATCGAGATGGCGCAGAACATCTCCCACTGATCGAGGTCGGGATTGTAGAGGGTGAAGGCCCGGGGGTCCTGCTGGAGCCGGTCCAAAATCCCCTTTTGGTGCAGCTCCTCCACGATCTCGGGCCGCATAATGGCGGGTTTTCCGGGCTGCACCACAAAGACGTGCTCCTGGTCGTCCTCCTGCTGCCGGGAGTAAAAGGCCATCCGGGTGAGTGCTGCGTCGCAGACATTGACCGGCAGTTCCAGAAAACGGCCCGCCGCCCGGACCAGCGCATTCAGCCCGCCGCCGGACGCCAGCTGCCCCAAAAGAAGCTGCTGAAATTCTTCAAGCCTCGACATGATTTTCTCCTTTCACGGGATGATACGATAAATATAGCATAAAAGGCGCTTTTTTTCCAGGAAATTCGGCCGATTATCCGATGAATTTAGGAGGATTGTTTGTTATTCTATTAACAACAAAAGACCGCCGGAGAGGAACCGGCGGAGAGATCTGCACGAGGATTTACAAGGTCCGGGAGGAAATTATGAAAAAGATCACCCGTAAAGGCTTTCTGAAGCTGGCCGCAGCGGCTGCCATGAGCGGTGTTACCGCCGGCGCTCTGTCTGCCTGCGAGAGCGCATCCAGCACCGCGGCAAGCTCTGCCGCATCCAGCGCTGCGGAGGGCGGCTACACCGCCGGTACCTATACCGCCGTGGCCCAGGGCATCAACGGCGATGTCACCGTCACCATGACCTTTGACGCCAGCTCCATCACCGAAGTGGTCACCGACGCTTCCGGCGAGACCGAGAGCCTGGGCCGCGTGGCTGCCGAGCAGCTGACCGCCGACATCCTGGCGGCCCAGTCCAGCGAGGTGGACACCGTTTCCGGCGCCACCATCACCTCCAACGCCATCAAGGAGGCCGCTGCAAAGTGTATCGCTCAGGCCAAAGGCGTGGACCCTGAGAGCATGACCGTCCAAACCGAGACCATCAGCTGGCGCACCGCCCCCGAGGCCATTCCCGAGAGCGAGATCACCGACACCAAGAGCGCGGACGTGGTGGTCATCGGCCTGGGCCAGGCGGGCCTGGCCTGCGCCCGCGCTGCCATGGAGGGCGGCGCTTCGGTCATCGTCATCGAGAAGATGAGCGAGGAGATGCATGCCTGGACCGGCTGCGACTTCGGCCACATCAACTCCCAGTGGCTCAAGGAGCAGGGCATCCCCGAGGTGGACCCGGTGGAGGTGCTCAACGACTGGCAGCTGCGGGGCTGCAATATGTCCAACCCCACCCTGGTCATGAAGTATCTGAAGAACTGCGGCGACACCTTCGACTGGTTCATCAGCCTGGCTTCCAAGGAGAACAAAAAGCAGCTGCGTGCCTTCCACAACCCCTATCCGAAGAACTTCAAGGGCCAGATTGCGGGCCAGAAGTTCTGGAACGGCACCGCTCAGTTCCCCGGCATCTTCTTTGAGGGTTCTTACACCGTCACCGAGCACAGCAAGGTGGTCGCCCAGTACATCGTGGACCAGGGCGTCCAGGTCTTCTACGGCAACGATGCCCAGTACCTGGAAAAGGACGATTCCGGCCGTGTGACCGGCGTCATCGCCAAGACCGACAGCGGCTATGTGCGCTACAACGGCACCAAGGGCGTGGTCCTGGCCGCGGGCGACTTCTCCGCCGATGCAGAGATGGTGGACGAGCTGTGTCCCAACATCAACGCGCTGAACTTCACCGGCGACGGCAAGAAGATCACCGGCATGGACCGGGACGGCAAGGGCATCAAGATGGGTGTCTGGGCCGGCGGCAAGCTGGAGCCGGGCCCCCTGTCCACCATGGGCGGCACCTTCTTCTTCCCCAGCGGACTGATCGGCTCCTGCGGCAACCTCTGGCTGGACAATGACTGCAAGCGGTTCTGCAACGAGGGCTTCGGCGATCCCGTCTTTGCCGGTGCGGAGGCTGCCCGCCACAAGGGCACCATTTACAGCATCTTTGATGCCGACATCTACGAGCAGCTGCAGTCCTTCCCCGCAGGCCACGGCTCCGCCTTTGTCAATGACCCTGTTTACAAGGCCGGTCTGGAAAAGGCTCTGGCCGATGCCTACGCCGCAGGGGATGAGGGCGTGGACGAGTGCCTGACCGGCACCGGCGGCACCATCCGCCTGTTCGCCGCTGACACCCTGGACCAGCTGGCCGACCGTCTGGGCCTTTCCGGCGAGAAGAAGGAGACCTTCCTGGCCGAGGTGGAGCGCTACAACGAAAAGTGCGCCGCCGGGTACGACGACGACTTCGGCAAGGACCCCAGCGTCCTGTTCGGTGTGGTGAAGGCTCCTTACTACGGCTTCACCAAGGACATCTATGCAGGCTATGAATTCCTGTGCACCACCGGCGGCTTGTGGACCGACAACGACCAGAACGTCTACGACGAGCACCTGGATGTGATCCCCGGTCTCTACGCCACCGGCAACTGCTGCGGCCGCCGCTTCGGCGTCCAGTACAGCACCCCCATTGCCGGCGTCAGCGTCGGCATGGCTCAGACCCTGGGCCGTGAGCTGGGCAAGCATCTGGCCTCCCTGTAAGATTCGAATAAGGATCTTTGCGCCCTCCGGCTGCCGCCGGAGGGCGCTTTTTGCATCATGGAGCGGTTTGTGATACAATCAGAACAAAGGGCCCGGCTTTGGGCCAAAAAAGAGAAACGCCCGCTGCGGCGGGCGAGGGAGGAAAAATTATGGTAAAGCATGTGATCCTGTGGAAGCTGAAAGAGGAGCTCACCGCCGAAGAAAAGTCCGCGGTCAAGGCCGGCATCAAGGAGGGCCTTGAGGGGCTGGCCGGGCGGATTCCGGGCCTGGTGGAAGTCCATGTGTACACCGACGGCCTGCCCTCCTCGACGGTGGATCTGATGCTGGATACCACCTTTGAATCGGCTGAGGCCTTGGCTGGTTACAGCGTCCACCCGGAGCATGTGGCGGTGGCAGACGGCAAGGTGCGCCCCTTCACCGCAGTGCGCTCCTGCATGGATTTTGAGGTCTGAGAAGGGCAATTTGGCTGAATTGCATCTTTTTCAAGGGGAAAATTTTCTGTACATCGCACTATTACATCCGACGGGGAAATTTTGTTATAATCCTATCCCGGAACGAAAGTCTGGTGGTAGCTTGAGTGGGCGAAAACCGTACACTCAGGCTGCCGCTTTTTTTGACGAAATTTTTGGTTACGGAGGTAAGGAGACAAAGATGGAACAAAACATGAACCGCTCTCTCGCACAGGCGCCCCTGGGCTCCCTGATGCTCAAATTCTCGGTGCCCTGCATCCTGTCGCTGCTGGTGTCCTCGCTGTACAACATCGTGGACCAGATTTTCATCGGCTGGGGCGTGGGGTATCTGGGCAACGGCGCCACCAACGTGGTTTTCCCCATTACGGTCATTGCGCTGGCCGCCGCCCTGATGATTGGTGACGGCTGCGCCGCCTACCTGAGCATCTGCGAGGGCATGGAGGATTCGGAGAGTGCTCACCGCAGCGTGGGCAACGCCATCCTGATGATGATTCTGAGCAGCGCGGTTCTGGTGGCAGTCTTTGCCCTGGGCCGGGACAGCATTCTCGCCGCCTTCGGCGCCACCGAGAATAACCTGCCCTATGCCATTGATTACTTCAATGTGATCCTCATCGGCATTCCCTTCTTTGTGTTTACCAATGGCCTCAATTCCATCATCCGAGCCGACGGCAGCCCCCAGTTTGCCATGGCCTCCACCCTGGTGGGCTGTGTGATGAACATCATCCTGGACCCCATCGCCATCTTTGTGCTGCACTGGGGGGTCACCGGCGCGGCCCTGGCCACCATCGCGGGCCAGATCGTTTCGGCGCTGCTGGGCCTTTATTATCTGTTCCACACCAAGAGCTTCCGGCTGTGCCGCCAGAGCTTTGCACCCCGGAAGAACCTGCTGGGCAAGATCCTGCCCCTGGGCGTCAGCAGCCTGCTGACCCAGCTGTCCATCGTGGTTATTATGGGCGTGATGAACACCACCCTGGTGAAGTACGGCGCGCTGTCCGAGTACGGCGCCGACATCCCCATGACCGTGGTGGGTATCGTGATGAAGGTGTTCCAGATCGTCATCGCCTTTGTGGTGGGCATTGCAGCCGGATGCCAGCCCATCGTGGGCTACAACTACGGCGCCAGGAACATCCAGCGGGTCAAGGAGCTGTATAAAAAGATGATGCTGGCCGAGACGGTCATTGGCCTGGTGTCCATGGCAGCCTTTGAACTGTTCCCGGTGCAGATCATCAGTCTGTTCGGCAGCGAGAGCGAGCTGTACAACCGGTTTGCAGCCCTGTCCTTCCGGATCTATCTGTCCACCATCCTGCTGTGCTGCATCCAGAAGGCCACCAGCATCTTCCTGCAGTCTCTGGGCAAGCCGGTGCAGTCCATGCTGCTGAGCCTGCTGCGGGAATTTGTGTTCAGCGTGCCGCTGGTGCTGGTGCTGCCCACCCTGTTTGACCTGGGGGTCATGGGGCCGCTGTTCTCTGCGCCCATCGCGGACGTTCTGGTCTTTGTCATCACCCTGATCCTGATGCGCAGTGTGATGGGTCAGCTGGACGCTGCCGCCCCCGCTGAGCCGGAGACCCGCAAGAGCGGGGAAGCAGCTCTGAAGCCCGCTCACCAGACCGTTTAAAGGATTTTTTGAGACGTTTCCCACCCGGGAGGCGTCTTTTTTGTTGTAAAAACCAGATGTTTGTACTTTTTTGCCGGATGTGATACAATGACCCAAAGCCTGCAGTGTGCAGGAAAAACAATGCGACAGGAGAACAAACTATGGGTTGTCTTGGAAATATCCTCTGGTTTTTGTGCGGCGGCATCTGGCAGGGCCTGGCCTGGACGCTGGCGGGGGTGCTGTGGAGCATCACCATCATCGGCATCCCCATCGGGCAGCAGTGCTTCAAGTTCGCCTCTCTGGCCTTCTTCCCCTTTGGCAAGGAGATCGAATACGGCGGCAGCACCCTCTCCCTGCTGGCCAACATCCTCTGGCTGATCCTCACCGGCATCCCGCTGGCAGCAGCTGCGGTCCTCAATGGGCTGGCTCTCTGCATCACCATCATCGGCATCCCTTTCGGGCTGCAGTGCTTCAAAATTGCAAAACTGGCTCTCTTTCCCTTCGGGGCGAAGATTTACAGCCGATAAAAATACGCCGCTTTCAAAAAAGGAAAGCGGCGTATTTCTGTTTATACAAGCGCGGTGGAATGGTCGGAAAGAAGCTCTTCCAGTTCATAGAAATACAGTTTTCCCGCCTCATGGCTCTTTTGCACTTCCTGGTCAAAGAGCTCGGGCTGCTCCTGCCGGAGGGCTTTCAGCCGGTCCACCTCTTCCTGATGAGGGGTGCCGCCGGAGGAAACGGAGGACTGGACGTTGAAGCGGGATTTCGGAAGAAAGCCTGGGGCGCTGAGCAGTTCCCGGTTTTTCTCTACAAAGCCGATCAGCAGATCGTATTCCCGCTGCACATAGTCCAGGCAATAGGGCGGTTCCGGCCGATCTTTCTGCTGCGAAAGCTCCCGGTGCAGCTCTTTCAGCTGGCCCAGCGCCGCCATGGTCAGAGATTCTGCATCCTTTTGGGAAAAGTGATCCCGCAGAGAGGGAATCGTCGGGGCCACAGCGGGCAGCGGCAGCTCAAACATCCATTGATTTGCCCGGCGGCAGTAACCCTGCGCGCAGATCGCCCCCAGATATCGGGTAAAGAAGGTCCGGTAAACAGGCGTATCAGCAGGACTTCCGGCCACCGACAGGGAATTGAAAAATTTTAAAATGGCGAAAAAGTCCTGTGTCCGGGTCAGGTCGCAGCAGACAAGGCAGTCCAGAAGTTCCAGCGAGATGCATTTTTTGGGACGGTATTTCGGATAGAGCCGGAAGAAAAGGGACAAAAACCGGCTCTGGATTCGTGCGGCGCTGCCGGTGAGCTGCATGGCCCGGAAACTGCCCACAAAGGGGCCGTCCCCAAAGCATTCCACCGTCCGGTTGTTTTTGGGAAAATTGCCGTGGTATCGGTCATCCAGGAATTTTTTCCAGGCTTCCGGCTGTTTGTCCGGCGGCAGGCTCAGCACCGTGTTCTCCAGATAATCAACATCGTTTTCCGCGTCGGTGAGTTCCGGCCCGCCGTTGGCAATGAGGTTCCAGATCAGATGGTCAATCTTTCGGTTTTTCTCCTCCATCCGCTGTTCCGGCGTGAAAACCTCTGCGGACCGGGCACTGGAAAAGGAAAAGTTATATCCCAGCAGCATCAGCAGGGCCAGCCGGCGGCTGTTCTGGCGGGAGTCGGGAGAGCAGCCTTTGGCTTCGGAGAATTCCAAAAGATGCTGGAGCTTCTCCCGCCGCGTTTGACTTTCTTCCGCAGTCTCGCGGGCTGTGTGCTGGTACTGCTTTAGGAGCCCCGGCAGGGTCCATCGCTGCTCTCCATCCTGAAAGAAAAAGGTATCCAGCGGGCTTTCGCCGATCTTCAGCAGGCTGTAATCGTCGGGAAAAAAGTGTTTGAGGAACAGTCCGTAAGCGGCGATTTTGGCGTTGTCCTTCTGTGAAAACTCTTCGTTCTGCGAAATCATCTCCTTGAGCTCCAGCAGGTAGTCCCGTACCTTGCGGATGGAGACCAGCTCCTCCACCGGAATACGGATCTGGAGATTCAGCCCGCAGATGCGGTTTATGGGTTCGGCGCTGGGATGGAAAGCCCCGATGTATTTTACCTTGTCCTCCTCCAGCGGCAGGCTTTCCAGCTCCAGCAGTTTCCACAGGGAATGAACCAGGCTTTGAAAGGAAATGGGGGTCAGGCTCACCGTGTGAGGAAGATACTTTTCCAGATAATCCTGGTCCAGCCCGTCGCCCTTGGAGGCCAAAAGGTCTGCGTTGTATTGAAAGAGCAGGTGGATCTGCTCACAGGAGAGTTTTTCCGCAATGGCAAAGATCTTTTTGATTTTTTCGGCGTCCTCGATCCGGTCGATGTCCTCGAACCCGATGAGCACTTGTTTGTCCATTCGGGCGAGGTCCTGCCGCAGCAGGTCAAAGGAGGCGGCCAGCCCATCGGAAGCGCCGGTCAGCAGTCCGCCCGTCCACTGAAGCCAGGAATTCTGGCTCAGCAGCGCCTTCAGCCGCCGGGAGCTCTGGGGCCGGATGCCGTGCCTCTCCAGCAGTTTTTCCAGCTCGTCGATGAGGATCAGCTCCACCGAATCCAGGTCCACCGTCAAAAGGTCGATCTGCACCACCTCGAACTTCTTTCGGATTTCCGGGTCAGCGCACAGCTTCGCCCAGAGGAAGGATTTGCCGTTGCCCCAGCGGGCATTGACCCCCAGCAGCGGAAACTGAAAAGCGTACTGCCGCAGACGTTCCAAATCGTACTGCTGTTCCCGGAACAAAGGCGGCTGGGAACACTGGGACCCGGCCGGGGCGAACCGGGAAAAGTAAAGGAGCGCCAGCCCCAGGCCCGCCGCCAAAAGCCCCAGCGGTCCCTCAAAGCCCTGGGGCGGACGGACGGGATAGCCCCGCAGCAGTCCCACGCAGACAAAGGCGGCAATGGCGCTGAGAACCAGCCCCAGCACCGAGGAGAAAAGGCTCCGGTGGGATTTGGAGTAAAAGAGGGTCAAAGCCAGTGCCCCGTTCAAAAAGAACAGGCAAAAAACCGGCAGCGGGTCAAAGAGAAAGAAAAAAAGGCTGAAGCTGAGCCAGGCATACAGGGCGCGTTTCAAAGCGTTTTTCACAGGATCACCTCCGGAGAGTGGGCAAAAAGAGTATCCACTCCATTTTAGCACCGCAGGCCGGAGAGGGGAAGACCAGGCAGAAAACAAAAATGCGCTTCCCGGCCAGGCCGGAAAGCGCAGAAGAGAAGATGCCGCCGAACGATTACCCCTTTTTGCTGCGGCGGGGCATCTGGGTCTGCTCGTAATCCCGCAGCGCGTCCAGCGCCTGACGGGAGAGAGGGAACAGGGCAATCATATTGAAAACGGTCATCAGGCCGACGCCCACATCACCCAGGTCCCAGACCAGCTGGTAGGCGGCAAGGCCGCCCACAAAAAGCATTACCAGCGCCAGCAGCTTGTAGGCAGTCTGCCAGGCCCAGCTGTCCCCGAAGAGATAGGCGATGTTGGACCGGGCGTAGAACAAGATGCCCAGGAAGGTGGAAAAACTGAACAGCCACAGGATCACCGCGATGAACACCACGCCAAACTCCCCAAAATGGTAGCCCATGGCGGCCTGGAGAAGGTCCATGCCTTCCAGCCCCTGGGTTAGCTTGGCGGGGGTCAGCAGCATGATCATGGCCGAGCAGGTGCAGATGAGCAGGGTGTCGATAAAGACGCCCAGCGCCTGCAAAAGACCGCTCTTGGCCGGGTGACTGATTTCGGCGGCGGCCGCCGCGCAGGGAGCGGAGCCGGAGCCTGCCTCATTGGAGAAAAGACCGCGCTTTGCGCCGTTCATGATGACAGCGCCGATGCCGCCTGCCACGGCCTGCCGCAGCCCGCAGGCCTCGGAGAAGATCTGGCCGAACGCCGCAGGCAGCTGGCCCGCATTTTTCAGGATAATGAACAGGGTAGCGAAGAAATAGCAGGCCGCCATCACCGGCACCATCCGGTCCAGAACCTTGACGGTGGCGTTCTTGCGCAGCACGATGAGGGCCGCAGCCGCCACCATAAAGACGGTGGAAACAAGGGGCGGGATGTGGAAGGCGTTTTCAAAGGAGGAGGAGATGGTGTTGCCGATGACCTGGCTGATGCCGCACCAGCACAGGAGGCCGGACAGGGCGAACAGCACCGCCAGCACCGAACGCCGCTGCTTGCTGCCGGGGCGGATCATGAGCTTGTGGATGTAGTAGGCGGGGCCGCCCCGGTAGCCGCCATAGAGCGGGTCGGGCTGCTTGTACAGCTGGGCCAGGGTGGACTCGATGAAGGCGGTGGAAGAGCCCAGCAGCGCGATGACCCACATCCAGAACACCGCCCCGGCGCCGCCCGCCGAGATGGCGGCCACCACGCCCACCAGGTTCCCCATACCCACCCGGCAGGCGGTGGAGACCATCAGCGCCTGAAAGCCGGAGATGCTCTGCCCGCCGGGATCTTTGCGGTTCTCGGTGGTGAGCCGCAGCATCTCGGGGAAGAGCCGGAAGGGCAGAAACCGGGTGCGGATCGTGAAGTAGACTCCCGCCGGGACCAGGAGCAGCACCAGCAGCGAGAGACCCAGTGTGCTGCCTCCCGGCAGCGGCAGGGTGATGAGGTCTCCCCACAGCAGATTGTATACAGCTTTCAGCAGGGCAACCATTCCCTGACTCAGAGTTTGCAGCAGTTCCATTTCTTTTCCTTTCCAGACAAATTGTCATTTACTGCTGCTTAGTATATAATAAAGAAAAGCATCTGTAAAATGAATCGTCATGATGCTGAACATCGAGAAATTCGATCTTCTGCGCGCAAAAGGAGAATGTATGGATCTCAAAAATCTGACGACCTTTCTCTATGCCGCTGAGCTGGGCAGTTTTACCCGGACCGCCGAGATGCTGCGGTATTCCCAGTCCACCGTCTCTTTTCAGATCAAGCAGCTGGAAAACGAACTGGGAACCCCGCTGTTTGAGCGGGTGGGACATGCGGTCTTTCTTACCGAACGGGGGCGGGAGGTGCTGCGCTATGCCCACGCAGTCACCCGTCTGACCCAGGAGCTGCAGAACAGCATGTCCAGCCGCCCGCTGCTGGCCGGGCGGGTGCGGATGGCCATGGCGGATTCGCTCTGTTCGGTCTTTGCACAGGAGGGATACGCCTCCTTCCGGGCGGAATATCCAGACCTGTCCCTCAAGATCCTCACCGCCGGGACCGGCGAACTGCTGCGGATGGTGAACCAGAACGAGGCCGACTTCATCATCACGCTGGACAGCCACATCTACAACACCGAGTATGTGATCCGCCGGGAGAAAAAGGTGGGGGTCCACTTTGTGGCGGGGCCTGGCTGTGCGCTGGCCGGACAGAAGGAGATCCCGCTAAAGGCGCTGATCGGGCAGCCCTTCATCCTGGCGGAACAGGGCATGAGCTACCGCCGCCTGATGGATGAAAAGCTGGCGGGGCGTTCGCTGGAGATTCAGCCGGTGCTGGAGATCGGCAACACCGACCACATCTGCGCGCTGCTGGAGCAGGGGGTGGGCCTGTCCTTCCTGCCCGACTATGTCACCGACCGGGCGGTGGCCGAAGGGCGGCTGGTCCGCCTGGCGGTGGAGGATTTTTCGGTGGACATCTGGCAGCAGCTCCTCTACCACCGCAACAAATGGGTGTCGCCTCAGATGGAGGCGGTCATGGAGCACTGCGCCAAGACCATGTTTTAAGGGCAGAATTCACAAAGCGGTGCGGGCGGTTTTGACCAAATAGTCCATGGCCTGTACCGGATAATGCCCGGCGGCGGTCTCGCCGGTGAGCATCAGGCTGGAAGCGCCGTCCAAAACGGCATTGTAGATGTCGCAGACCTCCGCCCGGGTGGGGACTGCCCGGGCGGTCATGCTGTCCAAAAGCTGGGTCACCACCATAAAGGGTACTCCGGCGGCGCGGCATTCGGCTTCCAGCTTCTTTTGGCAGGCGGGCAGCTCCCAGAGGGGCATGGCGTTGCCCAGATCTCCCCGGGCGATGACGATCTCGTCCGCCAGGGGCAGAAACTGGGGCAGCGCCTTCACTCCGGCCAGATTCTCGATCTTGGCAAAGATGCGGATTTCCGCCCCGTCTGCCTCGTCCAGTGCGGCCCGCAGGGTCTTAAGGTCCGCCGCGCTGCGCACAAAGGGCAGCATGACCCCGGTGACTCCGCAGGCTTTGGCGATCTTCAGGTTTTCCCGGTCCTCGGCGGTAAGGGTGGGGGCGTCGATCACAAGTCCCGGCGCCGCAATGCTTTTGCGGCTGCGCAGAACCCCGCCCCGCAGAATGGTGCAGTCCAGCCCGCCTTTTTCGGCCCGGTCCACTCGGGCCAGGATTTTTCCGTCGTCCAAAAGCAGTTTCTGCCCCGGCTGCGCAGTTTCGGTCAGTGCGGCAGGGCAGCCAAGGCCCCCTGTTCCCAGCCGCAGAAAATCCCCGATGGAAAGGTTCAGCGGCTCGGCCAGATCTCCCAGCCGCAGCTCGGGTCCCTGCAGGTCGATGAGCAGCTGCTGGATGCCTGCCTTGCGGATGAGCTCCAGCCAGTCGCTGTGCTGGGCCAGCGGCCCGTGGGAGAGGTTCATTCGGATGCCGGTCATCCCGGCCTGCACCATCTGCTGCAAGGTCTCAAGTTCCGCGCAGGCGGGGCCGATGGTTCCGTAATAGTCCACAAAAAATCCCTCATTTCGCTCAAATTGGGGCCCGCTCCAGCCTGCCCCCTTGGCTCCATTGTAGCACCCCGGCCCGGTGAAGGGAAGATGCAGCCACAGTTCCGGTTAAGAAAAATGCCCTGCACCCCGGCGGAAACCAGGGATGCAGAGCAAAAAACGGTTCTATAAGGATTTGAAAAAATTTACCGTGCACCCCACCCCGCTCGCAGCTGCTCCAGCGCGTGGGTCTCCAGCCGGGATACATAACTGCGGCTGATGCCCATGATCTGGGCGGTCTCCAACTGGGTGAGGGGAGGCTGCCCGGCCAGGCCGTAGCGCAGCAGCACGATCTGCCGCTCCCGGGCGTCCAGCCGGTCGATGAGCCCCCGCAGCTGCCGGGCCTCGTCCTGCTTTTCACAGTTTTCCTCCATGCAGGCCGGGTCCTGCAGCACATCCGAGAGGGTCAGGGCCGAGTCGTCCTTGCTGGTCTCCAGCGATTCCTGCAGCGAGACCACCGGCCCGGCTTTGCGCTCTTTGCGGAACTGCATCCGCAGTTCGTTTTCGATGCACTTGCTGGCATAGGTCGAAAATCTCGCCTGCCGGGTACTGTCGAAGGTGTTGACCGCCTTGACCAGACCGATGGTGCCGATGCTGATGAGGTCGTCCTGGTCGCCGGGCAGGGCGTAATATTTTTTGACGATGTGGGCCACAAGGCGCAGGTTGTGCCGGATGATCTTTTCCTGCGCCTGGGGATCTCCTGCCCGCAGCGCGGCGAAAGCCTCTGCCTCCTGATGGGCGGTAAGAGGCCGGGGAAAGCTGCCGGATTCCAGATGCAGCGCAAGATAAAGAAATTTAGTGGCGAAAAATTGCAGCAGTGAAAACAGCATGGATCTAGCCTCCCGTACAAAAATCAGTCTCTTTCACTGTATGAACAAAGAAGGCCGGACTTTCGGCTTTTGTTCTTTAAACCCACTGGGGCTGCGCTCTTGCATTCGGAGGCCTGATACAATACAATAGACAATAGATGTAAATTCCCGCCTGGCCGGAAGGCGCAGCCGGGGCCGATGAAAAAGGAGGGCGCGCCGATGAACAACAAAAACATCTATACGGTGGTGGTAGCCGATGATGAGGATGTGCTGCGAGAAGCGGTCTGCAGCATGGTGCCCTGGGGGGAACTGGGCTTTTCTTTGGTGGGCAGCGCCACCAACGGCCTGGACGCTCTGGTGCTGGTGGAAAAGCTGGAACCCGATCTGCTGCTCACCGACATCCGCATGCCCTTCATCTCGGGCATCGAGCTGGCCCGGCAGGTGCGGGAGATCCGCCCCGCCATGAACATCGCCCTTGTCAGCGGGTACGATGACTTTTCCTATGCAAAGCAGGCCATTCAGTACAACATCATCAGCTATATGCTGAAGCCCTTGACCATCGAGGGCATCGCGGCCGAGCTGCGGGTGGTGCACCAGAAGATCGACGCTCAGTTTGTGCTGTTCCGCGAGGCCTCCCAGGCCCCGGCCCGGCAGGACAAGCGGGCGGTGTTCCTGATGCCGCTGGTGCTGGACGAATACGCCGCGCCCGATCCTCACACCGACGCCTATGCGGTGGAGTGCGGCCTTTTGAAGGACAGCGAGGACAAGCCTTTTTATACCCTGATGGCTATTACGCTGCACGACCGCCAGGGAGCGCCCTGTACCGTCCCGGCCTTTGCCTCGACGGTGGACGACCTGGCCGCAAAGTATCTGCGCAGCGTGAGCTTTTTCTCCGGCGGGCGGGTGATCGGCGTGCTGCTGGGCAACCGGTCGGATTTTGAGGAGTATCTGCACATTCTGGCGGACGAGATCTGCCAGATCGCCGACCGTGTGCTGGGACTGTGCTGCCGCATCGGCGTGAGCCGGATGGTCCCGGAGCTCTCCGGGCTGCACAGCGCCTACCGGGAAGCCATGGAGGCGCTGATGAAGGCCGACCCCGCCGAAGAGCGGGTGCGGTTCATCGGGGACCTGCAGCCTGCCGTATCCAGCGGAGAGGCCTTGTGCCAGCGGGCTCTGGAAATGCTGGATCAGCACTACATGGAAGCGGATCTGTCTCTGGTCTCGCTCAGCGGCCTGCTGGATGTGAGCCCCAACCATCTGAGCGCATGCATTAAGAAGTACGCCGGAGAGACCTTCATCAACATTCTGATCGGCAAGCGGATGGACGCAGCCCGCCAGCTGCTGGAGACCACCGGCCTGCGCATCCAGGAGGTGGCCGGGCGCTGCGGCTATCTCGATCAGCACTATTTCAGCTACTGCTTTAAAAAGTATACCGGCGAATCTCCCAACGCGCTGCGCCGCCGGCTGCGCGCCGGTCAGGCGGAGGCGGCCCAGTGAGCCGCCTGGCAAAGACCCGGCTGCGGATCACCACCATTCTGGTAGCCATGGTGGTAGGGGTGGTGTCGGTGATTCTGGTCTGCTGCATCGGGCTGTTTCTGAGCCGTTACCGGCAGGCCATCGTCCAGAACGCCCGGACCTCCAGCGCCCAGACCGTGGTCCAGGTGTCCAATACGGTAGCAAGTTATCTGGAGGACATGGAGCAGGCTACTACCATTGTGCAGCAAACCCTGAACCAGCCGGCCGACCGGCGGGACGCGATGCTGAACGCCTTTTTGAACTTCCGGCCGGATGTGGTGGCGGTGACCAGTTACAGCGCCGACGGGCTCCTTCTGGACTGCTGGACCCTGGGCAGAGACCCGAAAGAAAACATCGTGGAAAACCTCTCTTTTGATTACGAGCGGGCCAGCCGCACCGAAGGCCGCTATCTGACCGCTCCCCATGTGGAGACCATCTTCGACCGGTACTACCCCTGGGTGGTCACCATGACCGCCCCGCTGGAAGGGGAGAACGCCGCGGCCTGGATCTCGCTGGATCTGAGTTTTTCCAGCCTGTCCAGCTACATCAACAATGTGGGCATCGGCAGCCGGGGCTACTGCTTTTTGATGGACAGCGAGGGAAATCTGATCTACCACCCTCAGCAGCAGCTGATTTATGCCAACCTGAAAAGTGAGGACACCGCCGCGCTGGTGGGTCTGGCGGACGGCGTATACGACAACGGTACCCTCATCACCTGCGTGAACAGCGTGGGAGAAAGCGGCTGGCGGGTGGTGGGCGTAAGCTATGTGAACGAGCTGGTGGACCGGAATGTAGAGGAAATGATGGGCATTTCGGTCCTGCTGGGCGCTCTGGTGCTGGCAACAGCGGTGCTGACCAGCTGGCTTTTGTCCCGGCTGCTGGGCCGCCCGCTCCAGGGGCTGGCCGACGCCATGGAGCGGTTTGAATCGGA
>CALXGY010000010.1 GCA_944387955.1 uncultured Faecalibacterium sp. | reverse complement strand
GATTTTTTCCATTGCAGATTTTCGCCTCCTGTGTTTCGCTTTGGTGGTTTTACGGCAGAACATCCCATCTGGCGCAGGATCTGATTCTATTCTGCCATAGATCGCCGGATTTTGCCACAAATTTCTTCTTACCCTGTAAACGAATCGGAACTGCATTTTAGGGCGGCTGATGGAAGTTTTTCTGTTTCTGAAGTTCCTTGTTTCCATAGCAGGGCAAACCATTTGACATTTCTCCGGGTTTGTTGCATGATAGAAAAAACACCTTTTGGTCTTTCGGTCCCGGAGTGTCGGATGCCCCAGCCAAGGGCGGAAGATGAGGCAGGGCCATAGAGGCGCCGATGGGAAAATAAAGAGGGAGGAATCCAAAATGGTCCAATGGAATCTGCATGCTGCACTGGCCCCGGGAGAAGATCAGGCGGGAGAAAAAACGGGCACACTGCTCCTTTTTACCTCGGAAGAACTTTCCCATAAGGCCGCCCAGGCGAACGGCGAGGAACTAGTCTGCCACACTCCTCTGGCCCGGGATGCCCGGGTCTGCAAAGCGGAAGTGAGAAGAGGATTTCTCAACGGCACCATTGTAACCCCCAGAAAGGCAAAAAACGGGGAGACCATTGCATTTGGGTATCTGCTGGCCCGGGATCGGGTGGTGCTGTGCGACGACACCGGAACGGTGCACTCTATGGTGCAGCACCTGCGGAAAGAAAATCCCCAGAGGGATTACAGCGCAGGCAGCTTCTTCTATGCGCTTTTGGAACTGCTGGTGGAAAAGGATCTGCGCCATCTGGAAAGCCTGGAGGACCAGCTCACCCAAATGGAGGAACAGGTCTCGGCGGGGCGGCTGGAAAATTTCAACACCAGGATGATGGTCCTGCGAAAGGAGATCTCCCGCTGGATCAAGTACTACACCCAGATGGAGGAACTGGTCTGCGAGTTGGAGGAAAACGGGGAGTTTACCACCCAGGAGGCCCAGCTGTTTCACCGGGTGGAACAGCGGATCGGCCGCCTGCTGGAGGAGGCCAAGGCGCGCCGGGAAGATGGTTTGCAGCTGCGGGGGATGTTCCAGGCAGAGATGGACCTCCAGCAGAATCAGATCATGAAGATTCTCACCATTGTCACAACGATTTTCCTCCCCCTCTCCCTTTTGGCAGGGTGGTATGGGATGAACTGTTCCGGCATGCTGGGGCTGACCTGGCAATACGGCTACCCGGCGGTGATTGGGGCCAGTGTGCTGATTATGCTGTTGTCCCTTTATGTCATGAAAAAGAAGAAGTTCTGGTAAGGGTTCACCCCATGGGGCCCCAGGGGCCGCCCTGAAATGGGCTTGGGGTTCAGGTATGCCGATTTTACTGGGAATGCCCGGATAAGACGCCCTGAAAAAAGCATCCGATTTATACACTTTAAAAATTGCGTATCTCTCCAAAAGGAACAAAGCCCCGGCAAACACATTCATGTTCAGCCGGGGCTTTGTTCCTCTTTTTATGCGCCGCAGCACACAGGCTGCGATTTCATGACGGTCCGCAGATGGGACACGACTCCAAAAACATTGTGCTTATGTAGCATGGAATCAATCAGGCCAGAAGCTCGCTCTCCAGATCCTGCAGCATGAGATCCAGTGCGGTGATGCCGCCCTCGGCGGTGTACCACACAGCGGGATGGGCCAGATAGACGACATTGCCGTTTTTGTAGGCGCTGGTGCTCATAACCAGCTCGTTCTCCATGATCTCCTGAGCCAGCTTGGCGCCGTCGGTACCAATGGCGGCATCGCGATCCATGACAAAGATATAATCGGGAGCCTTTTCTACAATGAACTCGAAGGAGGCCTCGTTGCCGTGGGTGGAGGTATCGATGTTGGCATCGACGCCGATGTTTTCAAAGCCGATCTCCCGGCCGATCATGGAGCAGCGGCCGTCGTTGCCCAACACGTTGTAGCTGCCGCTGGTGACCATGCCCACAATGGCGGTCTTGCCTGCGGCAAATTCAGACAGCGCGGCGATGCGGGCGTCAAAGTCGGCCATCAGGCTGTCCACCTTTTCTTCCAGGCCGAAGATGGAGGCGATGGTCAGGGCGTTCTGCCGCACGCTCTCCACCACGCCCAGCTCGGTATCCGTAGCCAGGTAGACGACCGGGGCGATCTCGCTCAATGCATCATAAGAGGCGGCAAGGCGGCCGCCGATGAAGATCACATCAGGTTCACAGGCCATGACGGCTTCCAGGTCGGCCTCCTTGATGGTGCCAATATTGGCGATGTCGTCATTGATGTAGTCCTGAAGGTACTCCAGGCTGGTGGAGGCGGTGCCCACTACCCGGTCGCCCACGCCGAGGGCGTCCAGAATATCCAGAGAGGCCATGTCCAGAATGGCGATGCGCTGGGGGTCATAAGGCACCTCCAGCTCGGCCGCCTCCTTGCTGGCGTTGAGGCTGGTGATGGTCACAGTCTCGGGGGTCTGGGTTTCGCCGGCGGCCTGGCTGGCGCTGCTGCTGGGGGCGGATGCGCTTTCGGAAGAGGCGCTGCTGTTTTGGGCAGAGCAGGCCATGAGGCTCAGAGCCATCACGCCGGCCAAGGTCAGGGAAACCATCTTTTTCATGTTCATGTTTGTTTGCTCCTTTTCTGAAAAGTACCGAAAATTGGGATCAATAGTAGATGGACAAGGGTTTGCCCGCAATGGTCAGGATCTCGAAATCCACGCCATAGATCTGAGATAGGTTCTCCTTGGTCATCACCTCCTCCACCGTGCCGAACCGGGCGATTTTTCCGTCCTTGAAGGCACAGATATAATCGGAATAGAATGCCGCATAGTTGATCTCATGCAGCACCAAAATCACCGTCTTTCCCAGCTCGTCGCAAAGGCGGCGGACGATTTTCATCATGTTGGTGGCGTGGTAGATGTCCAGGTTGTTGGTGGGCTCGTCCAGCAGGACATACTCGGTGTCCTGGGCGATGACCATGGCAATCAGCGCCCGCTGACGCTGGCCGCCGGAGAGCTCATCAATAAACCGGTCCTGAAACTCTTCCAGCTCCATATAGGCAATGGCCCGGTCGATGATCTTCTGATCCTCTGGAGTGACCCGGTTGCCGGAATAGGGAAAGCGCCCGAAGGTCACCAGCTCCCGTACAGTCAGTTTCATCTGGATGTTGTTGCTCTGGGTCAGGATCGCCAGCCGCTTGGAGAGTTCTTTGCTCTTCCATTTGCCGATGTCCCTGCCTTCAAAATCCACCAGCCCGCTGTCGTGAGCGATCAGCCGGGAGATCATTCCCATAACGGTGGATTTGCCCGCCCCGTTGGGGCCGATGAGCGAGATGACCTTTCCCTTGGGGATGGCAAAGGTTACCCCATCCACCACGGTTTTTCCGTCGTATCGTTTGGTCAGTTCCTTGATTTGCATGATTACACCTTCTTTCTGGTCAGGAGGAGATAGAGAAAATAGAGGCCGCCGCCCACCGTGATGAATACGCTCACCGGCACCGAGTAGGAGTACACATGCTCCACGATGAGCTGTCCGCCCACCAGGACGATCATCCCGAACAGGGCCGAACCCAGCACCAGCTGGCTGTGGCGGAAGGTTTTGAGCAGCTGCCGGGACAGGTTGGCGATGATGAGCCCCAAAAAGGAAATGGGGCCCACCATGGCGGTGGCCACGGCGATGCAGAGGGTCACGCCCAGCAGCAGACGGCGGATGCAGCGGTCATAGTCTACCCCCAGGTTGATGGCCTGTTCCTTGCCCAGGGTCAGCACATCCAGCAGGGCCAGCTCCTTGCGCAGGGCAAAGATTACGCCTGCCAGCAGCACCAGGGAAAAGACAATGATCTCGGAGTTGATGTTG
>CALXGY010000009.1 GCA_944387955.1 uncultured Faecalibacterium sp. | reverse complement strand
GCGTGGCCGGCAGGCCCGCCAGCAGGGCGTCCACCTGCGGCCCGGAGATGCCGTCGGCAGCCAGGCGGCGCGAAAGCTCCTGCCAGGCAGGGGCCACGGCCGGGGCGGACGGGCGGACGGCCCCGGGCGCGGGAGCCGCTGCGCCTCCGACGGCAAGCTGGATTCCTACGTCGGCAAGAAGATCAAGATGGGCATCCGTCCCGAGGACATCGACGACGAGCCCGAGTTTATGGCAAAGCACCCCGACTGCCAGCTGAATGCTCAGGTGGACGTGTCCGAAATGATGGGCGCTGAGATCTACCTGTACCTGGAGTACAAGGGCAACAAGATGACCGCCCGCGTCGCTCCCACCTCCAAGGCTCGCAACGGAGACACCGTCCGGGTCGCTTTCGATCCCCACAAGATCCACCTGTTCGACGTCGAGACCGAAAAGACCATCCTCAACTGAACTTCTCTTTTCTCCTGAATCACAAGGCCGTCGGCCAATGCTGCAAAGCATTGGCCGACGGCCGTTTTTTGGCTTTTAGAGGGGCAGGTTATTTTTCCTTGGCGGCGTCTGCGGCGCGCATCTCCCGCAGACGGCGGTAGAAGGTGGATTCGCTCATGCGGCAGTCGGCCAGCAGCTGGTTCAGGGGCAGCTGCTTGTTCTCCCAGGCCCGCACCAGGGAGCGGAACTGGTCCGGCAGATCGTTTTTGGGACGGCCGAACTGCACCCCCCGGGCCTTGGCGGCGGCAATGCCCTGGGCCTGCCGGCGGCGGATGTTGTCCCGCTCGTTCTCCGCCGCAAAGGAGAGCACCTGCAATACCACGTCGCTCAGGAAGGTACCCATCAGATCCTTGCCCCGGCGGGTGTCCAGCAGAGGCATGTCGATGACCACGATGTCCACCCCTTTTTCCCGGGTCAGCAGCCGCCACTGTTCCAGGATCTCATCGTAGTTGCGCCCCAGCCGGTCGATGCTCAGGATATAAAGGACGTCGTCTTTTTTGAGACGGCGCATCAGCCGCTTGTACTGGGGACGATCAAAATCTTTGCCGGAGTGCTTATCAATGAAGATGTTGGCCGGGTCGATCTCCAGTTGCTCCATTGCACACTTTTGGCGCTCCTCGTTCTGGTCTCGGCTGCTGACTCGAATGTAACCGTACGTTTTTCCCATGGCGAAGTCCTCCTTTTACTTCTGTTTAGGGAGAAAGCGAACGCCGCCTCCTCCCGGCTAAAAAAGACAAAACAGGGCAAACCTCTCCAGCGGCAGGAAAGGTCGGCCCTGTCTGTGCAATATTTCAGCCTCTGCGGCCGATTTTACCCGGCAGACGGAGGGGGGAACTGTGGTTCTTCGCCCCGCACCAGTGCGATAAACTGCTCCATCTGGGCGGTCATCCATTTGTCCTTGTGATAGAACAGTTGCCGGTGCATCTCGATGCGGCAGTCCGGCACCTCCAGAACCGCCGCCCGCTGGGGGTCCAGGCAGGCCCGCAGAAGGTATTCAGGGAGAAAAGAAAGGCCCAGGCCTCGTTCGACCAGCTGGCACAGCAGGGCCGCGCTGCCCAGCTCGACCACCGGACGCAGGCTCAGATGCCGGGCCGCCAGAGCCTGCTCCAGCGCTTCCCGGTAGCTCATGCCCCGCTCGGTGAGCAGAAAATCCTGCCCGGTGAGCTCCTCGAGGGATAGAGGCTGTTTGAGGGCCAGGGGGTGGCCCGCCGGGGCCACGAACCGGATGGGCTCGGGCTCATCCAGCGCCATCACCAGATGAGGCTGAGCCACCGGCAGATCCAGGGTATAGCCAAGGTCGATCTGATTTGTGTTTAAAAGATTCAGCATCTCGCCGGTGGTGGCGGTGCGCAGCACCAGTTCCACCTGGGGGCAGAGAGCGCGAAACCGGGGAGCCAGTACAGGCAGAAAGGCGCTGCACAGCGAGTCGGCCATGGCCACCCGCAGCACGCCCTGGGCCATGGGGGCGGCCTGCAGCGCGCTGCGGGCCTGGCGGGCGGTGGTCAGCAGCGCCCGGGCATAGTCCAGGAAGATCTGCCCCGCATCGGTGAGCCGCACCGTCTTGCCCACCCGGTCAAACAGCGGCGCCTCCAGCTCGGATTCCAGCTGGGCGATCTGGGCGGAGACTGCCGATTGGGAGTAGCCCAGCTCCCGCGCCGCCTGGGAAAAGCTGTGCAGCTCGGCCACATGCAGAAAGGTATTGATGTTCCGCAGCTCCATGGGTCAGTTCCCCTTCCCGGGCAGGATCTCGCGGACGGTCAGCCGGTTCTCCTCCACCGAAAAACGCACCTCCAGCCCGGCGAACTCCATGCCGTAGACCCGCTCCGGGTCCTGCTGGTAGGAGGGCCGGGGGTCCTGCTCCAGCACCCCCCGCAGCGCCTGCCGGTGCTGGGGCGGCACCTTTTCCCAGAGCTGGGGCGGGCAGCACAGCTCCAGGTGATACTGCCGGGTCTGGGCGGTATAGCCCTCCGAGGCCTCGGGGCGGCAGTCGGCGTAGGGGATATAGGGTTTGATGTCGTAGATGGGGGTGCCGTCCATGAGATCGGCCCCCAGGATGTGCAGCACCGGGCCCCGGTCGGCGGTCAGCTCCACCCGTTCCAGCCGCACACAGGATAGCCCGATGGGGTTGGGGCGGAAAGGGGACCGGGTGGCAAAAACCCCGATGCGGGTGTTGCCGCCCAGCCGCGGGGGGCGCACCGTGGCGCTCCAGTTGTCCCGCAGGGCTCCCGAAAACTGCCACAGCAGCCAAAGATGACAGAACAGCTCCAGCCCCCGCACCGCGACGGCGTTGCGGAAGGACGCTTCAAAGAGGACCTGGGCGGAAAGCTCCTCCACCAGTCCGCTCTGGCGGGGGATGCCGAACTTGGTGGGGAAGGCGCTGTGAATACGGGCGATGACCTGGAGCTCCATCTCTCCGGTGGGTTTGCGGTCCATATTGCTCCCTCCTTACAGCCCGCGGCACAGGCCCACGGCCTTGCCCTCGATCTGGATCTCGGCCAGCTGGGCCCCGCTGTAGATCATCGGGGGACAGACGGCGGTGTTGTCGGCCAGCAGCATCACGGTGGAGCCCTGGCGGTGGAAGTGCTTGAGGGTGGCTTCCTCTCCGATGCGCACCGCCGCGATCTCGCCCTGCTCCACCTGGGGCTGCATCCGGATGCAGACGATGTCCCCGTCCCGGATGGCGGGGGCCATGCTGTCCCCGTGGCAGGTCAGCGCGAAATCTGCATGCCAGGCCGAGGGAACCCCGATGTAGCACTCGATGTTCTGCTCCGCCGTGATGGGGCCGCCGCAGGCGATGGAGCCCACCAGCGGCACCCGGGCCATTTCGGGCAGCGGCTCGAACCCCGGCGGCGGGGCGGGCAGGTCTGCGGAGCTCAGGCCCATCAGGTAGGCGGGGGTGGTGTCCAGCGCCCGGGCAAACACCTCGAGCTTGGATTGGGGAATGTCGTTGATCCCCTTTTCAATTTTGTTGATGGAGGATTTGGAGCGGTAGCCCGCCCGGCGTGCCAGCTCCTCCTGGGAGAGGTTGAGCTGCTCCCTGCGCTGACGGATGCGTGCCGCGAGTGTAGACATGGATGCTGCCTCCTTTTTGCATCATTTTCCATGGATTTTCAGAAGAAGAACAGGCCCTTTGGAGCCTCTGAGGGCAGTATAACACAACGCTTATTTAAAATCAACTTTTTGGATTTTAAAAAAGAGTGTTGACAAAAAATCAACCAAGTGATACAATCCAAATTGTGGACTGAAAATCAACTTGCGGGCCTGCCCGTGCAACCAAAGGAGGAAACAAGGATGGTCGATACTCTGCGCCTGCGCGGCCACATCCGCCGCAGCGGCTACAAGCTCAGCTACATTGCCCGGATGGTGGGGGTGAGCCCCAATACCCTGCATCAAAAGCTGGAAAACCGCACCGATTTCAAGATGGAGGAAGCCCTGCGCCTGTCCCGGCTGCTCTCGCTTTCCAACCATGAGCGGGACGCCTGCTTCTGGTTTGGACTGAGGGAAAAGCAGGCAAAGGAAAGTTGAATTAGAATCAAAAAACCGAAGGAGGCTGGAGAGGAGGAACCCCATGACCCTGGAACAACGCAGCAAGACAAGAGCCGCACTCTGGAGCTACCCCCAGTGGCGGAAGATGAAGGACCGCACCCGGCAGGCCTGGTGCCGTGCTGTGGAGGAAACGATGGAATACTACCGCGGCAACGAAATCCGTTCAGAGATAATCCAGATACGCTTTTTCGGCCACGCCACCGAGGAAGAGACCGTCCAAAAACTGCACATCGGCCGCACCACCTACCAGAAGGCCCAGCTGGATATTTTGACCACCCTGGCGGTTTCGGCGGCCCGCAGAGGACTGCTCTGAATCAAAAAAGCCGCCCCAACGGGCGGCAGCAGGGAAAGGGGAAACCCCCGAAAAATCACTGGGACGGCGGGTCCTGACGTTTGGGATTCTCGCACCGGCTGTGGCAGGAGGCGCAGTTGCCGCCGCAGCCCTCGCCCTTCCATCCGCCGTTTTTGGAGATCCAGACCACCGCCAGCGCAAAAATTGCGATGAGGACGATCAGTGTAATAATGCCACGTGCTGTCAGCATGTCGTTATACCCTCGCTTTGTATGGTTTACATCCATTTCAGATCAAAAGGGCGCATCCCTTTGCAAAAAGTATACACCTGTTTGCGCCCGGGAGCAACTGTTCTGAACAAAAAGGCAGCAGTCTCCCAAATAAAAATCACGCAGACAGGTACTTTGCACTGCGCATCGGCCCCCAATAAAGATTTTTTCAAAAAAAGGCTTGCAATTCTTCCCGGGACGTGCTATAATCAATGCGTTCCGATTCGGAGGATTAGCTCAGCTGGTTAGAGCACCTGCATCACACGCAGGGGGTCTGGGGTTCGAGTCCCTAATTCTCCACCAAACAAGGCGTATCCGAACCCAATCCTCTACGAGGAAGGGT
>CALXGY010000008.1 GCA_944387955.1 uncultured Faecalibacterium sp. | reverse complement strand
ACCCCGCAGCCCATCCGGGCCAGAATGTCCAGCACCGGGGCATAGCGGGCCGGGGCGCACCCTTCCAGCTTCACCCCGCCCCCGGCCGCCGCCGCCGCGCAGGCGAAGGTGGAGGCCCAGACCCGGTCCGGCACCGGGCAGAAGCTGCACCCGGAGCGGCTCCGCCGCCCCCACACATGCACCTTGGGGGTCCCCGCCCCCTCGACGCAGCCGCCGCACCGGTTCAAAAAATTCGCCAAATCGACAATTTCCGGCTCACAGGCCGCGCCCCGCAGCACCGTTTCCCCCTTGGCGCAGACCGCCGCCAGAATCAAGGTCTCGGTGGCCCCCACGCTGGGCAGGCGCAGGGTGAAATCCGCCCCCTGCAGCCCGCCCGCCGCCGTGAGCACCAGCCGCTGGCCCATCTGCTGGCAGCTGGCCCCCATGCGGGAAAGGCCCTCCAGGTGCAGGTCGATGGGCCGCGCCCCGATCCGGCAGCCGCCGGGCAGCACCGTCTCGGCCCGGCCCATTTTGGACAGCAGGGGCGCTGCGAACAGGATGGAGGCCCGCATCCGCATCGCCTCTGCCTCGGGCAGGCGGCAGCAGCCCACCGTGCCGCTGACCGTCAGGTCCTGCCCCTGCCAGGCCGCCGTCCGGCCCACCCCCTGCAAAAGCCCGATGGAGGCCTCCACATCACTGAGCCGGGGCACCGCCCGCAGCCGCACCGGCCCCTCGCACAAAATCGACGCCGCCAGCAGCGGCAGCACGCTGTTCTTTGCTGCGGGCACCCGCACCGTACCATATAAGGGCTGCCCGCCCGACACCGTCATCGTCCCAGCCATGAAAAGACCCCCGTTCCGCAAATGATACCCTACGGTATGCGAAACGGGGGTTTGGTGTGCAAAACAGAGGGCTTTTGGTTACCCTATTGTAATGTTTGGGATTTGTCCGGTCATTTGTCGCGGAATTCGAAATTTTTCCCGCCGGGACAGAGGGCGTTTTGTTTCTCGGGGCCGGGGTTCTAGCTCTCGGCCCGGGAGACCGAAAGCACGATGCCCATCTCCCCCAAAAGCATCATCAGACTGGTGCCGCCGGAGGAGAAAAAGGGCAGGCTGATTCCGGTGTTGGGGATGGTGTTGGTGACCACCGCGATGTTCAGCACCGCCTGCAGCGCCACCTGCACCACAAACCCCACCACAAGCAGCCCGCCGAACCGGTCCGGCGCATGGAGGGCCAGGGTGATGCCCCGCAAAAGCAGCAGCACCAAGAGCAGGATCACCGCGCAGGCCCCCACGAAGCCCAGCTCCTCGCAGACGATGGAGAAGATAAAGTCGTTTTGGGGCTCGGGCACGAACATATACTTTTGGCGGCTGTTGCCCAGCCCCAGGCCGGTGGCCCCGCCCGAGCCGATGGCGTACAGGCTCTGGATGGTCTGGTGGCCGTCCCCCAGCGGGTCGGCGAAGGGGTCGATCCAGGAGCTGAGCCGGTCCGCCGCGTAGGGCACGAGATCCGGCATGATGGCCACCGCAGCCCCGATGGCCGCCGCGCCGCCGGCCCCCGCCAGCAAGAACCACCGCAGCCCGGTGCCCCCCACGAACATCAGCACGCCGCCGATGCCCAGGATCAGCAGGGTGCCGGACAGATGGGGTTCCAGCAGCATCAGGGCCGCCACCATCCCCAGCACCAGCCCGAAGGGCAGCACCCCCACCGAAAAGCTTTCCATCCGGCTGTGATTGAGAGAAATGATGTGGGAAAAAACCAGCACCACCGCGAACTTTGCGATCTCACTGGGCTGTAATGTGCCCACCCCCGGGATGACCAACCAGCGCTTGCAGCCGTTGTACTCGGGCATGAACAGCACCACCACCAGCAGCACCAGGGACAGGGCCATCAGGGGCCAGGCCAGTTTGTGGTAGATGTGGTAATCCACCCGGCTGGCCGCCCACATGGCGGCAAGGCCCAGCGCCGCATAGAGCAGCTGGGGCCGGATGTAGGCGTAGGGGTCGCCCCGGCGGTACAGGGCCACCGCATAGCTGGCGCTGAACAGCATCAAAAGCCCAAAGCCCACCAGCGTGAGCACCAAAATCAAAAAGGGCAGGTCCGCCGCTCCCTGCGCCGCCCCGGCTCTGGGGCGAAGCTTTGGGGGCGGGGCCCACCGTGCGGTCGCAGCTTCCTTCAGGGTCTCTCACCTCCTGCTGCAAGTTCCGGGCAGGGCGCTCCTGCCTGCTTTATTCTACGCAGGAAGGGCCGGGAATAATCATCTTCCGCCCGCTCTGCGCATAAAGTGCTTCAGAATTGGGAAAAGGAGGCGAAGCCCATGGAGGAGCCCATCCATTCCATCCCCCAGCGGGTGTTCCGCACCCGGGCCAAGGTGGCGGCGGCGCTTTTGTGCGGGGTCTGTTTTGTGGGGTTGGCCGTGCGGCTTTTCTATTTGCAGCTGGTGTCCAGCGACTGGTACGCCCAGCGGGCGCTGGGGCAGCAATTGCAGGACACGGTGGTCCCCGCCGACCGGGGCCGCATTTACAGCGCCGACGGCACCCTCCTGGCGGCCAACAGCAGCTGCTGGACCCTGCGGGCCTCCCCCCGGGAGATGCCCGAGGACAAACTGGAGCTGGCCGCCCGGGGTCTGGCGGAAATTCTGGAACTGGAAGAAGCCGACCTTCTGGAAAAGTTCAGCGACCGCAGTTCCAACGACTGTCTTTTGCGCTACCGGGTGGACCGGGAGACCGCAGACCAGGTGCGGGACTTCTGCGAGCGCAGCGGCATCACCGGGGTACGCATCAACCAGGATTCCAAGCGCTGGTACCCCGAGGGGGAGTTCCTTGCCTCGGTGCTGGGCTTCACCAACGTGGACAATGAAGGGGTCTCGGGGCTGGAACTGGAATACAACGACCTTCTGAGCGGGGAGAACGGGCTGGTGCTCACGGCGGTGAACGCCTGGGGCTACACCCTGGAGCAGAGCTACGCCACCCTGCAGCCCCCCGAGGAGGGGAACACCCTGGTGCTGACCATCGACGCCAACATCCAGCGGTATCTGGAAAACGCCCTGAACTACGCGGTGCAGGAGCACAACGTCTCGGCCCGGGCGGTGGGCATTGTCATGGATGTAAACACCGGCGCGGTGCTGGCCATGGCCACCACCCCGGCCTACGACCCCAACCAGCCCCGGGTCATCTACGACCCGGCCACCCGGGCCGCGGTGGACGCCCTTTCCGGCGAGGAGCGGGCCGCCGCCCTCCAGCTGGCCCAGCAGACCCAGTGGCGCAACAAGGCGGTCAGCGACCTGTACGAGCCGGGCAGCGTGTTCAAGCTCATCACCTGCGCCGCCGGGCTGGACGCCGGGGTCATTCAGAAGGATTCCACCTTTGTCTGTGGGGAATCCATCTCGGTGGCGGGCACAAAGTTCCACTGCGCAAACCACAAGAGCCACGGCCTTCAGACCGTGACCCAGGCCCTCATGAACTCCTGCAACCAGAGCTTTATTCAGATCGGGGCGCGGCTGGGCAAAGAAGCCTTCTGCGACTACTTCGCGGCCTTCGGGCTGCGGGAGGCCACCGGCATCGACCTGCCCGCCGAACCGAAAGAAAGCCTTTACTACACCGCCGACCGGATGGGCCCGGTGGAGCTGGCCTCCTGCGCCTTCGGCCAGAGCAGCAAGATCTCCTACATCGAGATGGCGGCGGCGGTCTGTGCGGTGGTCAACGGGGGCAACCTGATGCAGCCCCGGGTGGTAGCCGAGGTGCGCGGCCCCGACGGGGAGACCCTGGAACGCTTTGAGCCGGTCTGCACCCGCCGGGTCATCAAGGAGGAGACCTCCCTCATCCTGCGGGAGATGATGGAAGCGGTGGTGGAGGAGGGCGGCGGCCGGAATGCCCGCATCCAGGGCTACCGGGTGGGGGGCAAGAGCGGCACCAGCCAGAAGCTGGACAGCGAGGACGAGGACGCCCGCATCGCCAGCTTTGTGGCGGTGGCCCCCATCGACGATCCCCAGCTTTTGTGCCTGGTCTGCCTGGACGAACCCCACAGCTGGACCACCGCAGGCGGCAGCCTGTCCGCCCCGGTCTGCGCCGAGGTGCTGGAACAGTCGCTGGTGTACCTGGGGGGGCCCCGGGCCGCCCTGCCCGAAACCGAGTCCCAGGAGGCCCCCGCCGCAGCCGCCGAGCTGCCCGAGGACGGGGACAGCTTCGACGGAGCATAAAAAAAGCCCGGCGAAAGCCGGGCATGGATGAGATTCAGCTCTGGTGGGGCTGGGAACGGAAGGTGATCTCGCCGGTGGCGCTGTTCATGGATTCGATGATGGCAAGGCTCTCCAGCTGGATGCCCTTTTCCCGGATCAGCGCGCCGCCGGTCTGGAAGCCCTTCTCGATGGCGATGCCGATGCCCTCCACCGTGGCGCCGGCCTCCTGGGCCAGCTCCAGCAGGCCCATCAGCGCGCAGCCGTTGGCCAGGAAATCGTCCACGATCAGCAGGTGGTCGTCGGGGGTGAGGAACTTTTTGGAGACGATGACCTCATAGATCTTCTTGTGGGTAAAGGACTGGATGCGGGTCTCGTAGTTGTCCTTGTCCAGGTTGACGCTCATGGACTTTTTGGCAAAGACCACCGGCACACCGAACTCGGCCGCCACGATGGCTGCGATGCCGATGCCGCTGGCCTCGATGGTCATGACCTTGTTGATGGGTTTGCCCGCGAAAAGCCGCTTCCATTCCCTGGCCATTTCCCGGAACAGCTCCACGTCCATCTGGTGGTTGATGAAGCTGTCCACCTTGAGCACCTCGCCCTCGCGCACGATGCCATCTTTGCGGATACGATCTTCCAGCAGTTTCATATGCACTTGCCCTCCTGTGCCTTTTCCATTCCTGCACCGCCGGCTGCGGCGGATGCGCCCACTGCGAATAAGCTATGAGGAACAGTATAATAAACAATTCGTCTCATTGCAAGCTGTTTTGCGGGTTTTCTTGTTCGAGGCCCCGGTTTTTATCCTCCTGCCCTTGTGCTTTGCCCGGCTTTTGAGTATACTCAGGCTAAGCGCCGGGATGCGGCGCAAAAAGGAGGGGTTATTTCTATGCGGAGAACCGACCGCGAGGTGACAAACTTCGCCGAACAGCTGGAGATCATCCGCCGGTGCGATGTCTGCCGGCTGGCGCTCAACGGAACGGACGGCTGGCCCTACATCCTGCCGCTGAATTTCGGCGCAGAGTGCAAAGACGGGCAGCTGGTCCTTTATTTTCACGGGGCCAATTCCGGCACCAAATATGAGCTGATGGCCCGGGACAGCCGCGCCAGCTTTGAGATGGACTGCTGCCATGAGCTGTTCACCGACGTGGGAAAGATGATGTGCACCATGGCCTATCAGAGCGTTATCGGACAGGGGGAGCTGTCCATGGTGCCCCAGGAAGAAAAACAGCGCGCGCTGGAGGTGCTGATGGCCCACTACCACCTGGACGAATTCCCGGTGAACCCGGCCACGGTGCCCCACACCACTGTTTTTCAGCTCAAGGTCCTGCGGATGACCGGCAAACACCGCCGCCGTCACTGACCTGCACAATTTATACGAAGCATCTGCGCGGCACAGCGCAGCAAGGAGGAATACAGGCATGAAAACCGGAATGGTTCTGGAAGGCGGCGCCATGCGGGGATTGTTCACCGCCGGCGTGCTGGATGTGATGATGGAGCACGACATTTGGGTGGACGGAGTCGCGGGCGTCTCGGCAGGGGCGGTCTTTGGCTGCAACTACAAGTCCCGCCAGCCCGGGCGCACCCTGCGGTACAATCTGGCCTATTGCCGGGACCCCCGCTACGCCAGCGTGCGCAATCTGCTGCGCACCGGCAACCTGTACAGCGAGCAGTTCTGCTACCACGACATCCCCGAACAGCTGGACCCCTTCGACCACGAGGCCTTCCAGGCTTCGCCGGTGAAGTTCTATGTGGTCTGCACCGACGTGCGCACCGGCGAGCCGGTCTATCATCGCTGCACCACCGGCGGAGAGGAGGACCTGCGCTGGATGCAGGCCTCGGCCTCCATGCCCCTGGCCTCCCGGGTCGTAAAGATCGGGCCCTATTCCCTTTTGGACGGCGGCATCGCGGACTCCATCCCGGTGCGGTTTTTGGAGTCCCTGGGCTACAAGCGCAACATCCTGATCCTGACCCAGCCCAAGGGATTTGAAAAGAAAAAGAGCAGGTTCCTGCCCGCCATGCGGGCGGCGCTGTTCCGCTACCCGGAATTCCTGGCGGCGGCCGCCGACCGGCACGAGCGGTACAACGAGACCTTGTCCTACATCTCGATGCTGGAGGAGAGCGGCGCGGCCCTGGTGCTGCGGCCCCCCATTCCCCTGGAGATCGGCGCCATGGAGCGGGACCCGGTACAGCTGCAGCGGGTCTACGACACCGGCCGCGCGGTGGCCGAGATCCAGCTGGAGCGGATCGAAAAGTTTGTGGCCGACGCCCGCGCCGCCCAGTAAACCGGCCCGCCCGGCCAAACCCGGAATTTTGCCTCCGGCGCAAAATTCCGCGAAAAAACAGTTGACAAACAGCAGATACAATGATACACTATACAGGCAACAAGGGCGTGTTCCCGAGTGGCCAATGGGGACAGACTGTAAATCTGCTGCTTTCAGCTTCGGTGGTTCGAATCCACCCGCGCCCACCAAAACCGCTGCTTCGTAAAGAGGCAGCGGTTTTTCTTTTTGTGCAGCCTTGCAGAGACCCCGGCGGGTGGATTCGAACAGCTGCGGCCCCGTCGCCAAAGACGGGGCAAAAACGCGCCTGCGGCTCGTTTTCAGCAGTCCTTTTTCGAACCGGCGGAGCAGTATTCTTCCCCTCTGTTTAGCAGATTGCTGACATAGGGCCTCTTGCCTGCCAGAACGTCATCGTAAAACTTCTGCTTTTCATCCACATAGGCCACCGCCCCTTGCAGCTGGGCGATCTGATCCAGCAGCGCTTCCCGTTTTTGGGCCAAAATCGCCTTCCGTTCCTGGATGGTGCCGACTCCCTGTTGGCACAGCCGTACATAATGGCGCATCTCCTGAATGCTGAGGCCGCACCGTTTGAGGCACCCCAGGCCCTTGATCCAGGCGATGTCCCGCTCGTCAAAGACACGGCGGTTGCCGGCGTCCCGCTTGACATTGGGCACAAGGTCCTGATTGCAGTAGAACTTCAGCCCCTCATAGGTCATCCCGGTTTTTTCACAGGTCTGTTTCATGGAAAAAAGCATGGTTCTTCCTCCTTTGGATGTTTACAATAAATTCACACTCGGCCTCTTGACCGGTAGCAACAACCGGATGCTACACTGAGGATACCACAGCCCCCGCCCCCAAACAAGCGGCTCGGGCAACAATCCAAGAATGGAGGATTTGACAATGGAATATGTGACCCTTTCCAATGGCGTTAAAATGCCCATGGTGGGCTACGGCGTCTATCAGGTAACGCCGGCCGAGTGCGAGCGGTGCGTCCTGGACGCCCTCAAAACAGGCTATCGTTCCCTGGACACAGCCCAAAGCTATTACAACGAGGAGCAGGTGGGCAGCGCCATCCAAAAATCCGGCGTGCCCCGCCAGGAAATTTTTCTGACCACCAAGGTTTGGGTGGAGCACTACGGCTATGAGGCCGCCCGGGCTTCGGTGCTGGAATCCATGGAAAAATTGCAGACGGATTATCTGGACCTGGTTCTGCTCCATCAGCCCTTTGCCGACTATTACGGCGCCTACCGCGCACTGGAGGACCTGTATGAGGAAGGCAAACTGCGGGCCATCGGGGTATCCAACTTCTATCCCGACCGTCTGGTAGATCTGGCCTCTTTTGCCCGGATTCGCCCCATGGTCAACCAGGTGGAGATCCACCCCTACCACCAGCAGACCGAGGCCCTTGTATGGATGAACAAATACCACGTCCAGCCGGAAGCCTGGGCCCCCTTCGGGGAAGGCCGCGGGGGGCTGTTCAGCGATCCGGCGCTGGCTGCCATCGGTCAAAAATACGGCAAATCCGCCGCACAGGTCATTCTGCGCTGGCATCTGCAGCGGGGCGTGGTGGTTATCCCCAAATCCACCCACATTGAACGGATGGAGCAGAACCTGGACGTCTTTGATTTTGCTCTGAGCCCCGAGGACATGGCCGCCATTGAAACGCTGGACAAAAAGCAGAGCGCGTTCTTCTCGCATCAGGACCCCCACACGGTGGAATGGTTCGTGCAGCTGATGGATCAGCGCAGGGCAAAAAAGGCGTAACTCTTGCTTTTCGC
>CALXGY010000007.1 GCA_944387955.1 uncultured Faecalibacterium sp. | reverse complement strand
ACCGCAAGGAGAGCGTGGAGCAGTTCGGCGACTATGCCGAGACCATCCGCCGGCTGGGCATCGGCCTGAGCCTGGGGGAACACTATATGGACGGGTTCAAAGGGCAGGACATCATCCTGCGCACCCCGGGCTTTGAGTTCTACCAGAAGCCCCTGCAGGACGCCATTGCCGCGGGGACCATGGTGACCAGCGAGGTGGAGCTCTTTTTCGACTTCTGCCCCTGCGAGATCGTGGCGGTGACCGGCAGCGACGGCAAGACCACCACCACCACCCTCATCAGCGAGTTCTTCAAGGCCGCAGGCCGCCGGGTGCACCTGGGGGGCAACATCGGCGCGGCGCTGCTGCCCATGCTGCCGGATGTTCGGCCCGACGATGTGGCGGTGGTGGAGCTGTCCAGCTTCCAGCTCATCAGCATGCGCAAGAGCCCCAAGGTGGCGGTGGTCACCAACGTGACCCCCAACCACCTGGACCACCACAAGGACATGCAGGAATACATCGACGCCAAGCGCAACATCCTGCTGTACCAGGATTCCGGCTGCCGCGCCGTGCTGGGCTATGAGAACGAGGTCTCCCGCTCCATGCAGTCCGACTGCAAGGGGGAGCAGGTCTGGTTCACCCGCCTGCGGGAGACCGACAACGGCGCGTTCCTGCGCTCGGACGGGATGCTCTGCATGGCCGAAAAGGGCAAAGTGACCCCCTTCCTGGCCCAGAAGGATGTGAAGCTCCGGGGCCTGCACAACATCGAGAACCTGCTGGCCGCCGCTGCCGCCGTCTGGGGCCGGGTGCCGGTGGAAGCCATCCAGAAGGTGGGCAGCAGCTTCACCGGGGTGGAGCACCGGATCGAGCCGGTGCGGGTGCTGGACGGTGTGACCTACTACAACGACTCCATCGCCTCCAGCCCCACCCGCACCATTGCAGGGCTGCGCAGCTTTGACCAGAAGATCATCCTGATTGCGGGCGGCTACGACAAGAAGATCCCCTACGAGCCTCTGGCCCCCGAGATCCTGGCCCACGTCAAGGTGCTGGTGCTGATGGGCGCCACCGGGCCCCGGATCGAGCAGGCGGTGCGGGCTCTGCCGGAGTTCGCCCAAAGCGGGCTGGAGATCCTGCACGCCGAATCCATGGAGCAGGCGGTGGCCCTGGCCCGCAGCGCCGCAAAGCCCGGGGATGTGGTGAGCCTCTCTCCGGCCAGCGCCTCCTTCGACCTCTACCCGAATTTTGAGGTCCGGGGCCGCCACTATAAGCAGATCGTCCACAGCCTGTGATCGCCCGGGTGGATACCCCCCGGCGGAAGCAGCGGTTTCTCCGGGCCTGCCGGGGGGCGGTCTGCCTTGAGACCATCCTCCCGCTGGACCTGGCCCTGTTTGGCCGCAGCCAGCCCCACCGCTTTTTCTGCGGGCCCACCCTGGCCCTGAAGCTGGAAGGCAGGACCGCCTTTGCCGCCGGGCACGCAAACCCCGAGGAACTGGCCTCCTTTCTTCGCTTCTGCGGGGTGGAGCGGCTGACGGCCAGCGGCCCGGCCCCGGCGGGGTGGGAGCTGTGTGAGCGGATCTTCTGCTTTGAGCTGGGGCCCGGGCAGGCCCTGCCGCTGCCAAAGGCGGAGGAAGAGCTGTGGGCGCAGCTGCAAAAGGAAGCCGAGCCCTCCCCGGGGGCGGCGGCCCGGCTGATCTGCGCCCAGCAGGGGGGAAACTGGGAGGACCGGTACTCCGAGCTGTGCACAAAGCTTGCCCGGAACAGAGCCCGGCTCTGGGGCCTGACCCGGGGCGGGGAACTGGTGAGCACCGTGGGGGCCTACGCCCTCGCGCCGGGCCAGGCCTATCTCGCCAGCGGGGTCACTGCCGGACCCCTCCGGGGGAAGGGCATCGGCGGACGGCTCATCGTCGGGGCAGCCAACGCCCTGGCCGGGGAAGGGTACCGGGTGCGGCTGCTCTGCACCGCCCAGCGGGCGGGCTTTTATACCCGCCTCGGCTTTGCGCCTGCCGGGGGCCTTGGGCAGTACGCCCCGGCGGAATCCATCAAAGAATAGAACAAAGGAAAAGAGAGTACAAAAGGAATTTATGCTGGAACAGTTTTTTGATTACAAGCCCGAGGTGCTGGCCCTGGACGAGCAGGCCATGCAGCTCTGTCAGCCCTACTTCAAACAGATGGAGGAGATCCGGGATTATAACCAGCTCAAGATGCTGAAGGCCTTCGGGGATACCCAGATGTCCGCCACCGATATGCTGGGCACCACCGGCTACGGCCTGTGGGACACCGGCCGGGAAAAGCTGGAGCGCATCTTCGCCCAGGTGATGGGCTGCGAGGATGCGCTGGTGCGCAGCCAGTTCATGAGCGGCACCCACACCCTGGCGGTGGCCCTGTTCGGCCTGCTGCGGGCAGGGGATACCCTGCTGGCCGCCACCGGCCGCCCCTATGACACCCTGGAAGGGGTCATCGGCATCGACGGCAAGGGCAAGGGCACCGGCACCCTCACCGACTACGGCATCCTGTACAAGGAGGTGCCGCTGCTGGAGGACTTCACCCCCGATTACGCCCGCATCGCGGCCGAAGCGCCGGGGGCCAAGGTCTGCCACATCCAGCGCAGCCGGGGCTATCTGCAGCGCAACGCCTTCAGCCTGGAGACCATCCAGAAGATCGCCGACACCGCCCGGGCGGCCAACCCCTCCATCATCATTTTTGTAGACAACTGCTACGGCGAGTTCACCCAGACCAAAGAGCCCTGCCAGGCGGGGGCGGATCTCGTAGTGGGCAGCCTCATCAAAAACCCCGGCGGCGGCATCGCCCCCACCGGCGGCTACATCGCCGGGCGGCGGGACCTGGTGGAGCAGTGCGCCTACCGCCTCAACGCCCCGGGCCTGGGCAAGCAGCTGGGCTGCACCCTGGAGACCCCGCGGGATATGTACCTGGGCTTTTACTATGCGCCGGGGGTGGTGTGCGAGGCCATCAAGACCGCCATTTACGCCCAGTGCCTGTTGGAGCTGGTGGGGAAAAAGCCGGTGCCCCGCTACTGCGAGGAGCACAACGACATCGTGACCTGCTTTGATGCAGGCACCGCCGAGGCGCTGGTGGGCTTCTGCCGGGGGGTCCAGGCCGCCAGCCCGGTGGACAGCTACGCCGCCCCCGAACCCAGCGAGGAGCCGGGCTACACCGACCAGGTCATCATGGCCAGCGGCAGCTTTACCCAGGGCAGCACCATCGAGCTGTCCTGCGACGGCCCGCTGCGCGCTCCCTACACCTGCTATCTCCAGGGCGGGCTGAACTTTGCCGCCAGCCGCGCCGGGGTGCTTCTGGCCATTCAGAACGCCTATTTTGCATAAAGCGGCATAATAAAAAGATAAAGGCTCTGCCTTTTGCGCCGACGGGCACAGAGGGCGGAGCCTTTTTGCTGCTCTCACTCCAAAGAATTCTTGAAACCGTTCTCAGAAAAAACGCAAGAAGATGCGACAAAAAATAAAAACCAAGGGGACAGTTTTTACCCATTTGTAATAAAATAATCAATAGACAAAGCAAGCAGGATGTGATATTCTATATTTTGGTTATAGAACCTGTCTGAACGGGCAGGTTGCTGGAGATGACCCTTGATTGCAGCATGGCAGTCAAGAAGGGTAAGAAAGAAAGGAAAAGAGCAAAATGAAGAAGATCTCCCGCAAAGGCTTTCTCAAAATTGCCGCAGCAGCCGCTATGAGCGGTGTGACCGCCGGTGCGCTGGCCGCTTGCAATTCTGCAAGCTCCTCTGCCGCGGCTTCCTCCACCGCAGGGGCCGCTTCGGGCAGCGCAGCCGGTACCTACACCCCCGGCACCTATGAGGCAGTGGCCGCCGGCATCAACGGCGACGTCAAGGTCACCATGACCTTCTCCGAGAGCGCCATCACCGATGTGGTGCTGGATGTCTCGGGTGAGACCGCTTCCATCGGCGGCGCAGCTGCCGAGGACCTGAAAGCCGCCCTGATGAACGCCCAGAGCGCACAGATCGACGTGGTTTCGGGCGCCACCATCACCTCCGAGGGCGTCATCAAGGCCGCTCAGAAGTGCATCGACCAGGCCATGGGCGTGGCTACCGTTGAGGTCATCAGCCTGCCCACCGGCGACGCCAACGACTGGCTGGGCACCGAGCCCGACATCGACGAGGACGCCATCACCGAGACCTGGGATACCGACATCCTGATTGTCGGCGCAGGCAACGGCGGCATGGCCGCAGCTGCTTTTGCGGCAAAGAATGGCCTTAACTTCCGCATCATCGAGCAGAACTCTGTGGTGCAGGATACCCGCCACTGGGTGGGCGCGGTCAACGGCTTCGGCGCCAAGGCTGCCGGCGTTGAGACCGACAAGAACATGCTGCTCAGCGAGATCTCCCGCTATGCCTCCGGCAAGTGCGACCAGCGGGTGGTCAAGACCTGGCTGAACGAGTCGGCGGATATGATCGAGTTTGTCCGTGAGATCATGGAGGACAAGTACGGCGTCAGCATGGTCTTTACCTCCGGCGACGAGGCAAAGTGGCCTGCAGAGAACGCTCTGGAGAACACCGACTACATCTATCCCGAGATCGAGTACACCTACGACCGCAGCAATGGCGCAGAGCGCAACAAGCTGTTTGAGCAGTACATCAACGAGCTGGGCTACGCCGTCGACTTCAACACCGCTCTGGCCAAGATCGAGAAGGACGACACCGGCCGCGTGACCGGCGTCATCGCCCAGAGCACTTCCGACGACCACTTCATCCGCATCAACGCCGCCAAGGGCGTGCTGCTGGC
>CALXGY010000006.1 GCA_944387955.1 uncultured Faecalibacterium sp. | reverse complement strand
CTGCAGGCCCGGCACAAGCGGTTGCTGGGCACCACCAGCGACGCAGCTCCCATCCTGTGGCAGTACGGCGCACTGGCCCGCCTGAAAAAGGGCGAGAAGATCGACAAGCTGCTCTTCGGCGGCTACTCCACCATCAGCCTGGGCTACGCGGGCCTGTACGAGTGCGTCAAGTATATGACCGGCAAGAGCCACACCGATGCCAGCGCAAAGCCCTTTGCACTGAGCGTCATGCAGCACATGAACGACCGTCTGGCGGTCTGGAAGAAAGCCGAGAACATCGACTACTCTCTCTACGGCACCCCGCTGGAGTCCACCACCTACAAGTTTGCCACCTGCCTGCAGAAGCGGTTCGGCATCATTCCCGGCATCACCGACAAGAACTATATCACCAACAGCTATCATGTCCATGTGTCCGAGAAGATCGACGCCTTCACCAAGCTGAAGTTCGAGAGCGAATTCCAGCAGCTGTCCCCCGGCGGCGCCATCAGCTATGTGGAGGTGCCCAACATGCAGGATAACCTGGAGGCGGTGATGAGCGTGCTGCAGTTCATCTACGACAACATCATGTACGCCGAACTGAATACCAAGTCCGACTACTGCCAGTGCTGCGGCTACGACGGCGAGATCCAGATCGTGGAGGACGACGGCAAGCTGGTCTGGGAGTGCCCCAAATGCCACAACCGGGACCAGAACAAGCTGAACGTTGCCCGCCGCACCTGCGGCTACATCGGCACCCAGTTCTGGAACCAGGGCCGCACCCAGGAGATCAAGGACCGCGTGCTGCACCTGTAAGCCCGGCTGAAAGAAGTTCCAAAAAACAACAGAAGGTGAGGCCCCCTGCGGGGCTTCACCTTCGATTTTGTCCAAAAGATTTGGGAGGGACCGCTATGAACTACGCTGAGATCAAGTACTGTGACATCGCCAACGGACCGGGGGTCCGCACCAGCCTGTTTGTGTCCGGCTGCACCCACCACTGCCCGGGCTGTTTCAATGAGGTGGCCTGGGATTTCGGATACGGCAAGCCTTTTGACAAGGCGGTCCGCAACCAGATCTTCGGCTCCTGCCAGCCCGATTACATCGCCGGGCTGTCGCTGCTGGGAGGCGAGCCCATGGAACCCTCCAACCAGCGGGAACTGCTGCCCTTCGTGCGCAACTTCAAGGCTCTCTATCCCCAAAAAACAGTCTGGTGCTACTCGGGCTATACCTTTGAGGAACTGACCGGCGCCCAGCCCAGCCGCTGCCGGTGCGAAGCGACCGACGAGCTGTTGGGCCTGCTGGACGTGCTGGTGGACGGCCGGTTCATGCAGGAGCTTTACGACATCTCGCTGCGGTTCCGGGGCAGCAGCAACCAGAGGCTGCTGGACCTGCCCCGCTCCCTGGCGGAGGGCAAGCCGGTACTCTGGCAGGATAAGCCGGTGTTCTCCACTCACACAATGGATTGATCTTTGCTTTCCACGGCCAAGGGCCGGACGGAGGCTGCCATGCACCCCATGGCATGCGGTCTCTGTCCGGCCCTTGTTTTTATATGTTGTATGCCCGTATGCCGAGCCGTCCCGGCTCTCCTCCACCAGCCGCAGAAAGAGAGCGCCGTAGCGGTCGGCTTTCATCTGACCGATTCCCGATATGCTCAAAAGCTCTTCCATGCTGGCGGGCTTTTTCTCGCAGATCTGGCGCAGTGTAGCGTCCGGGAAGATCATGTAGGCGGGCAGCTTCTGCTTGCTGGCCAGCCGCTTGCGCAGCGCGTAGAGGTTCGCCAGCAGCTTTTCGTCCGCCGGAGAAAGTTCCCCGGCCGCCGCCCGCCGGGCCATCGTCCGAGGCGAAACTGCCGGCCGCGGGGCTTCCTCCCGCTGGACCCGGGCCGCCGCTTCCCGCACCGCCCGTCGCATCCGCTCCTTTGCGTCGCAGGCCGAGCAATGGCCGCACTCCGCCGGGGCATTCTGGCCGAAGTATCTCAGCAAAAAGCCCCGCAGACAGTTCTCGGTGGTGGAATAGAAGGTCATATACTTGAGCCGTTCCTCCGCCTTGCGGGCCGCCTCGGCCTTTACCTCGGGGGGCAGGCCGTTGTCCTGCTCCTGTTCCTTCTCAATAAAGAACCGGGCGGTGCGCACGTCGGCGCCGGAGTAGAGCAGCACACAGCGGGCGGGGTCGCCGTCCCGCCCGGCCCGGCCCGCCTCCTGGTAGTAGCTCTCCAGATCTTTGGGCATGTTGTAGTGGATGACGAACCGGACGTTGGGTTTGTCAATGCCCATGCCGAAGGCGTTGGTGGCCACCATCACCTGGATGCGGTCGTAGAGAAAATCATCCTGGTTTTTCTGGCGCTGCTGGGGGTCCAGTTTGGCATGGTAGGCCGCGGCCCGGATGCCCCGGCTGCACAAAAGGGCGGCGGTCTCGTCCACCTGGCGGGTGGTGCTGCAATAGACGATGCCGCAGCGGTCCCCCTGGGCCAGCACCAGCTCCAGCAGCTGGGCGGGTTTCTGGCTGGGCAGCACCCGCCGGGTCTCAAAATAGAGGTTGGGCCGGTCAAAGCTGGCGGTCACCTCGTAGGGAGCGCGCAGCTCCAGCCGGGCGCGGATGTCCTGCCGCACCCGGTCGGTGGCGGTGGCGGTGAAGGCTCCCACCACCGGCCGGACAGGCAGGGAGCGGATGAACTCCGCGATCCGCAGATAGCTGGGGCGGAAGTCCTGCCCCCACTGGCTGATGCAGTGGGCCTCGTCCACCGTCACCATGCTGATGGGCTGTTCCTGGGCAAAGCGCACAAAGCCCGGCATTTCCAGCCGCTCGGGGGCCACATAAATGATCTTGTACCAGCCTTCCCGCGCCCGCTGGAGCATCAGCGCCTTTTGGCGGTCGTTGAGGCTGTTGTTCAAAAAGGCGGCCTTGACCCCGGCCTGCACCAGCGCCCCCACCTGGTCCCGCATCAGGCTGACCAGGGGCGAGACCACCAGGGTGATGCCGGGCAAAAGCAGGGCGGGCACCTGGTAGCAAACCGACTTCCCCGCACCGGTGGGCATGACCGCCAGCACGTCCTTGTCGGCCAGAAGCTGGCCGATGAGTTCCCGCTGTCCGGGGCGGAAGGAATCGTATCCAAAATACCGCTTTAAAATCGTCTCGGGTGTATCCATTCTCTGTTTTTCTTCCTTCTGGCCGCCGGGAGCGGCATATTGTGGGGTTTGTGTGAAAAATTGGCGAAAGCTGCTTGAGCTATGACGTTGTTTTGCTCCGCTCTTTCGTAGTATAATCAGCCTGTACCAACCGGAAAGGAGGTTTGGTTATGAAACGCGCTTTGATCCTGTATGCCCGCTACGGCGGCGGGCACGCCAGCGCCGCCCGTTCCATCCAGGATTATCTTACAAAACACGCCGACGGGGTGGAAGCAGAAGCGGTGGACTTTATGGCCTACTTAAGCAAAGCCATCGACAAATTAAGCGTCGCCGCCTATGAAGAGGTGGTGCGCAAGGCCCCGGCTCTTTGGGGCACCGTCTATGCCCACACCGAAAACGGAGGTGGAGCTCTTTCCCGCATCGGGGCCGAGACCATCAAGCTGATGGCCTACCGGCTGCGCTCCCTCATCGAGGAGACCGCCCCCGAATGCATCATCTGCACCCATCCCTTTGCCTCCCAGATGTGCGCCTATCTCAAACGGGAGGGACGGCTCACCGGGGTGAGGCTGGCTACCGTCCTGACCGACTTTGCGGTGCACGACCAGTGGCTCATCGGCTCGGAGCAGATCGACCGCTTCTTTGTGGCCCACGCCGAGATGCGGGACCAGATGATTCAGCGGGGCATCCCGGCTGAAAAGGTCTTTGACACCGGCATCCCCATTGGAGAGCAGTTCGTCCGCAATTTTGACACCGATGCCCTGCGGCAGGAATTCCATCTGCAGGAGGACAAGCCCACCATCCTGTTTTTTGCGGGCGGGATGAACGGGCTGTGCTCCGAGCAGGTGATGCAGGCTTTCACCGATATGGCCCGCTATCTGGAAGGGGTGCAGATCCTGGCGGTGGCAGGCAAAAATCTGGAGCTCTTCGAGACCCTGTGCGGGATCGTCCGCCGGTACAACCGGGAGGACGAGATCCAGGTCATGCACTTTACACTGCGGGTGGCCGAGCTGATGCGGGTGTCGGATCTGGTGATCTCCAAGCCCGGCGGGCTGACCACCAGCGAGTGCCTGTCCTGCGGGCTGCCCATGATCCTTTTGAGCCCCATCCCCGGCCAGGAGGAAAAGAACGCCGAATATCTGGTGCGTCACCGGCTGGCCCGCCTGATCCGCAAGGAGGACAACCCCATCGGGGTGATCTTCCAGGTGGTCAAAAACCCGGCGCTGCTGGAGCAGCTGCGGTCCAGCGCCCGGCTTTTTGCAGGCAATTTCTCCACTATGCAGATCTGTTCCATTCTTTATCCGGGCTGTGAGCTGCCCTATTGAGCGCCGCTGTCCTTCCACTATATCAAACCCGGCCCGGCTCGTCAACGCGCCGCCCGGCCTTGCTCAAAAAACTGCCTAAAACAAGAACCATTTTATCGTGCAATCTGTCCAATCCGTGCGTTGAATTCCGAATTTCATCGTAGTATACTACTGACGAAAGCTGCGAAAAAACACCGCGCTGAATTTTTGTGAGGAGGTATCAAACGAGAGGGCGCGCGCCGCGCGGCCCCTTTCGGTGTTATCATGGAACTACTGCTGATCACCCTTTCTGTCTGCCTGATCGGCGGACTGCTGATGTCCCGTGTTGTGAAACTCATCAATCTTCCTGCCGTCACCGCCTATCTGGTGGCCGGGCTGCTGCTGGGGCCCTTCTTTCTGGGACGGCTCCAGCTGCCGGGCTTTGGCTTTGGCTCTCTCGAAGAGGTGGAGGCCCTGAAGATCATTACCCAGGTTGCTCTGGGCTTCATCGCCTTTGTCATCGGCAATGAGTTCCGGCTCAGCCAGCTGAAGAGCATGGGCCGCCAGGCCATTACGGTGGGCATTCTCCAGGCAGTGGTCACCACCATCGTTGTGGATATTGCCCTGCTGACACTGCACTTCCTTCGGCCGGATGTGATCTCGGCCGCCTCGGCCATCACCCTGGGCTCCATCGCCGCCGCCACTGCCCCGGCCGCCACCCTGATGGTGGTCAAGCAGTACAAGGCGGACGGCCCGCTGACCCACCTTCTGCTGATGGTGGTGGCCATTGACGACGCAGTGGGCCTGGTGCTCTTCTCGGCCTCTTACGGTGTGGCCAACGCCCTGGAAAAGGGCAGCCTGGACCCGGTGAGCATCCTGGTGGAGCCCTCGCTGGAGATCCTGCTCTCCCTGGCCCTGGGCGCGCTGGCCGGTTTCTGTCTGAACTTTTTGGAGCGATACTTCCATTCCCGCTCCAAGCGTATGACCATCTCCATCGCCTTTGTGCTTCTGACCGTCGGCATCTCGATGGTGGAGTTTGACATCGGCTCGATCCATGTGGGCTTTTCCCTGCTGCTGGTCTGCATGATGACCGGCACCATCTTCTGCAACATCTGCCCCACCTCCGAAGAGCTGATGGACCGCGTAGACCGCTGGACCGCCCCGGTCAACATTCTCTTCTTCGTTCTGTCCGGCGCAGAGCTGGACCTCGATATCCTGAAAAATCCGCTGGTGCTGCTGATCGGCGTGGTTTACATTCTGGCCCGCTCCTCGGGCAAGGTTCTGGGCGCCTATTCCAGCTGCCGTCTGTCCAAATGCAGCAAGACCATCCAGCACTATCTGGGCATCACCCTGCTGCCCCAGGCAGGCGTAGCACTGGGCATGGCGCTGACCGCCGCCAATCTCTCGG
>CALXGY010000005.1 GCA_944387955.1 uncultured Faecalibacterium sp. | reverse complement strand
ACTGCGCTACACCCGGATATAAAATGATTATAACTGTGGTCAAACATGTGGTCAAGGCCGTTTTTTGACCAACGACTTTGCCGAAATGGTTCCCGCTTCTGGTAGTGTCCCAGCGGGTTGTGGGGTTGAGGTTTTGTCCTCATGGATGGGCAAGGTATGCTCCCAAAGCAGGCGCGCTACCAACTGCGCAACACCCCGGTATTCGGTTGTGCGCCCCGGCGGGGGTGCTTATACAGTATACCCTTTTTCTTGTTTTTCGTCAATTCCATGATACAATAAAAACCAGAAAATCAAAAAACAGGAGGGTTTTGGATGGAGCAAGTCATGGAGAAGATCCGCGGGATCGAGCATCAGCTCTACGCCTACAACTATGCGCTGGCGATCATCGGCATCGACGCCGAGACCGCCGCCCCCACCGACAGCGCCGAGGGGCGCGGCGAGGCGGTGAGCCTTTTGAGCTGCAAGCAGTATGAACTTTTGACCGGCGATGAACTGGGGCAGCTGCTGGAAGCGGCCGCCGCTTTGGAGCTGGATGAGCGGGCCGCCGCCGAGTGCCGGGAGCTGCGCCGGATGCGGGAGAGGTACACCCGCATCCCGGCGGAAGAATTCGCTCAGGACAGCCGGGTGTTCACCCTGAGCCAGGACGCCTGGCACAAGGCCAAGGAGCAAAGCGACTTTTCGATCTTTGCGCCCTGGCTGGAAAAGGGGCTGGAGATCCGCCGCCGCTGGGCCGGGTACATCGACCCGGCGAAGGACGTCTACGACGTATGGCTGGACTTTTATCAGGACGGGCTGTGCATGGCCTCGGCCGACCCCTTCTTTGCCGCGCTGAAGGAGAAGATCCTGCCCCTGGTGCGCCGCATCCAGACCGAGGGCAAACCGGTGCGCACCGATTTTCTGCACCAGGACTGGCCGCTGGAAGACCAGCGCCGCCTGGCTGAATACGTCATGGAGGCCATGGGCCTTTCCCCCAATCACTGCACTTTGAGCGAGAGCGAGCACCCCTTCACCTCGGGGCTGTACGACGGGGATGTGCGGATCACCACCCACTACGACCCCCAGGATATGCTGTCCAGCCTGTACAGCGTGATCCACGAGGGGGGCCACGCCCTCTATGAGCGGAACGTCTCCCCCGCCCTGCGGTATACGGTGCTGGCCGAGGGCAGCTGCTCGGGCGTCCACGAGAGCCAGAGCCGCCTGTTTGAGAACTACATCGGCCGCAGCCGGGAGTTTTTGAGCTGGCTATGGCCGGAGCTTGTGCGCCTGTTCCCGAAGCAGCTGGAAGGGATCAGTTGTGAGGAGCTGTACCGGGCGGCCAACCGGGCCGAGCCCAGCCTGATCCGCACCGAGGCGGACGAGCTGACCTACCCGCTGCACATCATGGTGCGCTATGAACTGGAAAAGCAGCTCATGCACGGCCAGCTCCCGGTGGCCGAGCTGCCCGCCGCCTGGAACCGGCTGTACAAGGAGTATCTTGGCGTTGACGTGCCGGACGACGCCCAGGGCGTTCTGCAGGACATCCACTGGTCGGGCGGAGATTTCGGCTACTTCCCCACCTACGCATTGGGCACCGCCTACGCGGCCCAGATGGTGGAGCAGATGAAGCGGAGCTTTGACCTTGGCCACTGCTGCGCCGAAGGGAATCTTGAGCCGGTGCGGGCCTATCTGCGGGAAAAGATCTGGCAGTACGGGAAAATGCTGGAGCCCGCGGAGCTTATTCGCCGGGGCTGCGGCGGAGAGTTTGATCCGGAGTGCTTCGCCAACTACCTGGAGCGCAAGTATACCGAGATCTATGAGCTGTAACTGATCCTGTAACCAAAAAATGCGCCTGTGCATCCAAGCAATGCACAGGCGCGTTTGTATTTTACACAGGAGTTCAGACGGCCCGGAAGCCCTTGCCGATGATCTCGCTGGAGTTGACGATGGTGATAAAGGCCCGCTTGTCGTGCTCCCGCAGGAAGTTGCGCAGCCGGGCGGCCTCCCGCCGGGTGAGCACGGTCATCAGCACCGACAGCTCGTGGTGGGTGTAGGCGCCGTAGGCCTGCTCCACGGTGGCCGAGCGGTGCAGCACGTTGAGGATGAATTCCTGGATGGGCTCGGGGTTTGCAGTGATGACGGTGCAGACCTTGCGCAGGTTGATGTTCTCAATGACGCCGTCCACCACAAAGGCCTTGCCCACCAGACCCAGGATACAGTAAAGGCCGGTGTCCAGGCCGAAGACCACCGCCGCGCTGCCCACGATCAGCAGGTCGCTGACCATCAGGGCGCGGCCAATCTCCATGGAGGTATGTTTGGCTAAAATCAGGGCCACAATATCAGTGCCGCCGGTGGAAGCTCCGATGTCAAAGACAATGGCGCTGCCCACGGCCGGCAGAGCCACCGCAAAGACCAGCTCCAAAAGGGTATCGCCTGTAATGGAAGCGGTCAGCGGCCAGATGCCCTCGCACAGCGAGACAAAGAAGGAGAGGGCGAAGGAGGAGTAGACCGTCCACCCCATGCAGCCCAGGCCCAGAAAGATATATCCCAGCACCACCAGCGCGGCGTTGATGATCCACATAAAGCCGCCCACGTTGATCTGAGGGAACAGCGCCGCCAGCAGGATGGACAGGCCCGAGGTGCCCCCGAAGGCGAAGTGGTTGGGGGTCTTGAACAGCGCGATGCCGACGGCGGTCAGCAGCAGGCCCAGGTTGAGCTTTGCGAAAAACTTCAAGTTCTTTTCCAAATTTTGCGCACTGAGCGCTTCTTTTAAAGCATTCATACCCTTTTATCCTTATTATTCCTATAAAATTCCTTTGCACACCGAGCAAAAATATACTCCTGTTGCGCCGTACTGTCAAGGGAATGGTCAAAACTTCTCACTGTGCAGGGCCAAGTTTGGTTTTTGCCTTGAAGCAAAGCGAAAAATGTTGTATCATAAGCTATATCATTGTGTTTTCAGGGGCTTTTGCGCCCTGGACAGGGGGAGTCTTCAAACATGGCAGATAAAAACTTTTTGACCGAAATCATCGACGCGGATCTTGCCGAGGGCAAGGTGCACGAGATCCATACCCGTTTCCCGCCCGAGCCCAACGGCTACCTGCACATCGGCAGCGCCAAGGCCATCTACATCAACTGGTCCATCGCCAAGGCCTACGGCGGAAAATTCAACCTTCGCCTGGACGACACCAACCCCGCCCGGGAAGGGGTGGAGTATGTCAACAGCATCCTGGAGGGCGTGCCCTGGCGGGGGGCGGACCCCAAGGGGGGCATCTTGTACGGCAGCGACTGCTTGGACCAGTGCTACGAGTACGCCGAGAAGCTGATCCGCGAGGGCAAGGCCTATGTGGACGATCTGAGCCGGGAAGAGAGGCGGGAATACCGCGGCGCCGACGCCGGCAAGCCCTCCCGCCCCTCGCCCTGGCGGGACCGCACTCCCGAGGAGAACCTGGACCTGTTCCGCCGGATGCGGGCGGGCGAATTCAAGGAGGGCGAAAAGACCCTGCGGGCCAAGATCGACCTTGCAAGCCCCAACATGAACCTGCGCGACCCGGCCATCTACCGCATCAAGTACGCCGAGCATCACCGCCAGGGCAACAAGTGGTGTATCTATCCGATGTACGACTTTGCCCACCCGATCCAGGACGCCATCGAGGGCATCACCCACAGCATGTGCAGCCTGGAGTTTGAGAACCACCGCCCGCTGTACGACTGGGCCATCCGCAACATCTTCGGCACCGAGTTCCCCAAGCAGCGGGAGTTCGCCCGGCTGAGCATGACCAACACGGTCATGAGCAAGCGGTACCTGCGGGAGCTGGTGGAGACCGGCGTGGTGGACGGCTGGGACGATCCCCGCATGCCCACCCTGTGCGGCCTGCGCCGCCGCGGCTACACCCCCACCTCCATCTTTACCTTTGTGCGGGAGGCGGGCATCTCCAAGGCCGACAACCTCATCGACATGCGCCAGCTGGAAGCCTGCATCCGCAGCGAGCTGGACCTGACCGCCGCCCGCCGGATCGCCGTGCTGCACCCGGTGAAGCTGGTGGTGGACAACTACCCCGAGGACAAGACCGAGACCTTCGCCATCGCCAACAACCCCAACCGGGATGCGGCGGACAATTCCACCCGTCAGGTGGCCTTTGACCGGGAGCTGTGGATCGAGGCAGAGGATTTTGCCGAGGTTCCGCCCCCGAAGTTCAAGCGTCTGACCGTGGGTAGCGAGGTGCGCCTGATGGGCGCTTACATCGTGCGCTGCACCGGCGTGGACAAGAACCCCGACGGCAGCATCGCCGCCATCCACTGCACCGCAGATCTTGAGACCGGCTGCGGCAACCCCGCCGACGGCCGCAAGGTCAAGGGCACCATCCACTGGGTCAGCGCGGCCCACTGCGTGGAGGCTGAGGTCCGGCTGTACGACAAGCTGTTCACCGAAGCCAACATGAACTCCATCCCGGAGGGCAGCGACTACAAGGACTTCCTGAACCCCGAGAGCGTGGTGGCCTGCACCGGCTGCAAGCTGGAGCAGAGCCTGGCCGATGCAAAGCCGGGCGAGCGGTTCCAGTTCGTGCGCAACGGCTTCTTCACGATGGACACCAAGAACCCCGGGGTCTACAACCGGATCGTGACCCTGCGGGACAGCTTCAAACCCGGAAAGTGATCCGGCATTCTAAAAAAGAGAGGTTCTTCACCTTATGACCAAACGTCTCATCCGCCGCAGCCTTTTGATGCTCCTTGTCACCGCCGCCATGGGGGTGGCTCTGGCGCTGTATATCCGCAGCACCGGCACCCTGCCCAACACGGCCGCCATCTACAACGACGGAGTTTATACCGCCACGGCCAAAGGGTATCTCAGCGACGTGACCGTCACCGTGACCATCTCGGGCGGCGCCGTGGAGACGGTGGAGGTGGACGCCTCGGGCGAGACACCGGCATTGGGAGGTGCGGCCGCCGAGCAGCTGGCCGCCACCCTGACCCAGACCGGCACCACCCAGGGGGTGGACATCGTTTCGGGCAGCACCTTCACCAGCACTGCGGTGCTGGAAGGGATGGATGCCTGTCTGGCCCAGGCGGCAGGCTGAGCGCCGCCGGGCTGTTCATCCGCAACCCGACCGGGGCCCGCAGTCTGCGGCCCCGGTTTTTTACATTCTGGAGGAAACAAAGATGCTTTTGGCCACCGAAGGCCTTGTGCTGGATTACCTGCCCCTGCCCGGCGGCACAGCGCGGCTGGTGCGGGTGTACGGCGAATCCCCCTGCATCCGGCTGCCCGGCTGTCTGCCCGGGGCAGCAGGCGAAAACCTGCCCCTGACCGAGCTGGGGAGCTACTGCTTTGCCCCGGCCCTGCGGGAGGGTCTGCCCGCCGGGGCAATGCGCTGCCGCCTGGAAAAGGAGGGTCCCCAGCCCCTGGGCCCTGCTGCGGAGACAGCCGCACTTCACCCGGTCTGCGGGGCTTTTCTCGAGGAGCTGGCCCTGCCTGATACTCTTCGGCTGGTGGGCAGCTGCGCCTTTTACAACTGCCGCGGTCTGCGGCGGCTCTCGGTGGGCTCCGAGCCGCTGGCCCTGGGCAGCGATGTGTTTTTGAACTGCTTTGCGCTGACAGAGCTTGAAGTGCGGGCCGCCCCGGAGGCCGCCACCGGGCTGTCGGTGCTGGTGAACACCCTCACCGGCAGTCTGCGGGCCCTCTTTTGCCCCGAGGGGGAAAAAGAGCCCCGGGCGGCCTTCTGGTATCCCGAATACTGGGAGGACATCGAGGAGACTCCCGCCCACATCCTGCTGCACACCTTTTCGGGCCAGGGGTACCACTACCGCCAGTGCTTTCTGAACGGGCGGCTGCTGGCGGACGAGTACGACGCCATCTTCCCCCAGGGGCACGACGCCGACGACCCGGTGACCATGGCGCTGCTGTGCCTGGACCGGCTGCGCTGGCCCTGGCAGCTGACCGGGCAGGCCGCCGGGGCCTACCGGGAGTTCCTTTCCCAGCAGGCGCTGGCGGTCACCGCCCGGCTGCTCAAGGCCCAGGACCTGGCGGGGCTGCGGGCGCTGCTGGCTCTGGCAGAGCTGGACGCCGGGACCCTTTCCGCCGCCGCAGACCTTGCCGCCCGGGCGGACAACGCCGAAGCCGCCGCCCTCTTTGTGGAAGCCCAGCGGAAGCTCCGGCCCCGGCGGCGGCAATACGATCTTGATTTTTGAACCGGGAGGTGACCAAATTGGAGCATACCCCCTTTGAACAGCAGGCCGAGCCCTTCCGTTCCCGCCGGCCCGAGAGCCACGAGGAGTGGCAGGCCCGGATGGGCGGCGAGGTGCTGGCGGTGACCCGCAGCGGGTTATACCTGGATTTCCGCTTTCTGGACATGGCCCTGGCGGCCCTGACCCCCACCCCGGATGAGCGGTGCCGGACCCTTGCCACCGACGGCAAAATTCTCTGCTACCAGCCCAGCGCGCTGCTTCGGATCTACCAGGAGAACCCCCGCTATTTAAACCGGCTGTATCTGCACTCGGTGTTCCACTGCATCTTCCGGCATCTGTGGATGCAGGGCAAGCGGGACGCCGCCCTCTGGCAGATCGCCTGTGACATCGCGGTGGAGCACCTGATCGACAGCCTGGGCCGCAAAAGCGTGACCCGGCCCCTGACCTACCTGCGCCGCCGCGCCTATGAGGCCATTGCCGCCGAGGAAAAGCTGGTGGCGGCGGCCCCGGCCTACCGCTGGCTCTGCGGCCAGACCCCCGGCGTGCTCAAGCAGATTGCCCGGGAGTTTTACGCCGACGACCACCGCCTCTGGCCCAAGCCCGGCCCCGAGCAGCCCAACGCCCCCACCCCCCAGCTGCAAAAGAGCTGGCAGAAGATCAGCGAACGGATGCAGACCGAGCTGGAGATGCGGGACAAGGAGGCGGGCGAAGGCGCCGAGGCCCTGGCCCAGCAGGTGCGGGCCGCCAACCGCAGCCGCCGGAGCTACCGGGATTTTCTGCGCCGGTTCTGCGTGCTGCGGGAGGAGGTGCACCTGGACATGGACACCTACGACCTGAACTTTTACACCTACGGCCTGTCCATCTACGGCAACATGCCCCTGATCGAGCCGCTGGAAACAAGGGAGAGCCGCAAGGTGGAGGAGCTGGCCCTGGTGGTGGACACCAGCTATTCCACCTCCGGGGAGCTGGTGCGGGCCTTCCTCTCCGAGACCTACGGTCTTTTGAAGGCGAGGGAGAACTTTTTCCGCCGCATGAACCTGCACCTGATCCAGGCGGACAACCAGGTCCAGCGGGACGACCTCATCACCAGCGAGGAGGATCTGGTCCGGGTGATGAACCAGTTCGAGCTGAAAGGCGGCGGCGGGACCGATTTCCGCCCGGCCTTCGACTATGTGACCAGGCTCTGCGCTGAAAAGAAGTTTGCAAACCTGCGGGGGCTGCTGTATTTCACCGACGGCATGGGCACCTACCCTGCCCGGCGGCCCCCCTTCGATGCGGCCTTCCTCTTTTTGGGGGATCGGTTCGAGGACGCCCAGGTTCCCCCCTGGGCCATCAAGCTGGTGCTGGATGAGGAGGAGTTCCTCCCCCGTTCGGCTCCCCAGCTGCCCCCCGAGGAGGAGGACCTCTACCGCACACTGAACAACACCTGACACGGAACTGTGAGGGACTTGATATGAACATCAAACGAGCAAAAGAAGAGATCAAGCGCGCTGTACAGGCCTATCTCGCCAAGGACGAGCTGGGCCAGTACGCGATCCCGGCCATCCGGCAGCGGCCCATCCTGCTGATGGGGCCTCCGGGCATCGGCAAGACCCAGATCATGGAGCAGATCGCCCGGGAGTGCAAGATCGCGCTGGTGGCCTACACCATCACCCACCACACCCGCCAGAGCGCGGTGGGCCTGCCCTACATCCGGCAGAAAAACTACGGCGGCCGGGATGTCTCGGTGACCGAGTACACCATGAGCGAGATCATCGCCAGCATCTATGAAAAGATCCAGGCCACCGGCCTCAAGGAGGGCATCCTGTTCATCGACGAGATCAACTGCGTCTCCGAGACCCTGGCCCCCACCATGCTGCAATTTTTGCAATGCAAGACCTTCGGCAATCAGGCGGTGCCTGCGGGCTGGGTCATTGTGGCGGCGGGCAACCCGCCGGAGTACAACAAATCGGTGCGGGAGTTCGACCTGGTGACCCTGGACCGGGTGCGCCGGATGGATCTGGAGCCGGACCTGCCCGCCTGGAAGGAGTACGCCCGGGCCGCAGGCATCCACGGGGCGATTCTGAGCTATCTGGAGCTGCATCCTCAGCACTTCTACCAGGTGAACGCCGACATCGACGGCACCCAGTTCGTCACCGCCCGAGGCTGGGAGGACCTGTCCAACCTGCTGGACACCTACGAAAAGATCTCCCTCCAGGCGGACGAGGAGCTGGTGCGCCAGTATCTGCCCCACAAGCAGATCGCGGCGGAGTTTGCGGCCTATCTGGACCTCTACTACAAGTACCGGGACGATTACGGGGTGGAGAAGATTCTGGCCGGTCAGGCAGGCCCCGAGGTCTTTGCCCGGCTGCTGAACGCCCCCTTCGACGAGCGGCTGGCCCTGGTGGGGCTGCTGCTGGCAGGGCTGAACACCCGGTTTGCCGCCTCGCTCCAGGCCGACCGCACCGCCGACACCTGCTATTCCCTGCTGCGCACCCTGCGCCAGGACCTGAACGCCCTGCCCGACCCCACGCCGGACGACCCGGCCCAGCTGCTGAACGCCCAGATCGAGCAGCAGGAAGCCGAGACCGCCCGCCTCAAGGCCGCCGGGCAGCTGGACAAAGCAGGGCTCACCGACCGGCTGCTGGTGGAATCGGCGCTGCGGCGGTGGCTGGGCGATCTGAACCACGCCCACGCGGTGGGCACCCAGGAGGCATTCGACCTGCTGCGGGAAAACTTCCGGGCTCTGGCCAACCGGCGGGACGAGGCCCAGCAGACCGCCTCGGCTGCTCTGGAATCCGGGTTCGACTTCATGGAGCAGGCCTTCCCCGACAGCCAGGAGCTGGTGATCTTTGTCACCGAGCTGACGGTGGCCCCGGCGGCCCGGGCCTTCATCACCGAGAACGGCTGCGAGCGGTACTACAAGTACAACAAGGATCTGCTGCTGGACAACCGCGCCGCCGCCCTCCAGCGGGAGCTGGCCGCCGAGCAGGCACGGCACGGGGGCGTGTGAGATGGGCGCGGATCTGCTCTTCAGCCTGAACAGCACCGTTCCCCTTTTCCTCATCATGCTGCTGGGGTACGGGCTGCGGCGGGCCGGGCTGCTGGATGAGCGGTTCACCGCGGCGGCGGACCGGCTGGTCTTTTACGTCACCCTGCCCGCCCTGCTGATTCGGGATCTTGCAGGGGCAAACCTGCGGGAAAACTTTGACGGCGGCTATGTGCTCTTCTGCGCCGGGGCCACCACCGCCGCCATCCTGACCATCTGGGCCGGGGCAAAGCTGCTGCTGCGGGACAAGAGCCTGGTGGGGGAGTTCGTCCAGGCCAGCTACCGCTCCTCGGCGGCCATCCTGGGGGCGGCCTTCATCCAGAGCATCTACGGCAGCGCCGGGATGTCCGGGCTGATGATTCTGGGCAGCGTGCCGCTGTTCAACATCTTTGCGGTGCTGATTTTGGCGCTGGAATCCCCCGCCCCCGACAAGGCCGGGCCCCTGGGGCCCCGGCTGCGCAAGAGCCTCAAGGGCATCGCCACCAACCCCATCCTGCTGGGCATCCTGGCGGGGCTGGCCCTGGGGCTTTGGGGGGTGCAGCTGCCCACCGTGCTGGACAAGACCCTCTCCAGCCTTTCCGGCCTCACAAGCCCTCTGGCGCTGCTGGGCATCGGCGCGGGATTCAAGGGCCGGGCGGCGCTGGCCAAGGCGGGCCCCACCGCGGCGGCCACCCTGCTGAAGCTGGTGGTGCTTCCGGCGGTGTTCCTGCCGCTGGCGGTGGCCTTTGGCTTCACCGACGAAAAGCTGGTGGCCCTTCTCGTCATGCTGGGCAGCATCACCACCCCGGCCAGCTACGTCATGGCCCGGCAGATGGGCCACGAGGGCACCCTCACCGGCAGCGTCTGCGCCGCCACTACCCTGCTCAGCGCCCTGACCCTCACCGGCTGGCTCTTCTGGGCCCGCAGCGGGGGGTACATCCTTTAAAGTTTTTCAAGACATACAGAAACCCCGCACCGGGCGAACCGGTGCGGGGTATTTTCTATTTAGCTCACGGGTCCGCCCCTCCTGCCCAAGGCAGGAGAGACAGGGCCCGCGAGCGCCGCTTTATCAGCCGCGGCTTGCGCCGGGCTGCGCCATGGGAAAACATAAGGATTTTGCAAAGCATGCCTTGCTCTGGGGAGTTACTGCTCCTTCTTTTTGCCGAAGAAGCTCATGACCGCCAGGGCCATGCCGGACAGCACCGCCATCAGCCCAAAGACGCCGGACTCGTCGCCGGTCTTGGGAGCAGAAGCCAGAGGTACATCCTCCTCGCCGATCTCTTCCAGGGATTCATCGATCACCGGAGCATCCACCAGCGGGGTCTCCTCTTCGGGGATCTCTTCCACAGGAGCGGGAGCCAGCGGGGTTTCCTCTTCGGGCACCGGGGTCAGGATCAGCTCCGGCTCATCATCCGGATCGGGGGTGGGGTTCGTCTCTTCACCGCCGCCGTTGCCGCCGGTGGGGGTGTAGAACTGCAGCCGATCGTAGGTGCTCATGGCTCCGTCCTTAACCTCATAGATCAGCACCAGATCCTTTGCCTCGTCGGACAGGGGGTCGCCCTGTACCTGCTTGCCGCCGTAAGCTGCCTCTTCCTCCTCCGAAGCTCCTTCGGGTTTTGCATTGACGATGGTGTACCGGCCCGCGGGCAGATTGAATGCAAAGGAATCGTAGAGATAGCCGTATTCCTCATCGTAGGTGAGGGTGAAGGTGTAGACCACATTGCCCTCTTCGTCCAGAACGTTGAAGGTCGCGTCCTCTCTCTTGTTGAGGCCGTTGCTGTCCTCCTTGTCCAGCTCCTCCAGGAATTTTCCGTTGAGGATGGAAGCGGTGACCTCGGACACGTCAGCGCGGGTGTCGATGGCGAAGTAGTAATCACCCATGGCGTAGAGCTGCTGCACACCGTCGGTAATAACAATCTTTCCGCCGGAGCCATTGGTTCCGTTGCCAATGCCGGAAGCATTTTTGCCCGAGAGAGCCGTAACATTGCCGCCGGTGATCGAGATATTCTGGAAGCTGCCCTGATAAGCTGCGCCGATGCCGGCAGAGTAAGCACCGCCCACTGCATTCACCGTACCGCCGGTGATCTGGACCGTGTTGATGGCACCCATCCAGCCGGAGCCGATGCCGGCTCCGTATCCCTTGTTGGTGTTATTGGTCCGGTCCCAAACGCCGCCGTTGGCGGTGATGCTGCCGCCCGAGATGAGGATATTGTCGGCGGTACCGTAGTTGCCGGAGCCGATACCGGCCGCCCAGTATCCGCCCTCTGCCAGGACGCTGCCGTCCTGGATCTCAATGGTGCCGACCTTGCCTTTTTCTCCGGAGCCAATGCCTGCGCCCTTGCCGTCGCTGGAAGCCTTCACATTCGTTTGTTCGCCCTTGATGAGGATGGACCCGACTGTGCTCTCCTTTATGCTGCCGTCCGTGACGCTGCTGTAACCCGAGCCAATGCCCGCAGCGCCGCGGCCGCCGGCGGCGTCCACGCTGCCGCCGGAGATCTCGATGGCGTTTACATTGCTGTTTCCGGTGGAGGAGCCAATGCCCGCGCCATTCATGCCGCCGGTGGATGTCACGCTGCCGCCGCTGATGGAGATCTTCTCCACCTGGCCGCCGTAAGCGCCTGCGCCGATGCCGGCGCCGTTGTTTCCGCCCTGAGCAGTGACTGTGCCGTTGGAAATCGAGATGGCGTTGGAGATGGTACCCTGATAGCCGGTGCCGATGCCGGTGGCATACTGACCGCCGGTGGCGTTGACCGTACCGCCGGAGACCGTAATATTTTCCACAACGCTTTCACGGAAACCAGTGCCGATGCCGGCGCCGTAGTCGCCGCCGGTGGCGGTGACATTGCCGCCGCTGATGAGGATGCTGTCCACCGAGCTCTGGTTCTCAGCATCCCAGCCGGTACCGGAACCGATGCCCGCGGCCGAGGTCCCGCCTTCAGCAGTAATATTGCCGCCTTCAATGGTGATGGAGCCCACATGGTTCATATATCCCGAACCGATGCCCGCGGACGTCGTTCCGCCGTAAGCCTTCACCATGGTATGCTCGTTGCCCTTGATCAGAATGTTTTCAACGGTGCTGCCGCTGCCACTGCCGCCGCCGATGCCCGCGCCGGAATTGCCAGTAGCACTCACGGTCATCTGATCTTCTTCTGTGGCCTGGGTGCCGTCGATGACGATCTCACCGATCTTTCCGCCCTGACCATTGCCCTGGCCGATGCCGGCCGCGCCGGAGCCGCCCTGGGCGATGACATCTGCGCTGCCGCTGATCTCGATCTTCTCCACGGTGGAATAGTCATCCGCCGGGCCGGAGTTGGTGGAAGCTCCTCCGCCGATGCCTGCGCCGGACTGGCCGCCGGTAGCGCTCACCTGTGCGCTGCCGCTGATCGTGATGGTGCCGACCCCGGTATTTTCTCCGCTGCCGATACCGGCTGCAAAGTCGCCGCCCTGAGCGGTGACATTTGCATCGCCGGTGATGGTGATATCGCCGCCCTGTTCGCCTTCGCCAGTCTTGTGCGAACTTCCGCCGATGCCCGCCGAACCTGTTCCGCCGATGGCTTCGATGGTACCGCCGGTGATGGTGATGTCGCCAACATTTTCATCCCGGTTTGCACCGATGCCGGACGCTCCATGCGCGGAATTTTCTCCGCCTTGGGCGGTCAGGGAACCTGCCGTCTCATTTTCATCCTGAATGGTCACGCTGGCATCTTCGCTGACGTTCAGGCCTGCATAAGCACCGTTGTTGTTGCCCGCACCGTTTTTGCTGCCGCCGGTCAGTTCATTGGCTCCGTCCAGCTCGATGGCAGCACTGCCGCTCTCGACCGAAATGCCCGCGCCCTGTTCGCTGGTGATGGTTGCGCCGCCCAGGGTGACATCCACATTGCCGTTCAACTCAACGCCGGTGCCTGTGGTTGTAATGGTGACCTGCTGAGTGTCTTCCTGAGGCTCTGGATCTTGCGGGATCTCATTGACCGGACTCAGAATCAGATCACCCACCTGGACCGCAGCGCCGCCGATGATGAGGGTGGTCGTGCTTTCCGGCGTACTTTCCATCTGGATGCCGGCGCCATCACCGGATATGCTGCTGGAGCCGAAGATTCCTATATTGGATTTACCTTTCGCTTCAATGGCCGCATGATCCTTGCCGCCGCCGGAAATGTCGGAATCCACGGTGGCCATATCGGTCTTGCCATTTACGTCCACCGCCGCCGCGCCGGTAGAGCTCAGGCTGGAATCCGTGACCGTGATATTGACCTCGGTGCCGTCCTCCACCTTAATAGCGCTTTCGTCTGTTGTTGTCGCAGTAACCTTATCGACCGTAATGTCCAGGCCGGTGGTGCCCGAGCCGACATTCAGGACCTGATCATTGGTTCCAGTGCCATTTTTATCAACGATATCAATTGTATTATCGTTGTGTTCATTATGGTCATACTTATTATTTTGGTTCCAGATGGCTTCAAGACTTTCTTGCCAACTATAAATGATATCACCTATATTTTCGGTATGAACCGTACCATCTTCCACATCATACTCCACCGCCAGCGCGGGGGCGCAGAGGGTGCTGGCGGCCATGGCGGCGGCCAGGGCCATGGAGGCGGCCCGCTTTGCCAGGCGCTTATACTCGCGGTCGCTCAAGATCTGCAGCCCTTTGGCGTGCCGGGGGTTGCCTTCGTACTTTGTGTGTTTCGCCGATTTCATGATGGTTCTCCTTTCAGGGGCTTTATCCGATCAGGCACACAGCGGGCTGCGTGCGGTCTTCCTATTTTGCCGGATGGTTCCGGGCTTCCATGGCCTCAGTATAGCACAACTTGGTACGAGTTCCGGTACGGTTTGCGTGTTTCAATGCATTTTTATCTTAAACCCAAATTTTTGTATCTCTGCTCTCCATTTTTCCGGCTCATCTACACGAATATTTCTTAAAGAGTGTTTCTGCGTGCGTTCTCTTGCCGTCTGGATTTATGGGGACCACCGCTCTTTTTCTGCAAAGGAATTGCACGACTACCTGCCGAAAAAAAAGACCCGAGACCTCTTTGAGCAACAAACGCTTACAAAGATCTCGGATCTGTTCAAGGGCTGTGGGGGATGCTTTCGCATCCTTATTTCACAGCCGCATCTTTTTCTATTATACTCACGGGTCCGCCCCTCCTGCTCAGAGCAGGAGAGGCAGGGCCCGCGAGCGCCGCTTAAATCAGCCGCGGCTTACGCCGGGCTGCGCCATGGGAAAACATAAGAATGTTGCAAAGCGTGCATCGCTCTGGGGGGTTACTGCTCCTTCTTTTTGCCGAAGAAGCTCATGACCGCCAGGGCCATGCCGGACAGCACCGCCATCAGGCCAAAGACGCCGGACTCGTCGCCGGTCTTGGGAGCAGAAGCCAGAGGTACATCCTCCTCGCCGATCTCTTCCAGGGATTCATCAATCACCGGAGCATCCACCAGCGGGGTCTCCTCTTCGGGGATCTCTTCCACAGGAGCGGGAGCCAGCGGGGTTTCCTCTTCGGGGACTTCTTCCTCCTCAGGCACCGGGGTCAGGATCAGGGTAGGCTCCTCCGGATC
>CALXGY010000004.1 GCA_944387955.1 uncultured Faecalibacterium sp. | reverse complement strand
GCCTCAGACCAGCGTGATGCGGCCTGCGCCGTAGGGGTTCTCGTAGTTCAGCAGGTAGCCCGGATAGGCTGCCAGGGGGCTGTTGGCGCTGGACAGGTGGCCATAGCCCTCTGCGTCCACGCCGCCGAAGAGCATGGCATAGCTGGACATCACCAGGTAGTCCTCCGACACATAGTCCTTGATGAGGGTGGCGCCGTCAAACATGGCGAAGCCGTCGCCCAGGTTGCGCAGGGTGTAGTTCATGCCCGCCAGGGCGTAGGTGGCGTTCGGGTCCAGGGGCTCATAGCTGCCGGTGGTCTTGTTGTAGATGCGGACATTCTGCACCCGCGGGGTACCGGTGGCCGAGCCGGTCCAGACGTTCTTGTCATCGGTGGGCACCGTGTTGGGGATGACGGTGTGGATCTCGTAGCTGGCGGCCGCCATCTGAAAAAAGCCGCCGTTCTCCTCGCCGGAGCCTGCAAACCGGGCGCCGAACTCCAGCGCGTCCTGGATCTGCTTGCCGGTGACCTGCATCAGGCAGGCCACATTGCCGAAGGGGCTGACCGTCTTGCAGGTCTTGTAGCTCCAGTCGCCCGCGGACACGTCGGCGCGGATACCGCCGCCGTTCATGATGGCCACATCGCAGTTCAGCTGCTCGATCTCATTGAAGTATGCGTAGATGCCGTCCGCCACAAAGTCGCCGAGGTTGGTCTCCTGGGAGCGGATGAGGCGGCTGCCGGAGGCCGGGTCGTTGATGTAGAAGGGCACATCGCCCACGGCGATCTTCTCCCCCAGCATCTCGTCCACCGCACCGATCCAGGCGGTCTGCATGGCTTCCACCGCGCCGTCCTTGCCCTCGTAGGTGGAGATCATCTCGGTGGTGATGGTGCCGTCGGCAGCAATGGTCAGCTTGCCCAGATTTTCAAGGTAAGAACCGGTCTGGGTCAGGATGACGGTGTTGCCCTCCTTGTCCAGCACCTCCCGGCGCTCCACCAGGGTGTGGGAGTGGCCGTCGATGAAGGCGTCAAAGCCCACGGTGTTGGCGATGACATCGGTGCTCATCCAGGGAGAGGAAGAGGGGTCCACGCCCAGATGGCCCAGGCCGATGACGTAGTCCGCCACCAGTTTTGCCTTGTTGACGGCCTTCTGCACCGCGTCGTACAGCTCCTTGCCGTCGGTGCCGCCCGAGATGCCGTAGATGTACTTGGTCTGGGCCTCGTTCATGAAGTAGGCGGGGGTGGACTTGGTAAAGGTCTCGGGGGTGGTCACGCCCACGAAGGCGACCCGCACCCCGCCCAGGCTGAACAGCTTGATGGAGGGCAGCACCCGCAGATTGGTGCGCAGGTCCATAAAGTTGCAGGAGATGTAGGGGAACTCGGCTTCCTTCATGAGCTCCTTGGCCCGGGCCATGCCGTAGTCAAACTCATGGTTGCCCAGGGTGGCCAGGTCGTACCCGGCCGCGTTCATCAGCTGGATGACGGTAGCGCCCTCGTCCATGGAGCCGTAGGCGGTGCCCTGGACATGGTCGCCCGCATCCACCAGCAGAACGTTCTCACCGGCGGCCGCAAGGCTCTGCTTGACGGCGGCGATGGCGGCATAGCTCAAAGCCGGGGATTCGCCGTCGATGTAGGTATGGGCGTCGTTGGTATACAGGATGGTAACGGCGGATTTCTCTTTGGTGAGGAAGGGCAGGCAGGCCGAAGCAGACGGAGCTCCAAACCCGGCCGCCATTGCGACGGCCGCACCGGTGGTGATACCGGCTGCCTTCAGGAAGCTGCGACGAGATACATAGCTCATGATTTATGTCCTCCTTTTTCAAACCGGCGGCCGCTCCCGCATAGAGCACAGCCGCGAATTCCTGTGAAAACCACTGTGTTAACAATATCACAGATGCCTGTTTCCAGCAAGAGGGAATCGCATCTCCGGGGCTGCGGGAGTTATTTTTTCTTCGGGCCCATCCCCCAGAACACCGCGTTCATGACGGCCACCAGGATCAGCACCGCCGCCATCGAGGCCCAGAAGCCCCGGTCCAGCCCCAGCAGCGCCGCCGCGCCGGGTAGTATCCTCCAAAAATGCATCATGGTGTTTCTCCTTTCTTCAAAGCAGTTCGCCGTAGTGCCGCACATAGGCTTTTTTCAGGCTGGTGGCCAGCGCCATGTACAGCAGGATGCAGGGGAGCAGATAGGCAAAATAGCTCAGCGGCAGCGCCGCAAAGCCCAGCATCCTGCCAAAGGGGGTAAAGGGGATGAGGGTAAGGGCCGCAATCCCCGCGCAGGTCAGCAGGGTCACAGGGGCGGAGGCCCGGCTCTGCAAAAAGGGGAGCTTCGGGGTGCGGATCATATGGATCACCAGGGTCTGGCTCCACATGGATTCCACAAACCAGCCCGCCTGGAACAGGGCGGCGTAGGCGCTTTGCATCCGGAGCAGCTCCGCGCCGCTGAAATGAGCCGCCAGATCTTTATACAGCACCCCGCCCGAGACAAAGAGCGGGCAGAAAACAAAATACATGAAAATATAGGTGGTAAAATCAAAGATGGAGCTGGTGGGCCCGATCCAGATCATAAAGCTGCCCACCGAGGAGGCGTCCCATTTCCGGGGGATGCGCAGATACTCGTCGTCCACATTGTCCCAGGGGATCGCCGTGCAGGAGAGATCGTAGATCAGATTCAGCAGAATGAGCTGGATGCTGACCATGGGCAGGAACGGCAGCAGCGCCGAGGCCACCAGCACCGAGAACATGTTGCCGAAGTTGGAGGAGGCGGTCATCTTGATGTATTTGATCATGTTGGCGTAGGTCTTGCGCCCCTCGATGATTCCCTGCTCCAGCACCATCAGATCCTTCTGCAGCAGGATGATGTCGGCCGATTCCTTCGCCACATCCACCGCCGAATCCACCGAAATTCCCACGTCGGCGGCCTTCATGGCGGCTGCGTCGTTCACGCCGTCCCCCATAAAGCCCACGGCATGGCCGTTTTCCCGCAGCACCGAGACCACCCGGGCTTTCTGGTCCGGGGTGAGCTTTGCAAATACCTGGGTGGTTTCCGCCGCCCGGGCCAGCTCCCGGTCGCTCATCCTTTCCAGATCGGCCCCCAGAAGCATGCCGCCCTCCTTCAGCCCCGCCTGTTTGCAGACGGCGCGGGTCGCCCGGTCGTTGTCCCCGGTGAGGATCTTTGTGGTCACGCCGTACTCCCGCAGAGCCCGGATCGCGGCCGCGGTGGATTCCTTGGGCGGGTCCAGGAAGGCCAGATGCCCCAGCAGCACCATGTCGCACTCGTCCTTCACCCCAAAGACCCCCACCGGCGAGGGGTCGCTTTTCTGCGCGATTGCCAGCACCCGGAACCCCTGGTCGTTCAGTTCCTGCACCGTTTTCAGAATCCGGCGGCGCACCTCGCCGGTGAGGGGCTGTACCTTTGCGTCGTACTCCGCATAGGCGCAGATGGAGAGCATCTCCTCCACCGCCCCTTTTGTCACCATCTGGGTCTTGCCCTTTTTGTCCTGCACCACGGTGGTCAGGCGGCGGCGCTCGAAATCAAAGGGGATCTCGTCCACCTTGCGGTAGTTTTCGGACAGGTCGGTGAGCCGGGGGTCCTCGGCTTCCTCCTCCTCGGTCTTGTGAATGATGGCCAGATCCATCAGGTTTTTGTATCCGGTCTGAAAATAGCTGTTCAGATAGGCGTGGCGCAGCACCCGGGAATCCTTCTCGCCGTTTACGTTCCAGTGATGCTCCAGCACCACCTTGTCCTGGGTCAGGGTGCCGGTTTTATCGGTGCACAGGATGTCCATGGCTCCGAAGTTCTGGATCGAGTTGAGATTTTTGACGATGGTCTTTTTCCGGCTCATGGACACAGCGCCCTTGGCAAGGCAGGTGGTGACGATCATGGGCAGCATCTCCGGGGTCAGGCCCACCGCCACCGAGATGCCGAACAAAAAGGCCTCCAGCCAGTCCCCCTTGGTCAGCCCGTTGATGAGGAACACCAGCGGCACCATCACCATCATGAACCGGATCAGCACAAAGGACACCGCATTGACCCCCTTGGTAAAGCTGGTCTCGGCCGCCTCGCCGGCCACAGCAGAGGCCATGGAGCCAAAGAGGGTCCGGTCCCCTGTGCGCAGCACCACCGCCGCGGCGCTGCCCGAGATGACGCTGCTGCCCATAAAGGCAATATTGCGGTAATCCGTCACCGAGGGCTGCCGCTCTCCGGCCTGGACCGGCGTTTTTTCCACCGGCTCACTCTCCCCGGTCAGGCTCGCCTGACTGACAAAGAGATCCTTTGCATCCAGGATTCGCAGATCCGCCGGGACCATATCTCCCACCGACAGATGCACGATGTCTCCCACCACCAGTTCTTCCATGGGGATCTCGATCTTTTCCCGGTCCTTGCGGGTCACGGTGCAGGTGGTGGTGATCATGGCCAGCAGCTTTTCCGCGGCGCTGCCGCTGCGGGATTCCTGTACAAACCGCAGCGCGCCGGAGATCAAAACCATGGTCAGCACGATGACCGGGGTCATGCAGTCGAAGTCCTCCGGGCTGCTGCCCAGCAGAGAGAACCAGGGCAGCAGCATATCGGTGACGGCGGACACCGCCGCCAGGCAGACCAGAATGGCTGTAAAGGGGTTGATGAACGCCCCGGCCAGACGCTTTGGCAGAGACTGCTTTTTCTCGTGGGTGACCTTGTTGTCCCCGTATCTGCTGCGGCTACGGAACACCGCCTCTTCGTCCAGGCCCCGCAGGGCGGTATCCAGGCTTTTCAGCACCTCCTGGATGGAATGGGTCGCCGCAAACCCGATCAGATCCTCCTGCTGGCAGATCATCCTTTCTGTGCGGCGGTCGTCTTTCTTGTAGATCATGGGTCCTTCCCTCCTTTTCTCTGGTACGGCGCCGGGAGGCTGTGCTCCCCGCCCCCAAAAGAGTATAAAAAATCGCAGGAAAGATCCCATGGCGAAAGCCTTGCGATTTTCTTGCGATTCGGTATGGACCCGGCCTTATCATTTGTCGCTGAATTTGTACCCGATTCCCCAGATGGTCAGGATGTATTCGGGGGCGTCGGGATTGGGTTCGATCTTCTTGCACAGCTTGCGGATAAAAGCCATGATGTTGCTGTCGTCCAAAAGATAATGTTCCTCCCACACAGCCTGATAGATTTGTTCCTTTGTAAACACCTCTCCCCGGTTGCGGGCCAGGAAATAGAGGATGTCAAATTCCTTGGGGGTCAGCGGGATCTCCTGCCCGTCCCGCGTCACCTTTCTGGCCCTTGCATGGATGGTCAGAGCGCCGCACCGGATCTCCTCTTTCAGGTCAGAGGGGGTTTTCTCCCCGTCCGGTTCCAGCATCAAAGCGCCGGTCTGCCCCTGTCTCAGCTCTTCCAGCCCTTCCAGCAGCTCTGCCCGGCCGGGAGTATCCGGCCCGGAGAGCCGCAGCTTTTCGCAGAGCCATCCCAGCAGGACAGGGTCCAGGGCTACCAGCCCGATCTTCTTTTTCATGGCCGTTCCCCTCCTCTCAGAGCAGTTCGCGGTACTTTTTCAGATACCAGCGCTTCATCCAGGTCATCAGCAAAAGATAGAGCGCCACCACCGCCAGCAAAAAGCCGAAATAGGACGGCGGAAGCGCCGCCAGCCCGATCAGCCGCCCTGCCGGGGCAAAGGTCAGCGCCGTAAAAAAGAGGATTCCCAGGGTGGTGACCGCCAGCACCGGCGCAGAGGGTCTGCTCTGGACAAACGGGACCTTCGGAGTGCGCAGCATGTGCAGGATCAGAATTTGGGTCCACATGGACTCCAAAAGCCACCCGGTCTGGAACAGCGCGGCAAACTGCGCCTGCCCCGCCCCTCCCGGGGAGCCAAATCCGCCGCCGCACATCGCCGGACAGAGGACAAAGTACAAAAACCCAAAGGTGGCAAGGTCAAACACCGAGCTCACCGGCCCGAACCACCGCATAAAACGGCCCAGCGTCCGGCCGGACCACTCCAGCGGCAGCGCGCAGGTCTCCTTGTCCACATGGTCCCAGGGCAGCACCAGGCAGAGGGCATCGTAAAACAGGTTGAGCAGCAGCAGCTGCACCGAGGTCATGGGGAAAAACGGCAAAAACACACTGGCCACCACAATGGACAGAATGTTGCCGAAGTTGGAGGAGGCCGTGATGCGGATGTATTTGGACATGTTGGAAAAGGCTCTGCGCCCCTCCTGAATCCCTTCCGCCAGCACCTTCAGATCCTTTTTCAGCAGGATCACGTCCGCCCCTTCCTGGACGGCCTGGGCCGCATTGTCCACCGAAATGCCCACATCCGATTCCACCATGGCGGGCAGATCGTTCATCCCGTCCCCCAAAAAGCCCACCGTGTGGCCGTTGGCCTGAAGCGTTTTAACGATCTCGGCCTTCTGTTTGGGGGTCAGCTCGGAAAAGACCCGGGCCGTCTCGATCCGCATGGTCCGCTCGTCCCCGGTGAGTGCTTCCAGCTGTGCGCCGGTGAGCCCCTCTTCGGCTTCCAGCCCCAGCCGGCGGCAGACCGAAGCGGCCACTTCCTGCCGGTCTCCGGTGAGGACCTTGACCTGGACATGGAGTTCACGCAGCCTGCGGAGGGCGTCGGCCGCCGTCTTTTTGGGGGCGTCAAAGAAGGCCAGATATCCCAAAAGGGTCAGCTCCTGCTCCTCCATCCCGCCCTCCTGCACCTCCCGGCAGGCCACGGCCAGCACCTTCATTCCATCTTCCAGCAGCTCATCCACCACCGCATGGACACTGGCGGCCGCGCCGGAGTCCATGGGGATGCGCCGGCCCCGGTATTCCGCATAGCGGCAGCGGCTGCATACCTCCTCCACCCCGCCCTTGACGATCATGAGGCGACCTTCCCCCTGCTTCACCAGTACGCTGACGATCTTCCGTTCATAGTCGAAGGGCCGCTCGTCCAGCTTGGGGCATTCCTTTGCCAGACGGGCAAAATGTTCCTGATGCTGCGGCATCTCCCGGCATCGCAGAATGGCGGCGTCCAGATGGTTTGCAACGCCGGTGTGGTACAGGCTGTTCAGATAGGCGCAGTCCAGCACCCGGCTGCTCTCGTTGCCCAGAATGTCCATATAGTATTCCAGCAGCAGGACATCCCCGGTGAGGGTGCCGGTTTTGTCCACGCAGAGCAGGTCCATGCTGCCGAAGCCCTGCATGGCGCTGATGGTTTTGACCACCGTCTGCTTCTGGCCCATGGCCGCGCTGCCCTTGGCAAGGCAGGCGTTGATGACCATGGGCAGCATCTCCGGGGTCAGGCCCACCGCCACCGAGAGGGCGAACAGGAAGGCCGCCAGCCAATCCCCCTTGGTCAGCCCGCAGGCCAGGAACACGATGGGCGCCAGGATGCTCATGAAGCGGATCAGCACAAAGGCAATGGAGTTCGCCCCCTGATCGAACCGGTCTCTGCCCTCCGGCTCCAAACCGGAAAAGCCGCCGTATACGGTATCCCGGCCCACCGCCAGCACGACGCCCTCCCCGCTTCCGGCGGTGACGGCGGAGCCCATGAAGGCAAGGTTTGTGTACCCGGCATAGGACACAGGCTTTTTGTCCGGCAGGGGGGCCGGATCTTTTTCCAAAATGGCGCTCTCCCCCGTGATGACCGATTGGGACACAAACAGATCCTTGGCCGCAATAAGCCGGAGATCCGCCGGGACCCTGTCTCCCGCCGAGAGGCGGACCCGATCCCCCACCACCAGCTCGGCGGAGGAGATTTCCGCCCATCGGCCTTCCCGCCGGACGGTCACCACCGAGTGCAGCAGGCTGGTGAGGTGGTCCGCCGTCCGTTTTGAGCGCAGCTCCTGGACAAACCGCAGCGCCCCGCTGAGCAGCAGCATCCCCAGAATGATCAGCGGGGTGGTAAAATCCCGGCTGAAATTGGAGGCAAGCAGCACGTCGGTCACAAAGGAGATCAGCGCCAGAACAAACAAAACCACCGTGAAGGGGTTGATGAAGGCCCGGCGCAGCCGATACAGCAGGGTATCCCCGGCCCGGCGGGACAGGCGGTTTTCGCCGTACTGCCGGCGGCTTTTTTCCACCTGTTCCCGGCTGCAGCCCTCCTGTGAAATCTCAAAATCCCGGTACAGCACTTCCACAGGGGCCGAAGCGTATTTCCAGACCCGCTTGTGGATGGATCTTCCGTCCCTCATCTGCTTTTCCCTCCCAGACCGTTTTCCCTATGATATCACAGAATCCGACTATTTTGCCCGGGAAAAAGCTTGTTTTTTCTTGCTTTCGGTTCGCCCCCTTGTTTTCCCCTTTTGCGAAAAGGAGGACATCAGAGAGGTACACGGCTGCTTCTCGGAAAAAGCGGCAGAATCCTCTCCACAAAAAATCGCCGCCCCCCGAAAGCAGGGAGCGGCGCGATTTTCAGCTGGTTCAGTTGGCCTTGGTCTGGGCGGGCTCAAAGTCCACCTTGCCCAGGTTCACGTCCGAGCGGACGATGGTGATCATCATCCGGTCGCCCAGGTTCCAGTCCTTGCCGGACACCGGGTCGGACAGCCGGATGCCCTCGGTGAGCAGGGTGCCGGTGGCGGTGAGGCTGGCGGCGGGCACAAAGCCCTCCACGCCGTTGTCCAGCTCCACAAAGAGGCCCCGCTGGGTGACGCCGGAGATGGTGCCCTCGTAGCACTCGCCCAGGTGGCGGCGGGCATACTCGGCCTTGTAGCAGTCCTCCGCCTTGCGCTCGATCTGCATGGCGATGATCTCCCGCTCGCTGGCCTGCTTGCTGGCCCGCTCGGCAAAGTCGGTGTAGCGCAGGGCCATCATCTCCTTGCCGGTGCCCTTGAGCTGGTCGGAGAGGATGCGGTGGATCGCAAGGTCAGGGTAACGCCGGATGGGGCTGGTGAAGTGGGCGTAGTCCTTGAGCACCAGGCCGTAGTGGCCCTTGGGCTCGGGCTGGTAGCCCGCCTTGGACATGCAGCGCAGCAGCCCGGTGTGGATGATCTTCTCATAAGCGGTGCCCCGGGCGCCGTCCAGGATGGCGCTCAGCTCCTTGGTGGTGGGCACCGGGCCTGCAAAGTGGTCGTTGATGCCGCAGGCCTGGAGCAGGGTGTGCAGCCGCTCCAGCTTTTCGCTGCTGGGCTCCTCGTGGACCCGGTAGACAAAGGGGATCTGCTTTGTGCGGGCAAAATGGGCCGCGCACTGGTTTGCCAGCAGCATGAACTCCTCGATCATGGCCTCGCTCTCGCCCTGGACCCGCTTTTTCACGTCGATGCAGCGGCCGTCCTCATCCAGAATGAGCTTGACCTCGCCGCTCTCGATCTCCATGCAGCCCCGCTGCTTGCGCAGCAGTGCCCGCAGGCCGTACAGCTCCTTCATGGCGGGCAGCTGCTCGGCCACGTCGGCGTACTTGTAGCGCAGCTCGGTGTCGGCGGTCCCGGCCAGCAGCGCGTTGATCTCGGTGTAAACGCCCTTGACCCGGCTGCGGATCACCGACTTGACGAACTTGTAATCCACCAGCTCCCCCTTGTCGTTCAGGTGCATCAGGCAGGAGAAGGCCAGCCGCAGCTCCTTCTCGTTCAGGCTGCAGATGCCGTTGGAGAGCTGCTTGGGCAGCATGGGCACCACCTGGTCGGCGTAGTAGACGCTGGTGGCGCGGTTGAAGGCCTCATTGTCCAGCTCGCTGCCCGCCTTGACGTAGTGGGAGACGTCCGCGATGTGCACCCCCAGCTCAAAGCCGTCGGAGGTGCGCTTGAGGTTGATGGCGTCGTCGATGTCCTTGGTCTCGGCGCTGTCGATGGTGAAGATGGGCAGAGTGCGCAGATCCATGCGGCCCTGGATCTCCGCCTCGGAGACCGAAGCGTTCTCCAGCTTTTTGGCCTCTTCCCGCACCTTGTCGGGGAAGCGGCTGCGGATGTCCTGGGCATAGAGCAGGGCCTTGGCGCAGCGCTTCGCCTCGTCCGCGCTGCCGAACCGCATGGCCACCCCTACCCGGTGGTTCTCATGCCGCGCCCCGCGGGAGAGGATCTCCACCGCTACCTTGTCCCCATCCCGGGCGCCGCCCTCGCAGTCCCGCTGGATGGTCATGGACATGGCGGGGCACTCGTCCGGCACAAAGGCCAGCTTGCCGTCGATCCGGCGCACCGTGCCCACCAGGTTGTTCTTCTCTTCCAGAACCGCCAGGATCTCGCCCTCGTCGCTGCCCTCCACCCGGGGATGGGCCAGCTTTTCCACCAGGACCTTGTCGCCGGGCATGGCGCCCCGCAGCATCCGCCCCGGAATAAAGATGTCGCCGGACTCGTCCTCCAGCATTGCAAAGCCGAAGTTCTTGCCCAGCTTGACCAGCTTGCAGACCAGGGCCTTGTCCGCCCGGCCGGAACGCACCGTGAAGAACACGCCCTGCCGCTGGCAGACCACCGCGCCCCGCACCAGCTCGTCCAGCGCTTCCATGACCTTGCGGTCTGCGCCGCGGTCGCCGCCAAACTTCTCTTTCAGATGCTTGACGGTACAGGGCTGCTGCTGGATCTCATGCTCGATCTTGTCTCGAATTGCCATACTTTTTTGTTTCTCCTTCTGCCTGGACGGCCCTCTCCGCCGGAGGGCGGCCCTTCCCTCTCCGGATATTCTTCTCCCGACATCCGGACACAAAAACAGCCCCGTAGATCACGGGGCCATCCATACGCTCAGCCCAAACGGCTGGACACCACGCAGGCAGCAATCGCCACCACAAAGAACACGACGCCTGCAACCTTGGTCACCTTGGCCAGCATCTGATCCGCGGGGCTCAGCCGGCTGGCATTTGCACCCTGGACCCCGCCGCTGATGGCGCTGGACAGGCCCTGGCCATGGGTATGCTGGAACATGGTGAGGATGATGATTGCCACCGCAGCAATCAACAGAACGACGCCGCCAATGATTTCGTAAACAGTCATAGGTTTGAAACGCTCCTTAATTTTCTCGCTGTATGAGCACAAAAATACGACTCTATATTAGCACAACCTCCCCCGAAAAGCAAGAGCGGCAAAGCGCTTTCCCGCCCATTTGCCGGCGCCGGCAGGTCCTCACTGTTCCAGCAGCCAGAGCACCTCGCAGACCTTTGCAAAGATGGCTGCGCTGGAAAAAGCGGGCTCGAGCTGGCTGTCCTGCAGCACCACCACCGTATACTTGGGCTCCTGGCCCGGATAGAACCCGGCGAACCAGTAGTTCATCTTCTCCTGCCGGTCGGTGGTGAACTGGCCGGTCTGGGCGGTGCCGGTTTTGCCCCCGGCCGTCTCCCAGACCGGCTGGGCCTCCCGTCCGGTGCCCTGTTCCACCACTCCGCAGAGCAGGGTCTGGAGGGTGCGGGCGGTCTCTTGGGAAAAGACCTGCCGCTCGGCCGGGTGAGCCAGGGGTTCCAGCTCCTCGCCGGTGGCCTCGTCCACGGTGCACAAAAGGAAGGTGGGGGTGCGGTAGACCCCGTCCGCGGCAATGGCATTCATCATCCCGGCGATCTGCACCGGGGTGGCCAAAAGGGTCCCCTGGCCGAAGCTGAAGTTTGCCAGCTGGCCGCTGACCGCCAGTTCCTCCAGGTCGGGCAGATGCCCGGCCGCCGCCTGCAAGCGGCCCGCAATGCCCACCGGCTGCCCAAAGCCCAGAGCCTGGGCCATCTCCAGCACCGCTTCGGCTCCAAGTCTTTGCCCCAGCTGGATGAAGAAGCCGTTGCAGCTCTTTTCCAGCGCGGCGGCAAGGTCGGTCTGCCCGTGGACCTTCCCCGAGGCGCAGCGGTAGATCTGGCCGTCCACCACCGTATAGCCGGGGCAGTCGGTGACCAGATCCGCCTCGCCGTTCTCCAGCGCGGCAGCCGCCAGCACCGTTTTAAAGACCGAGCCCGCCGCATAGGCGCAGAGGGTGCGGTCCAGAAGGGGGCCGTCCTGCTGGTCAAGACTGGCCCCCGGGTCCTCGGGGTCGTAGCCCGGCATGCTGACGCTGGCTTTCACCTGAGCGGTGGCGGTATCCAGTACCAGGATGCAGCCGGTGGTCATGGTCTCGGCGGCCACCGCCTCCACCCCCTGCTGGATGGGGCGGGAGATGGTCAAGCGCACCCCTGCCCCCTCAAAGACGGCGGGGGTGTACAGCGGCGTTGTCCCCTCCACCAGCTGCCCCTGGCCGGTGACGGTGCATTGCAGGGTGCTTTGGGCCCCGCTGCCGAAAAGCAGCTCATCCAGCGCCGCTTCCAGGCCCGACACCCCGTGCCCTTCCCCGTCCAGATACCCGATCAGGTGCCGGCACAGGGGCTGGGGCGCATACCGGCGGGGCATGGTGTAGGTATAGACCCCCAGCGGGCTTACATCCCCCTGCATCTCCAGCAGAAAGGGAGCGGCGGCGTTCCGCTTCTGGTACAAAAGGGCCTGTCCTTCGGCGGTGGCCGCCTCGTACAGCCGGTCGTAGTTGCTCTCCCCCGGCAGGCAGAGGGCATAATACCGGGGGCTCAGGCCGGTGAGGGGCTCCCCGTCGCAGTCGTAAAAGTTGCCCCGCTGGGCGGGCAGCGTCAGGGTGACCTGGCTTTGACGGACCGCCCGCCCCGCATACTGGGCATTGGATGCGGTGAGATACAGCCGGCAGAGCACCACCAGAAAGGCCAGCATCAGCCCGCCGTACAGGATCGCTGTGCGCCGCACCGACATTTTCCCATCCCCTTTCCTTGTTCCCAGTATGGGCCGCTTTGTCCCCCGGCATTCCTTTATAAAACAAAAACCGCCGTGCAGAAAAGCACAGCGGCGCTGAGATTTCGAAAGGGTTTGATTTTACTGGAACAGCATATCGTGGATGGCCGCGACCGCCTGGTCCGCCTTATCCTTGTCGATGATGCAGGAGATCTTGATCTCGCTGGTGGAGATCATATGGATGTTGATGTTGCTGTTGGACAGCGCC
>CALXGY010000003.1 GCA_944387955.1 uncultured Faecalibacterium sp. | reverse complement strand
GCCCGCCTTCTGGATGATGCCCACCAATGAGAACCTGTACGGTCAGTGGCCCCGGTGTGGCGAGATCGATATTATGGAGGTGCTGGGCAATGACACCGACAAGTCCTACGGCACCATCCACTATGGAAACCCCCACAGCGAGAGCCAGGGCAGCTGCCAGCTGTCCTCCGGCAGTTTCTCGGAGGAGTACCACGACTTCGCTGTGGAGTGGGAGCCGGGCCGGATCAGCTGGTATGTGGACGGCAAGCTGATCCACACCGAGAATGACTGGTACACCGTCACCGAAGGACAGGGCGAAATCACCTATCCGGCGCCCTTTGACCAGCCTTTTTACATCATTTTGAATCTGGCGGTAGGCGGCAACTGGCCGGGCAACCCCGATGAGACTACCGACATCGCCAACGCTGCCCTTTATGTGGACTATGTCCGGGTGTATCAGAAGGACAGCTACAGCGAGGATGTGACCAAGCCAGAAAAGGTCGTGGTGCTGCGGAATCCGGATGCCGAGGGCAACTACATTGTCAATGGCGATTTCTCGGCGGCTGAAAGTCTCTCGGACAGCGAAAACTGGATCTTCCTCACGGCTCTGGGCGGCGAGGCTGAGGCGGAAATCGCCGGGAATGCCCTTCGCATCACCACATCCAATGAAGGAACGGTGGATTACAGCGTCCAGCTGGTGCAGCCGGATCTGCCCCTGAAAGAAGGCGGAGTATACCAGGTCACCTTTACCGCCTCTGCGGATGCGCCGCGCACCATGAAGGTGGATGTTTCCGCCCCTGACCGCTCCTACCAGCGGTATCTGGAGGACACGGTCGTCCAGCTGACTGCCGAGCCCCAGACCTACACCTATACCTTTACCATGACGGCAGAGGACGATGCCAACGGCCGCCTGGAATTCAACCTTGGTGCGGCCGGTTCCTCTGCCGGCGTCTCGATCTCCAATGTATCGGTGAAAAAGACCGGTCAGCTGGATCTGAGCAAGGAAGAAAAGATGGTCCTGGCGGACGGCAACTATGTTTACAACGGCAGCTTCCAGGAGGGCGAAGGCCGCCTGGGCTATTGGAATATCTGGAAGCTGGGCAGCTCTCAGGTTAGAGTCACCAACGACAACAACATTCGCCGCCTGGAGATCACCGCCGGGCCCTGGACTTCGGTACTGAACCCGGTCATCGTCTATCAAAAGGATCTGGCTCTGACCACCGGCAGCTATGAACTGAGCTTTGACGCGGAAGGTCCGGAAGGCAAGAACATCACGGTCTGGACTGCAGGCCAGAGCTTTAAGGCCGAGATGGACGGAACCAGTGCAAGCTATGATTATAAGCTGTCTCTGACTCGGGAACCGCTTTGCAGCGATATTGCTCTGGTCATCACCCAGCCGGGCGTGTATTACATTGACAACCTGCGGATCGAGGAGGACAGCCTCATCAAGAACGGCAGCTTCAATGCGGGCTTCTCGGGCTATGAGCTGTACGCCTATAACACTTCGGATGTCAGCTATGTGGTGGACAGCCTCAACGAGGACAACGCCGCCGACATTACGATCCAGAACACCGGCGACGCAGCTTGGAAGATTCAGCTCAAGCAGAACAATGTGGAGCTGGAGGAGGGCCAGTGGTACAGAATTTCCTTCCAGGCCAAGTCCAGCATAGAGCGTCCGCTGATGTTTGCGATCCAGCGGGACGGTTCGGCGGACGACGACTGGACCCCTTACTCAGGCGAAAAGATCGTGCAGCTGGGCCAGGACTACCAGACTTATGAGATCCTCTTCCAGATGAGCCATCCCACCGACCTGAAAGCGGTGCTCAGCATCTCCATGGGCGCGGTAGACGGCCAGCAGATCAACCAGCAGCACCGCATCTGCATCGACGAGATCTGCCTGGAGAAGATCGAGGCGCCGGCAGTCGGCTGAGCTCTGAACAGTTCGTCAAAACAGAAACCCATAAAAGGCCCCCGGCTGTACGCATGGCCGGGGGCCTTTTGCGGGTTTGGTCCCTCTTTTGACGGGCGGGGCATTTCAGACATGAATCGAATATATTTGACAGCATTCTGGTAGAAAAGAAGGCACTGGTTTGGCTAAAATGATTTTGGATAAATTCCATAGAAACTTTCTCTTTATTTAAAAAATATCAGGCAATCGGCGGCATCGAAAAGCTGGAGAGCCCGGCAGTGACAGGGAGGAAACGCAAATGACAAAGACGCTGGAAAACACCGCAGCAGAAGAGAAATTGTCCTACGACGGCTATACCCTGCAATGGGAAGAGGATTTTAACGGTTCCGAACTGAACCGGGAGGACTGGAACGTGGAACTGCACGAGCCGGGCTGGGTCAACCATGAGCTGCAGGCCTATGTGGATTCGCCCGAAACCATTTGCCTGGAAAACAGCTGCCTGCTCCTCAAGCCGGTGGAGAAAAAATCTCCCGACGGAACGGTGTCCTATATCTCGGGCCGGGTCAACACCCAGAACAAACACGATTTCCTGTACGGAATCTTTGAAGCCCGGATCAAGGTCCCGGAAGGCCGGGGGTTTCTGCCCGCCTTCTGGATGATGCCCACCGAGGAAGAGCGGTATGGCCAATGGCCCCGGTGCGGCGAGATCGACATCATGGAGGTGCTGGGCCACGACACCGCAAAAACCTACGGCACCATCCACTACGGCAATCCTCATCGCCAGAGCCAGGGCTGTGCGCCTTTGGAATCCGGCAGCTTTTCCTCGGAGTACCACAATTTCGCGGTGAAATGGGAGCCTGGCAAGCTTCAGTGGTATCTGGACGGGAAGCTGTTCTTCACCGAAACAGAGTGGTATTCCTTCACCGACGGAAAAGGAAAGGTCCCCTATCCCGCCCCGTTTGACCAGCCCTTCCACATCATCCTGAATCTGGCTGTGGGCGGCGACTGGCCCGGCAGCCCCGATGAGACCACCGATATAGCCCGCGCCGCCCTTTCTGTGGATTGGGTTCGGGTCTACCAGAAAAATTGCTGAGTATCCTTTCCTCCTTTTTAAACAACAGATCCCCGGCCGACCGGCCGGGGATCTGTTGTTTTTCGATTCAGTGATAGGTTCAGCCGCGCAGACGTTTGGTCAGCGCGATCAGCCGCCCGGCGCAGGCACGGATCTGCTCTTCCGAGAGATCGCCGCGGGCAAAGGCGGCGCGGATGTCGGCGTCATCGTCGGGGTTGCCGGGCATGATCACATCGTTTCCGGCCCAGGCACATTTCCAGGGAGTGCTGCCGTCGGCAGGAACGGTGGTGTTCCAGTCCGACATGATAAGCCCTTCAAAGCCCCATTCCTGCCGGGCAAGCACGGTGCACAGGTCCCGGTTGTTGGCTGAGTAGACCCCGTTGATTCGGTTGTAGGAGGTCATGATGGCGGCGGGAGAAGCGGTTTTGACCGCGATTTCAAAGCCTCGGAGATAGATTTCCCGCAGGGCCCGCTCCGAGACGCGGACATCTACCCCCTGACGGTTGTCCTCCTGGTTGTTGCAGGCAAAGTGCTTGATGGTGACCCCGCAGCGGCCGTTTGCCTGAACGCCGCGGGTGACCGCAGCCGCCAGCATGCCCGACAGAAGCGGGTCCTCCGAATAATACTCAAAGTTGCGCCCGCAGAGAGGGTTTCGCTGAATGTTCATGCCGGGAGCCAGCCACAGATCCACCCCCAGTTCCTGCATCTCCAAGGCGACGGCCTGACCGAACTGCTCCATAAGATCGGTATCCCAGCTCTGGGCCAGGGCGGTCCCTACTGGGAATGCGGTGCAGAACTGATACCAGGTATCGGCGTTCTCGTGCTCCACCGGCGGTTCCAGAAAACCGTTTTCCAGTGAGCCCAGAACACCGACCCCATAGACCCGTCCACTGGCCCGGTCGGTCTGGTAGCTTTGGCGCAACCGCAGACCGGCAGGGCCGTCGGCCATGATGAGGGAGGGGATACCCTGCATTTCCTCCAGTGCCTCGGAGGTTTCTCCCGCCGAGCCGGGGACCCGAACGCCTGCCGAGCCCAGGGTGCTGGTGCCTGTGGTGATATTTCCGTACAGCAAGGGGATCAGCTCTTCCACCGGGCCATCTGCCGGGGATGCCTGAGGAGATGCGGCAGGAGGCTCCTCACAGGGCACAAAGTCATAGACCGGAAGCCCGCCGGAACAGGCAGAAGCTTTTTTGGCCGGTTCGGCGGCGCCCCATTCCTCAAAGGGAACCTGTACCGGGCAGACCGGGTGATCCTGCTCGATCTGTACTTCCTCGGCGACCTGAAGCAGGGCGCAGGGAGTCAGGGAAGCGCTTCCATTTCCAATCCACACGCTGTAAAGCCCCTGCTCCACGACCCAGCCCTGCTTCTGAGGAACATAGGATGCCAGCTGTTTTTGGGGGATGCGAATGGTCAGGGTCTGGCGCTGATCGGGTGCCAGCAGCTTTGTCTTGGCAAATCCGGCCAGACGGCGCAATTCTTTGGCGCTGCCGTCCTGCGGGCAGGACAGATAGACCTGCACCACTTCCCGGCCTGAGAAACAGATGCCGGTATTTTCCACCTCGACCTCCACCTCAACGGCAGCGGGCAGCACCCGAAGCTCGGAGAAGCGGATGGAAAAGGTGGTGTAGGACAAGCCGTAGCCAAAGGGGAACAGCGGTTCCACCCCAAAACTGTCAAAATAACGGTATCCCACATAGATGCCTTCGCTGTAAATGGTCTTGCTGAGATCCCCGCTCAGGGAGCCGAATTTGTCGGCTCCGGGGTAGTCGGTGTAGCGTTTTGCCCATGTAGCGGTCAGCTTGCCCTCGGGGGTGGATTTGCCCAACAGGATATCTGCAACAGCTTCTCCGCCCTGCTGACCCGGCTGAGACAGCTGGAGGATCGCATCAATGTGGGTGGCCACATTCAGCAGATCGGTCAATTCCACCGGACCGCCGGCATTGAGCAGCAGCACAATGGGCAGACCCGTCCGGTCCAGTGCTCGAAGATCGTTCCACTCATTATCGCTGAGGTAGTAATCCCCCTTTTCCAGGCGGCGGTCCTTGCCCTCGCCCGAAATGCGGCTGAGCACATACACGACCGCGGCTGCGCCATTCACATCCTGCTCCATAATAGGACGGCCCTGAGGCAGCACAAAGGGATTGGCCGCATAGGCGTCAAAGGGGTTGTCCACATGCTTTGCCGCCTCCAGAACCTGTTCCTTCCAGGCTACCCGGGCCGCCTGGAAGCGGGATTCGTAGTCGGCAATCCAATCTGCGCTGGTGACCTTGATGCCGGCGGCGCAAAGTCCCTCGTAGATCGAAACATTGGCCCGATTGTTGACATCCCCTGAGCCGATGCCGCCCTTGACGGTGCGGCTTGCACCGCTTCCGAACAGAGCCACCGGCATCGCCGGGTCCAGAGGCAGAATGCCGGTATTTTTCAGCAGGACAATGCCTGCCGCCGCCGCCCGGCGGGCCAGAATTGCATGGGCTTTCTCCCGTTCGGAAAGCTGAAACTGCTGAGTGCCGCTGTGTGAAAGAGTTTGTGCCATAATAGCCTCCTGATAATTCTGAGCGAGAAAAGCCGCCATAGCGGAGAACTATGGCGGCTTTTCTCAAAGATGTGTGGAGAAAAAGAGAATGAAGGAGAAAATGACGAAAAGATTTATGCCTTGACACCGCCCAGCGTGATGCCTGCAATGATGTACTTGGAAAGCAGAAGGTAGACAATAATGATCGGAACAATGGCCACCATAATCATCATGTAGATCTTGCCCATATCAAAGTTCATGTAGTCCGCGCCGCGGAGGGTGGCGATCAGGATGGGAACGGTCATCTTGTCCTTGGACTGAATGATCAAGGCAGGGACGAAGTAGTTGTTCCAGGAACCCACAAAAGAGAAGATTGCTTGCACTGCGATGGCGGGCTTCATAATGGGGAGCACGATCCGGTTGAAGGTGTGGAACTCACCCGAGCCGTCGATTCGGGCCGCCTCCACCAGCGACAGCGGCAGCGAAGACTTCAGGTAGCTGTACATGAAGTAGAAAACTGCGGGCGAAGCAATGGAGGGAATGATCAGCGGCCACAAGGTGTCATACAGACCCATCTTGGTCATCAACCGCAGGAAGCCCATTGCTGTGACCTGAGTGGGCATGACCAGAATGGCCATGATGAAGGTGAAGGCAAACTTTTTCAGCCGGAAGTTGTAGGCGTACAGGCCATAAGCAGTCAGCGCCGAGAAGTAGGTGCACAAGGCTGCCGAGGCGGAAGAGACGATCAGGCTGTTGAGGATGCCCTTGAACATGGGGAAGCTGCCGTCATTGGCGACGTTCTTCAGGTTTTCCAGAAAATAGTTGCCCGGCAGCCAGGAAAAGCCCTTCTGCAGATCCGCATGGGAGCGGGTGGAGTTGACGATCAAAATGTAGAAAAAGAACAGGCACAGGAAGGACAGAATCGCCAGAACAACATAGGCCAGAATGGTTTCACCGGTTTTGACACGATGCCGTCTCATACCTTGGAGCCTCCTTTCTGTTTGACCTTGGCCGGTTTGGTATCGTCTTTGCCGTTGGTCATCCGGTAGACAAAGAAGCACAGGATGCCGCTGACAACAAAGAGGAAGACCGACAGAGCACCGGCCATGCCGTAGTTTCTGCTCTTGAGGTGGTTGTTCAGGAACATGATCAGGGTCATAGAGGTGCGGTCCGGGGTGCCCTGGCCGTTGGTCAGGATCTGAGGCACATCGAACATCTGCAGGCCGCCGATGATGGAGGTAATCAGAGTATAAGCCAGAATCGGGCGGATCAAGGGCAGCGTGATGGAGAAAAAGCGCTTGATGCTGCCGCAGCCGTCCAGCTCGGCCGCCTCAAAGATCTCAGGGCTGATGCCCATGATCGCAGCCATCAGCATGATGGTGGTGTTGCCAAACCACATCAGGAAGTTCATCAATCCGATGAGGGTGCGGGTGCCGAAGGCGGTGCCCATAAAATCGATGGGCTCGCTGGTGATGCCCAGAGACATCAGGATCGAGTTGATGGGGCCGCTGTTGGAGAACAGCGCAAAGAAGAGCATGGCGAATGCAGATGCCATGATCAGGTTGGGCAGATAGATGACCACCTTGAAGAACTGCTTGCCGCGGATCTTCAGGCGCATGTCGGTGAACCAGTTGGCCAGCAGCAGAGCGATGACGATCTGCGGGATAAAGCCAATCAGCCACAGCAGCAGTGTGTTGCCTGCATACTTGAGCATGTCCGATTCCAGAAGGCTCTTATAGTTCTCCAGCCCGATGAAGGTGGGGCCGATCTCTTTGATGCCGGAACGGTAATACTCATAGAAGCTGTAACGGATGGTATCCACCAGCGGGATCAGCGAAAAGATGAAGAAACTCAGAAAAAACGGGATGATAAAGATATATCCCCACTTGGCATAACTCAGATGCTTTTGTTTTGGTTGTTTCATAGGTCACCGTTCCTTTTTTTGGGAAAGCCTGCCGCTGCACCATCCTGTGCGGCGGCAGCACTTTCGGAAGCCAGTGCAGAGATTACTCT
>CALXGY010000002.1 GCA_944387955.1 uncultured Faecalibacterium sp. | reverse complement strand
GGCGGAGGTTTCGATTCCTCCTCCCTACCTCCTCTAGGAACTCCATACCCTCCTCACAAACGACCAGGGCTAGCCCTGGACCAATATAAGGAGGAGCCGGAGAAGAAAATGCTAAAAAAATCAAAAGGAGATTTTTTCTTAACGCATTTTCTTCTCCGGCTCGTTTCAAAACGCCCACCCGAAAGCCTGTTTTAAAATCCCAAAACAACAAAAAATCCGCACGTTCTGCGGCCTGCATCAGGCTTTAAAACGGCGGATTTTCTGCTTTTAAAGAAATAGATTATTTTCAGGGACCCCAATGAGGTTTTCATTATTACATCGGGAGTTCATTTTACAACAGTCCCAAGAATCATTCTCACCCGCGGGGATGGCCCAGGTAGACAAGGGCCAGGGTGTCGGGGCCGGTGTTGGCCGAAACCACGCCGCCCAGCAGGAAGGTGGCTACCGGCCCATGGCCGAAAGCCTTGCGGGCCGCCTTGGTCAGATCCTCGATCTGGTCGATGCCGGTGTAGCCCAGCATATATTCCACATCCTCCAGACCCTCGGTGCGCTTTTTGCACAGCTCCACCATGGAGGGCACCACCTTGTCATCGCCGCGGACCTTGTTCTCCACAGTGGTCTTGCCGTCCACCATGCGGATGATGGGCCGCAGGCCCAGCAGCTCCCCGGCGAAGGCGGCAGCCGCCGAGATGCGGCCGCTCTTCTTCATCTGCTTGAGGCTGTAGGGCCCCAGGATGATCTCCATGCAGTTCATCTTGTCCTGGAACTCGCCGATGGCGTGGCGCAGCTCGGCGCCGTTGCGCAGCTTGCGGGCCATCTCGCAGACATACCAGCCGAACACCATGGAATAGGTGTGGCTGTCCAGCAGATGAATGCGCATTTTATGCTCGGGGCGCTCCTCCCGCAGCATGCCTTCCGCCATGACCGCGTTGTTGTAGGTGGAGCTGCCGGTGCTGTTGATGGTTACATGGATCACATCGGTGTACCCGGCGTCCACGTACTCGCAGTATTTCTCGCAGAACTGGATCGGGGTGATGGCCGCGGTGGAGGGCACTCCCTTGGCCTTGCGCATCAGGTCGTAGAACTCCTCACTGGTGCAGCTGACCCGCTCCAGATAGTCCTCCCCGTCCAGCGTGATGTGGAAGCTCATGATGTCGATGCCGTATTTATCGGCCAGTTCCTGCGGGATATCGCAGGACGAGTCGGTCAGGATCGCAATCTTGTTCATCGTATTCCTCATTTCCATTCATAATCTCGCAGATGACCATGGTCCAGCAGCTCGGGGAAGTCCCACTGCCGCAGCACCTCGTATACCCCCACCGCCACGCTGTTGGAAAGGTTCAGGCTCCGGCAGCCTTCCTGCATGGGCATCCGAATGCAGAAATCCTGGTTTTCCGCCAGCAGCGCCTCCGGCAGCCCGGCATCCTCCCGGCCAAAGACCAGATAGGCGCCGTCCGGATAGGCCACGTCGGTGTACCGGCGTGGGGCCTTGGTGGTAAAATAGTAGTACGGGCCGTCGTTTTTTGCGAAAAATTCGTCCAGCCCTTCATAATATGTTATATCAAGAAAGTGCCAATAGTCAAGTCCCGCGTGCTTCAATTTTTTGTCATCAATGGCAAAGCCCATGGGCCCCACCAGATGCAGCCGGCAGGCGGTGCAGGCGCAGGTACGGGCCACATTTCCGGTGTTCTGGGGGATGCGGGGCTCCACGAGGACGATGTTCAGGGTGGGTTTTTGTTCCATGTTTGGTTCTCCTTTACTGCTCCGGCGGCGGGCAGAGCCGGGGCAGCAGCGGCTCGAACCAGACCCCGAAACGGGTGTCGGCGGTGCGGGGGGTGGACTGGATGGCCAGCGCCGCGAACTCCGCCGCCGCATCCGCTGCGGCGCTCAGGGCGTTGCCCCGCATCAGGGAGCCGGTGAGGATGGCCCCGTACAGGTCCCCGGTGCCGGGGAAGGCGCGGTCGATGTGCAGCTTTTTCAGGGTGAACCGTTCCCGGCCGCTGCCGGCACAGCCGATGTACTTGCCCATGGGCAGGCCGGTCACCACCGCCTGGGGGGCCAGGGCGCACAGGGCGTCGGCCAGTTCCAGGGCCTCAGGTTCCTCAAGAGAGTCTTTGATTTCGTCCAGCGGCCGCCCCAGCAGCAGATGGGCCTCGGTGTAGTTGGGCAGGATCAGGTCGGCCTTGCGGCACAGCCCCCGGATGCCTTCCACCAGGGAGGGGGTGACGGTGGAATAAGGCTTGCCGTCGTCCCCCATTACCGGGTCCACGATCTTGTGGGCGTCGGGCCAGAGGGCGAAAGCCTGCTCTACCAGAGCAACCTGGGCTTCGCTGCCCAGATAGCCCGAGTAGATGCAGTCAAACTCCACCCCCAGCTCGTGGTAGTGAGCAAGGGCTTTTCCGGCGTAATCGCGGGTATCCAGCCGGGCGGGATCGCCCAGGCCCCCGGTGTGGGTGGACAGCAGCATGGTAGGCAGGGCCACCGGCTGCAGGCCCATCACGGTCAGCACCGGCAGGATCACCGACAGGCTGCACCGGCCCATGCCGGACAGATCGTGGATGCAGAGGATCTTTTTGGGCGCGGCGGGCACAACAGAATGATGCAAAAGAGAAGGCCTCCTTCTTGTCTAGGTAAAACGGGGCCCGCTTCGACAGGTCCGGGCCCTTCTTTCCAGTATACCACAAAATTCCCTCTAAAAAAAGCGTATGGACGGCCTCGCCGGGGAAATACTGTTTCCAAGCTCCTGCACAAAACGCAGGACCCACCGCGGGCCGCGGCCCGCAAGGATCAGGAGGTATCCGAAGATGAAAGAACAACAGGGAAGCCAGGCTATGACCATGCTGCTGGGCATGGCCGCAGGGGCCGCCGTGGGCGCGGCCGGCATGATGGCCGCAAACCAGAACCCCCGCCAGATCAAGCGGGCGGCCCGCAAGGTGGCCAAGGGCGCCGAACATGCGGTGATGCAGCTGGACAAGATGGTCACCGACTTTATGGACGATCACCGCTGAAAAAACAGGGCCTCCTCCCACCGTATGGGAAGAGGCCCTGTTTTGTGCCGGATGGTTTTGGGTCATTTGGTCTCAATGCACATGCGGGCCGAGGTGTTCACCTGTCCCAGCAGGCTCAGGCCGGTCTGCAGGTTGCAGCCCACCGTGACCGCCTGGTTCAGATCTCCGCCGGTGAGCACCGAGGAGGGCAGATTTTTCACCACGAGAACGCCGGTGCCGTCCTCCAGGCTGCCGCTCAGCTCGCCCGAGTAGCAGATCTCCCCGATGCACAGCCCGGTGAGATGGGTGTCCAGCCCCAGCATGGTGAAGTTTTTGATCGGCAGTTCCAGGGTATAGGTGCCGTTGGGCTGGCGGGCCAGGGTGGCGGTGCGGTCCGAGTCGATGCCCGCGTCCTCGTCGGCCAGATCGTCCGAGTCGGTTTTCCAGAGGGTGACCGCCACATCCATGCGGATGGAGGGCCCGGCGGTCTGGACAGCCTGGGCCCCCAGAGCTGCGAAGGGCAGCAGCAGGGTCAGGGCCAAAAATGCGGCCCATAAACGATGGGAACAACGCAGTGACAGCATAAGATCCCTTCCTTTCATCAAGAGGCTCTGCAGCCTCAGAAGCCTTTTCTGTCTGCTCAAAAAGAGGGAAAAAGGAAATAAATATCCAATCTAAGCATAGCACGCGGGGGGCGGAAAGTCAATGTTTTGCCAATTTCCGGGGAGAAAAGACGCAAAAAAGCGCCGCCCCCCGCGGGGCGGCGCAGAGATCAACAGAGAAAGGAAATCAGCCCTCGAAGTTCGGGTCGTCCTTGAGCAGGAGGCTGTTGCTGATGAAGGCGCTGGACTCGGGGTCCTGGAAAGGTGCGTCCTTCACATACTTATTCAGCTGCACTGCGGTGCGGATCGGGTCGGCGATGGTGCCGGCGCCGCCGATGCAGCCGCCGGGGCAGCCCATGCCCTCCAGCAGGTAGCCCTTGTACTTGCCGGCCTTGGCCAGCATCAGCATCTTCTTGCACTCGGCCAGGCCCTGGGCAGAGGCGATCTTGACCTCCTTGTCGGGGTACCACTCGTGGATCTTGTCCGCCACGGCCTTGGCAACGCCGCCGGACTGGGCAAAGCCGCGGCCCGCAGCCGATGCGTAGTGCAGATCTTCCTCGGTGGGGTCCTGTTCCAGGGCGTCGAAGTCCAGCTCGCAGGCCTCGATGATGCCGGCCAGTTCCTCAAAGGTCAGAACGAAGTCCACGTCGCTGCGCACATGGCGGCGGGAGGCCTCCAGCTTCTTGGCGGCGCAGGGCCCGATGAAGCACATGCGGGCCTCAGGGTCGGCTGCCTTGAGCATCCGGGCGGTAAAGACCATGGGGGTCATGGTCATGGAGATGTTCTTGGCCAGAGCAGGGAAGGCGGTCTTGGCCATCATGCTCCAGGCCGGGCAGCAGGAGGTAGCCATGAAGTCCAGCTTTTCGGGCACTTCCTTCAGGAAGTCGTGGGCCTCGTCCACCGTGCACAGGTCGGCGCCGATGGCAACCTCCACCACTTCGCAGAAGCCCAGCTGCTCCAGGGCAGCCCGCAGCTTGGCGGTGGTGTTGAGGGCGGGGAACTGGTTGATAAAGGCGGGGGCCACCAGGGCGTACACCCGGTCGCCGCGGTTGAAGCTCTGGATCAGCTGATAGATCTGGCCCTTGTCGGCGATGGCGCCGAAGGGGCAGTTGACCAGGCACT
>CALXGY010000001.1 GCA_944387955.1 uncultured Faecalibacterium sp. | reverse complement strand
CACTTGTTTTTATGGGTTCATATGGTTTGGGCCCGGCGGCCCGGGGCGCTGCTTACTTGCCGCGGCCCTCAATGTAGGTGATGTAGAATTCCTGGCTGGCGCCGAAGGAGGACCAGCGGAAATCCTTCACCCAGTTCTGCAGGAAGTACTCCTTGGTGGAGTAGTAGGTGGGCACCAGTGCGCAGTCCTCAAACAGGATCTCTTCGCACTGCTTGTAGATGTCCAGACGGGCGTTGTTGTCGTTCTCGCCGGCCAGTGCGTCGATCAGGGCGTCATACTCGGAGTTGCTGTAGCCGCCGGATACCGAGGTGTACACGCCGGTGTAGAAGGTGTTCAGGTAATCCAGAGGATCGTTGTAGTCGCTGTACCAGCCGCCGGCGTACAGGTCAAAGTTGCCGGCGTCACGCTCTGCGGTGAACAGGGAGTAGTCGCCCACCGTGTTCAGCTCCACGTTGATGCCCAGGTTCTGCTGCCAGGTCTGCTGCAGGTACTCCCGGAAAGCGGACTCCTCCACGGTGGAACCATAGGACAGATAGGTGATGGTGACGCTGGACAGGTCGGTGCTCAGGCCCAGCTCGGCCAGACCCTCCTGGAACAGGGCCTTCAGGGCGTCGGTGTTCAGAGCGTACTCATTGTACTCGGCCAGCATGGGCTCTTCCACCAGGCTGCGGTAGGACTGGCCGTCAAAGGTGATGGCCGGGGCGATGAAGCCGTAAGCCGGCTTATAGCGGCCGTAGACCGCCTCGATCATCTCTTCGCGGTTGATGCTGTAGGCCAGAGCCTTGCGGATCTTGACATTGCCCATCAGGCCGGACTTGCCGCCGTTCTTCATGTCAAAGGCCATGAAGACGGTGCCGGGGTAGTCGGCGGTGATCATCTGGACCTCGCCGGCCTCGGCCTTGCTCTTGTACTTGAGGGAGTAGTCGCCGGAGGTCTGCAGGATGTCCAGCTCGCCGTTGTCAAACATGGTGGCGGCGGTGGAGTCCTCGCCCACCAGATACCAGTTGATGGTCTCCAGATGGGTCTCGCCCACGTTCCAGTAGTACTCGTTCTTGGTCCAGACCATCTTGTTGTCTTCCACCAGCTCGCTCATGCAGTAGGGGCCGTTGTAGACGCAGAGGGTCCAGTCCTTGCCCCACTGATCCCCGGCGGCCTCAGCGATGTCCTCGCGGGTGGGGTAGAGCGGGGTAGCCACCAGCTTTGCCTCAAAGGTGGGATCGGCCATCTTCAGGGTGACCTGGAAGGTGTAATCGTCCAGAGCCACGGCCATGACGTCATCGGCCGAGCCGGTGCCGTTGTAGTACTCCTCAGCGCCCACCACGTTGAAGATGAAGGAGGCGTAATCGTACAGATACTTCGGGTTCAAAAGCCGTTTCCAGCCATATTCATAGTCGTAGGCGGTAACCGGCTGGCCGTCCGACCACTTGGCGTCCTGACGCAGATGGAAGGTATAGACGGTGCCATCCTCCGAGATGTCCACCGATTCGGCGCCGTCCAGCACAAAGTGCTCGCCGGTCTCGTCCGCCACGTTGCGGTACAGGCCTGCATAGCAGGCGGCCATCATCCAGCGCCAGCCCATGTCCTGCACGTCGTAGTTGTTGCCGAAGGAGGCGGCCCGGATGTTCAGCACCTGGGTGTCCTCGCCGGTGGCCTGGGCAGTACCCGAAGCCATGGACGAAGAGCTGTCGCTTCCGCTGCATCCTGCCAGACCGGTCAGGCCCATCAGCCCCATCAGGTACAAAAACGAGCGTCTGTTCAATTTCATAGTACTTTCCCCTTCTTAATACTGCCTGCGCAGCATTGATCTGAGCACGCCGGAACTTTTATTGAATGAAGTGAGGCGAGCCTATAGGGTAATATTATCACTATTATGATTTATGTGTCAATTCTTTTTCTGCTTTTTGTGGGAAATGTTAATGCGATCCCCTGAAATCCCGCGTTTTTGCATGAAATATACGATTCATCGCCGGATAAACGCGATTTATTGACAATTCTGTGCATTGCTGATAATATTAGAGCGCATATCAATATACAGCTCAGCGGAGAACGCCTCCCGGCTGTGATGGAAAAGGGGAGCAAAGGATCATGGATCAGTCGCTTTACACTACATATATTCAGATTCTGCAGGATGAGCTCTTGCCCGCCATGGGCTGCACCGAGCCCATCGCGGTGGCCTATGCGGGGGCCATCGCCCGCCAGGCGCTGGGCAGCCTGCCCGACCGGGTGGCCATCGAGGTCAGCCGCAACATCATCAAGAACGTCAAGAGCGTCATCGTCCCCCACACCGGCGGCATGCGGGGGCTGGAAGCGGCCTGTGCAGTGGGCGTTGTGGCCGGCCGGGCCGACCGGGAGCTGGAGGTCATCTCGGAGGTGACCGACCAGCAGATCCGCGAGACCCAGCAGTATCTCAAGGACACCCCCGTCACGGTGGACTTCGCCAAGTCCGACCTGATCTTCGACATCTGCATCACGGTTTATAAAGGGGAGGAATCCGCCTTCGTGCGGATCGTGGACTACCACACCAACGTGGTCTGCATCCGCAAAAACGGTCAGCTGCTGCTCTCCAAGGAGATCACCGGCAAGACCGAGAGCGCCATGGCGGACAAATCCCTGCTGACCATCCAGGACATCTGCGATTTCGCAAACCAGGTCAAGATCGAGGATGTGAAGGCGCTGCTGGACCGTCAGATCTCCTACAATATGGCCATCGCCGAGGAGGGGCTGCGCAATTCCTACGGGGCCAACATCGGCACCGTTCTTCTGCGCACCTACGGCGAAGAGGACGTGAAGGTGCGGGCCAAGGCCCTGGCCGCTGCGGGCTCGGATGCCCGGATGAACGGCTGCGAACTGCCGGTGGTCATCAACTCGGGCAGCGGCAACCAGGGCATCACCGCTTCGGTGCCGGTCATCGTCTATGCGCGGCATCTCGGCGCAAGCCAGGAGCTGCTCTACCGGGCGCTGGTGGTCTCCAACCTCTCCACCCTCCACATCAAGGAGGGCATCGGCCGTCTGTCCGCCTACTGCGGCGCGGTGGGCGCGGGCTGCGGCGCAGGTGCGGGCATTGCCTACCTCAACGGCGGGGACTTTGATACCATCGCCCACACCCTGGTGAACAGCCTGGCCATCCTGTCCGGCACCATCTGCGACGGCGCCAAGGCCTCCTGTGCGGCCAAGATCGCCTCGGCAGTGGACGCCGGCATCCTGGGCTACTACATGTACAAAAACGGTCAGCAGTTCCTGGGCGGCGACGGCATTGTCAAGCGCGGCGTGGAAAACACCATCCGCGCCATCGGCCTGCTGGCGTCCGAGGGCATGCAGGAGACCGACAAGGAGATCGTTAAGCTGATGATCCAGAACATCACCCCCAATACATAAGGATACCGAAATTCCCGGCCCGCCCGCTTTTTGAGAACGGACGGGCCTTTTTGTCCCCAGCGCCGAAACCCTTTGCCCAGCGTCGTTTTTGCTCCGGGCGAAGGGGTAGGCAGTGCATAAAAAATATGCTACAATAGATAGAAAAAGAAAACCAGGGCTTTTATAGGGCTTTTTTTACAGAACAGCAGGGGAGTGGAATGGGATGAAGCAGACGCAGACCGTGAGCCTGAAAGAAAAGGTATACAACGACATCCTGAATGACATCGTTCAGGGAGAATTCAAGGCAGGGCAGGTGATCACCGAGCAGGAGCTGGTACGCCGGTATGAGGTGAGCAAGTCTCCGGTGCGGGAGGCGCTGATCCTGCTCACCAGCGAGACCATCCTCACCAACATTCCCCGCTATGGCTACCAGGTGTTCAGCTTCACGCTGGGCAATGTGGCCAACATCATGGAATTCCGCTCGGTGCTGGAGGATCATCTGCTCTGCAAGAGCATCGACCGCATCTGTCCTTCGGACATTGCCCGCCTGCGGGGACTGATCCGGCAGGAGGAGCCGGAGAGCAACGTTTGGGAGCACTGGCAGATCAACGAGAACTTTCACCTGATGCTGGCTTCCCTGGCCCAGAACGAGTACTGCTATCAGCAGCTGCGCCGGGCCATGCGGCTTTTGAAGCTGGCCTACGCCCAGTTTTACTGGTCCCAGTGGAACCGGGCGGCTCTGCCCAACGACCTGAAAAATCACAGCTCCATCCTGGATGGATTGGAGCGGGGAGATCTGGACTTTGCGCGCAGATGCCTCAAGGACGATCTGGCCGACTTCTGCATGCAGTGAGCGGCTATAGGGCGGACGCCTTTGTCCCGGCGGCCCATCAAAGGGGGCGCAGCCGGGGCGGAGGCGTGTTTTTTTGCGCATTTTTGCGTTTTTTTGCGTTTTGGGAAGATGCGGTTTGAAATTTGAGCTCCGATATAGTACTATAAACAAATAAAGCGGGAAAGCGCCCTCGGAGCGGGAAAGCGGGGGCGGCAGCCCTGCCAAGCGGACGGGCGCCGGCCGGGCCGGCGCCGGATGAAAGAGGGGAACAGGTATGAAGATCCTGGTATGTGACGACGACAGAGCGGCGGCAGGCCGGATTGGGGAATTGCTGCGGCAGTACTGCCGGCAGGGAGGCATTACGGCCCAGGTGCTGGAGTACACCCAGCCCGGCCAGGTCTCCCCCAGGGAGAGGAGTTCGACATCGCCTTTCTGGACATTGATATGCCGGGAGAAAACGGCATCCAGCTGGCCCGCAGGCTGCGGGAGGCCCGGTCGGACGTAATCATCATCTTTGTCACCAACTTCATCCAGTACGCGCCGGACGGGTACGAGGTGGGGGCCTTCCGCTATCTGCTGAAATCCGACGCCCCCGCCAAGCTCTCCCAGTATCTGGCCCTGGCCATGGAGGAGCTGCGCCGCCGCAGGCGGGAGCTGACCATCCAGATCAACGCCGAGCACATCCATGTGCCGGTGGCCGGGATCCTCTATCTGGAGTCCGACCGCCGCCAGATTACCATGCACCTTCTCCGGGAGGAGCGGGGAGAGTATCAGTTCTACGGCAGCATGTCCGACCTGGAGCAGAAGCTGGAGCTGCTGGGCTTTCTGCGGATTCACAAGAGCTATCTGGTGAACATGGAGCACATCGAGCTGTTCCAGCACGACCAGGTGCGGCTCAAGGGCGGCATCTGGCTGCCCACCAGCGAGAAAAAGTACTCTGAGCTCAAGCAGCGGTATCTGCAGTGGGAGGGAGAGAACAAGTGGAGCATCTGCTGAGCATGGTCTGCACCGGGCTGGACACGGTCTGCCTGCTGGTTTTTCTGGATGTGTTTGCCGCGCGCCGCTGGACCGGCTGGAAATACTGGGCAATCGCCGCGGGATATGCCCTGGTCAACAGCTTGTGGGTTGTGCTCAACCAGCGGCTGCTGGATGCGGACCCGGCGGCCAAGATTCTGGTCTTTCTGCTGCTGGAAACGCTTCTGGGATGGACTCTGTACAAGAAAATCTCGGCCCTCTACCTATTTTTGCTGGTAGTGATCCAGTACGTCCTGATCTACCTGCTCTCCTTTGGATTCGGGCTGGCTGCAGCCGCACTCTGCGGCATGAGCGCGGCCCAGCTCCAGGGATCCCTGACCTCCTTTGCGGTCTGCGCCCTGATCTACTATTTTTTGCAGATCTGTCTGATGCTGGGCTTCCGGCGGCTGATGTCCCGGCGCAGGGATCTGCGGGGGGAGCTGCGGCTGCACTCCTACCAGCTGATGCTCTGTCTGGTCTTCCCCTTCGCCTCCTTTTTCATGCTCATCATCCTTCTGCGGCTCACCGGCGGGCAGGACCTGGAGGAGCCGGTGCTGCTGATCTGCTGCCTGGTGATCTTTCTGGCCAATGCCGCCATGCTCTTTCTGCTGCAGCGGATGGAGCAGGCCGCCCAGGACAACCAGAAGCTGCTGGCCCTGGACCAGCAGCTGCGGATGCAGGCCAAGAACATCGAGTCCGCCTGCGGCCTCTACGCCGACCAGCGCCGCCGGGCCCACGATTTCCGGGCCCATCTGGAGGTGCTGCGCCAGCTATTGGACCGGCAGGAGTATACCGCCGCCCGGGATTACCTGGACTCGGTCTCCCAGCGGCAGACCGACCGGCTCTTTTTGGTCAACTGCCGCCACCCCATCCTGGACGCTCTGTTCAACACCAAGGCCTCCGAGGCCACCCAGAAGGAGATCGAGCTCCACTTTGAGGTCAACGACCTGTCCGGCCTGACCCTGGATGCGGCGGACCTCACCGTGCTTTTGGCAAACCTCATCGACAACGCCATCGAGGCCTGTGAGAAGCTGGACCGGGGCCGGGCCATCCAGATCCGGGCGCTGCACAAGCGGGAGGTCTTTTTCTTCTCGGTGCGCAACACCTCCCCTCCGGTCCGGATCTCCGGCGACGAGCTGCCCACCACCAAGCCCGAGCCGGAATTCCACGGCTTTGGGCTGGCCAATGTCCGGGCCATCCTGGCCAAGTACGGCGGGGAGCATGTGATGAGCTACGACAACGGCTACTTTCAGTTCACCGGAGAGATTCCCCTGACTCCGGTTTCGTGACAAAAAAGTCGGCGTTGGTTACAATTTTGTGGCGGATCGACAGGATCTGCGGTATAGTCTGTGCTAAGCCACAGCAGGGGAGCGGAGGAAGAGCCATGGACAAGATCGCCCGCTTGCTGGCAGAGCGCTGCCTGCGTTCCGGGATCATCCGGGAGGACGCACTGGAATGGTGCGTCTACAGCTTTGAAAAACGGCTGGTCACCTTCTTCACCTGGGCGGTGCTGCTGGGGGTGGGGGGCATTCTGGCCGGCATCATCCCCACGCTGGTGTTTACCATCTGTCTTTTGTACCTGCGCAGCTGTACCAACGGCTACCATGCCTCCCGGTATCTGTCCTGTCTGGGGCTGTCGGTGCTGATGGAGGCTGTCTGTCTGCTGGCCGCCGCCCGGCTGCCGCAGCACGGGGTGCTTTTGCCCATGCTGGCGGCGGATCTTGTGATCTGGGTCCTGGCCCCGGCCAACGATCCCCGGATCCATCTGAGCGCCCGGGAGGCGGAGCTTCTGCGAGACAGTGCCCGCAGGAGGCTGGCCCTGCTCAATGGGCTGTATCTTTTGCTGGCGCTGGATCCCTTTTTCTCCAACTGTGTCGCCGCAGCGCTGATCGCGGATGCCGCAGCGCTGTTTGCCGCGAAAAAAGACCGAAGATCCACATGGAAAACAGAGGTGTGCACAATGAAAAATGAACTCAAGCAGCTGATCCAGGATTGTGTCCAGGGTGTTGTGGACCGCGACATGGCAAAGCGTACGCCGGGTTGCATCGGCTGGTTCTATCAGCCCGCCCGCCCCGTCCAGAAGGACGAGGAGGAGTAATCTTTTTCCTGAGCCGTTTCCAAATCCTTCTTTATATTCGCGCTGACTCATAAGGCGGCAAGCGAGCTTTCGCACAGGTCTCTCCGGGCCTGTGAGGGAGCTCGCTTTGCTGTTCTGCGGCGGATTTGCGCCGCCTCTGCCCCTCAGCCCTTCCGGGCCGGAACAACCGGCCGGAGGGGCTGAGGGGCTTTTTTGATGCCGGGGGAGGAGAGCCGCCGGGGTTTTCCGGCGGGAGGAGGGGAAAACAGACCGTATTTTGTTACTTTTACAGGTACAAATGATAAAATGCGGAATCCGTACCACTTGATTGCGAAACTATTTACACTCCCCTTGGGGCGCGGTATAATGCGGCCAGAAGAAAGGCGCGGGATACGGCCTTAAAAAGAATGGAAGAAATGAAAGGAGTTTTCGCTATGAGATCGTTCAATCTGTGTATCGTGGGCGGCGGCAGCACCTTCACCCTGGGATTCTTGAAATCCTTTGTCCGTCTGAAGGAGGAGTTCCCCCTGAAGAAGCTGGTGCTCTTCGACATCGACGCCGAGCGGCAGAAGCCCATCGGCCAGTACGGCGAGATCCTGTTCCGGGAGCGGTTCCCCGAGCTGGATTTCTCCTACACCACCGACATCCGGGAAGCCTATGAGGGGATGGACTTCGTCTTTATGCAGATGCGCGCCGGCGGGCTGCACATGCGGGCCCAGGACGAGCACATTCCCCTGAGCATGGGGATCATCGGTCAGGAGACCTGCGGCGCCGGCGGCATGTCCTACGGCCTGCGGTCCTGCGTGGACATGATCAAGGCCATCCACGACATCCGCACCTACGCGCCGGAGGCCTGGATCCTCAACTACTCCAACCCCGCCGCCATCGTGGCCGAGGCCCTGCGCCGGGAGTTCCCCAACGACAAGCGGATCCTCAACATCTGCGACCAGCCCGAGAATGTGGTCCGCTCCTGTAGCCGTCTGCTGGGCTGTGACTGGGAGGTGCTGGACCCCGAGTACTTCGGCCTGAACCACTACGGCTGGTTCACCCACATGTACGATGTGCGCACCGGCGAGGATCTGCTGCCCAAGAGCCGCCAGATGGTCAAGGAGCATGGCTTCCTGCCCCAGGACGCCGAGCAGCGGGACCAGTCCTGGCTGGACACCTACGGCATGGTGCAGACCATCATGGACGACTTCCCCGAGTATCTGCCCAATACCTACGACCAGTACTACCTCTACCCCGAGTACAAGGTCAGCCACCTGAACCCCAACTTTACCCGTGCGGATGAGGTCATCGCCGGCCGTGAGAAGCGGGTCTTTACCGAGTGCGCCGCGGTGATTGCCGAGGGCAAGCTGGGGGACAAGTTCGACGCCATCTCGGACGCCCACGCCGAGATGATGATCAAGGTGGCCGAGTCCATCGCCTACAACAAGAACGACCGCCACATCCTCATTGTGGAGAACAACGGCGCCATCGCCAACATGCAGGACGACGCCATGGTGGAAGTGGTCTGCGAGCTGGGCAGCAACGGCCCCCGGCCCATGCGTGTGGGCAACATTCCCCAGTTCTATCTGGGTCTGCTGGTCAACCAGGTCTCCTGCGAGAAGCTGATCGTGGACGCCTACTTCGAGAACTCCTACCAGAAGGCTCTGGAGGCCTTTACCCTGAACCGCCTGATCAACGACGCCAAGAAGGCCCGCCAGGTGCTGGACGCCCTCATCGAGGCCAACAAGGGAATGTGGCCGGAGCTCCACTGAGCCCCACAGCGCCGGCCCAGAGCCGGCAGGCCGGCAAAATGCCGGTTCCCGGGAGGTTCGGCAGCCTGGACTGTCCCGGGATCTTTGCGGTAGGGCTGTGATGCAAAAACAATCGGGGCCCCTCCCCGACCAGCGGGGAGGGCAAGCCCCACAAGCACGGATGTAAAGAAAGTGAAATCGGAATACAGAAAAAAGGAGTATGCGGATCATGAATAAGAATAAAATCATGACCTTCTTTTCTGCTCTTGGACGAAGCCTTCTGATGCCCATCGCGGCCCTGGCGGCCTGCGGCATCGTTCTGGGCCTGACCTCTGCGCTGATGAA